>JANNDE010000528.1:0-11426 GCA_031387395.1 Hymenobacter sp.
GGTGTGCGAGCCGATGACGTTGCCCTCGTCGGAGAGCTGCTTCACCATGGCCTTGGTCATGTAGTGGGGGCGGCCCAGGCTCACGGTCATCACGAAGTACATGGCCTTGTAGCCGTACTGCGCCAGCGTGGGCCGGGCAATAGTGAACTGGTCGAGGTCGGTATCATCAAACGTGAGCATGATGGGCTTGCTCGGTAGCTTGGCCCCAGTGGTCATGTAGGCGTAGAGCTGGTCGGGCGATACGGTATGGTAGCCGCTGTCGGCCAGCATCTTCATCTGGGCCTTGAAGGCGGCGATGGGCACGATGTAGTCCTTCGCGCCTTTCGAGTCGCGGGCCGTCCAGTCTCGAATCTGGTGGTAGCAGAGGATGGGTACCTGCGGGCGGGCCAGAATGCCAGTCGCGTCGCCGGCCTTGCCGGCCGGGATGGTTTTGGGGTCGGGGCCGGGCGTGGCGTTGGCCTCATCGGTGGCGGTGGCCTGGGTGCCCGAGGTTTTAGCCGCGGCCGGGTCGGTCACCAGCGAATCGGCCGCGCTCACGGTGGCTTTGCTGGTGGCGGTTTCGCCGGTGGTGGCGGTTTTGGAGTCGCAGGCAGCTAAAGTCAGGGCGGCCAGCAGGAGGGAAGCAATAGAAACTTTCATGGAAACGCGCGAAGCCGGGCTTCGCAACCGGGGGTGAATTGGGGGTGAATGCCGAAACCTGCAAACCTGCGCCGCCGAATAGCGGGCCGACCTGCTACTTTTGCAGCCCACAAAACTAACGCTCAAACTCCCGGCATGCACACTCCTGGTTCCCGTCTTCCCGCATTTCATGGCACTGGCGTGGCCCTGGTCACGCCCTTTACCCCGGATTTGGCCGTGGACTACGCCGGCTGGCGGCAATTACTCGATTTCTGCATCGATGGCGGCGTCGAGTACCTCGTTGTGAACGGTACTACCGGTGAGTCGCCCACCACCACGGCCGCCGAAAAGGCCGAGCTACTGCGCACCGCCGTCGGGCACGTGGCCAGCCGCGTGCCGCTGGTGTACGGCATCGGCGGTAACGACACCCTGGCCATCGAAGAGCTGTTCCGCACCACCAACCTGACCGGCGTGGCGGCGATTCTCTCGGCCAGCCCGGCCTACAACAAACCCAGCCAGGCCGGCCTCATCGCCCACTACACCCGCCTGGCCGACGCCAGCCCGCTGCCCGTCATCCTCTACAACGTGCCCGGCCGCACGGCGTCCAACATCACCGCCGAAACCACGCTGCGCCTGGCCCGCCATCCCAACATTATCGGCATCAAGGAAGCCAGCGGCAACATGGAGCAGTGCCTGGCCATTGCCGCCGGCAAGCCCGAGGGCTTCCTGCTGCTCTCGGGCGACGACATGCTCACGCCCGCCCTCATCGCCTGCGGGGCCGAAGGCATCATCTCGGTGCTGGGCAATGCCTTTCCCAAGCGCTTCTCCGACCTCACCCGTGCCGCGCTGGCCGGCGACTTTGCCGCGGCCCGTGATGGCCTCTTCCGTTTTCTCACGCTCAACCCGCTCATGTATGAGGAAAGTAACCCCGTGGGCGTGAAAGCCGCCCTCCAAGGCCTGGGCGTGTGCGGAGCCGCCGTGCGCCTGCCCCTGCTCGAAGCCACCGAGGGCCTGAAAGACCGGATTCGGCGGGCGCTGTAAGGGAGTTAAAAGTGGAGAGTTAAAAGTTAAAAAGGCGCTGTGCCGGCTCTGCCCCAACTGCCAGTTAAAAGTGGAGAGTTAAAAGTTGAAAGCCATTCAGATAGCCCAGAGAGAAATATCCGAACAGCTTTTAACCCTCCTCTTTTAACTGAAATCACCAGCCGCTGGCCAGCACGTCGGCGATGTGCAGGCACCTGAGGGGTAGCTTTTCCTTTTTGATGTAGGATTCGAGGTGCATGAGGCAGCTCACGTCGGTGCTCACGAGGTAGTCGGCCCCGGTTTCGAGGGCATGCTCCACTTTTTGCTGGGCCATGGCCACCGAAATCGCCTCGAACTTCACGGCAAACGTGCCGCCGAAGCCGCAGCAGGTGCTGGTTTCGGCCATTTCGATGCGCTCCAGGCCGGCCACGCCATCCAGCAGCTGGCGCGGGCCGGGGCCGATGCCGCACTCACGCAGGGCCGAGCAGGAGTCGTGGTAGGTGTAGCGGCCGGCCAGCTGCGCGCCCGGCACGGCCGTCACGCCCAGCACGCCCACCAGAAACTCGGTTAGCTCGTACACGCGGCCCTGCACGGCGCGGCAGGCGCTTTGCCGGGCGGGCGTTTCGGTAGCGAACAGCTCGTTGTAGCTGTTGCGCACCATGCCCACGCACGAGGCCGACGGGCTCACGATGTAGCGCCCGGCATCGGCGGCCGGCGCGGCAAAGTCGTCCAGAAACTTGTTGGCCACGGCCCGGGCCGCCGGGTGGTAGCCGGCGTTGTAGGCCGGCTGCCCGCAGCAGGTTTGGCCGGGGTTGTAATGGACCTGCACGCCCAGGCGCTCCAGCACTTTCACCATGTTCAGGGCCGTGGTGGGGTAGAGCTGGTCGACGAAGCAGGGGATGAATAGGTCGACGGTAATGGCCATGGTAATGAGTGGATTAATGACTGGGAAAAACGGTGGCGGCCATTGCCTGCGCCCGGCCAAACGCGGCCATATCTAGCTCGGTGGCTACATCCTGCCCGGCCAGATAAGCCAGCAGTTTTTCGGTGGCCATGTTGCCGGTGAGCTCGTCGGCCGCCATCGGGCAGCCGCCGATGCCGCCGATAGCGCCGTCGAAGCGACGGCAGCCAGCCTCGTAGGCGGCGCTCACCTTTTCGCGCCAGGTGGTGGGCGTGGTGTGCAGGTGCGCCCCAAACTCAATGGCCGGGAACGCCGGAATCAGGGCCGAGAAAAGCGGGCTGATAGTGGCCGCCGTACTGGCCCCGATGGTATCGGACAGGGCCACGATACGCACGCCCAGCCGGGCTAGCTGCCCGGTGAAATCGGTCACGATTGCCGGACTCCAGGCATCGCCGTAGGGGTTACTGAACCCCATCGAGAGGTAGGCAACCAGGATTTTGCCGCGGGCTTCGCACAGCTCGTGCATGGCGGCCACGTCGGCCAGCGCCTCGGCGGTGCTTTGGTTGGTGTTGCGCCGCTGGAAGGTTTCCGACACCGACAGCGGAAAGCCCAGGTAGCTTATTTCGGGGTGCTGTACGGCGGTTTCGGCCCCGCGCCGGTTGGCTACGATGGCCAGCAGCTTGGTGCGGGTCTGGTTCAAATCGAGGCCGGCCAGCACCTCGGCCGTATCGCGCAGCTGCGGAATGGCCTTGGGCGACACGAACGAGCCAAAGTCCAGCGTATCAAATCCCACCGCCAGCAGCGCGTTGAGATAAGCCGTTTTGGTGGCCGTGGGAATGAATTCGGGGAGGCCCTGCATGGCATCGCGCGGGCATTCGATGAGCTTCATAATCGGGAGCGGGTAAGGGGCGGGAATGGGCCACAAAGGTAGGGGCCGGGCGAAGCCTTTGCCGCGGCTGCGGCATGGTTCCGGGCATACGCCATCGACCGGCGTCGCACCGCCCGGGGTTTAGCTCCTGTGCCATCTGCCACGTTTTCGGCCGTTCTCCGGCTGCTTTCCGACTGCTTTTGCTCGCTGCCATTCTCCGGTTTTTCCTGCTCCCGGGCGGCAGCCAGCAGCAAACCCTGCAGGGGTGGGCAACGCTGTGGCCGTGTTGGGCACGGCCAACGGCTTCAGGCTTCAGGCTTCGGCGCGGGGCCCGCTGGGCAAGCTGGGCTGGGCGGCGATAGCGCGTAGCCCGCCGGCTGGCGCGAGGATTTGCCTGGCGCTTTAGCACCGGAATGCAGGGCGGTTTTAGGTTCTGGGCATCAGCCGTGGCGCGGCTGGCAATGCCGGGGGCTAACCCGCCGGGCAAAACCCGGTAGCCGGTTTGGCCGGTTATTTTTTGGCCAGCACCCGGCTTTGCAGCAGCTTGCCGCCTTTGTCGTAATACTCGGTTTTGATGATGCCAAAAGCCGGAGCGTAGTAGTCGAGCTGCCGGCCGGTATTTTTCAACACGAGGTCGGCACGGGCGGCGGTGGCCAGCTCGCGCTGGCTCTCGACGGGATAGCAGCTGAATGTGCCCGCCGGCACGGCAACCAATAAGGGGCCGGCCAGCACCTTGCGGGCCTTCAGCGTGGTGTTCACTTTGGCAATGGCCACCGACGGGCTGCTTACCTGCACCACCACGCCGCCCGGGGGCAGGGTCGTGTTGGCGGTGGGCTGGTTGGGCCAGGCCAGCGGCGTGCCGGCCGGGGCCAGCCGCCGGTCGCGGAACGACTTGAGGCCCTCGTAATTTATTTCGCCCAGGCCGTCGGTATACATCGTATCGCGCTGGCTGCGGTAGGTGAGGTCCTGCTGTTGCAGCACCCGGTTCGAAAGGTCATAGAAACCGCTTTTCAGCCTGACGGTAGTTACGGCCTCCTTCTTTTTCTTCTTGCCGACAGTAGCCGTGTCGGTCGTAATGCTCACCACGCGGTAGCGCAACGAGCCCGTGGGCCGGCCTTTAGCATCCAGCAGCTGGTATTCCAGCTGCTGGCCGGCGCTGAGCCCGAAAGGGTGGGCACCGGCCGCCGGCTGGCTGAGGGCCGTTTGAGCCGTCGCACGCAGGGAGCTGAGGCACAGGAGCAGGCCAAAATAGTTGCGGAGATGACGCATGAGCAGGCAGGTGAAAGAAACAGGGATAGAATGTGATGGTGTACGGGTACGCGCCGCGACGGGGTGCCGGGCAACCTCGGCGGTGGCCTTGCGTTAGCTGGCGCGAGGTCGTACTTTGCGGCCCAGCCGCCACAAGGTGGCCTTTTTTACCCTCAATCAGTAATCATGCCCGAATCAACTTCCCCCAACTGGGCCGATATGGCCGCCTCGCTGCTCGGCAAGCTTTCGGGTGGCGTCGAGCTCAGCTGCGCCTTCGACCAGATGGAGCTGCAGGTGCCCAACCCGCAGAACCCCAGCGCCCCCGCCGCCACCTGGAAGCTGAATGGCTCGCTCCGCATTCGCACCCGCGGCGAGCAGCCGGCCGCCGCCGCCGCGGCTACCCCGCAGCCTCAGCTGCCCGCCAGCCGCCCCGAGCCCGGTGCCTAGCGCGCTCGAAATCGAGGCCCAGCTGGTCGTGACCTGGAATGGGCACCCGCTGCAGCTCGCGGCGGCCGGCACCTACCTCATCCTCAACGTGCCGAGCCAGGAGGTGCTCGACCAGCTCACGGCGGGCCCGCCTAAGGTGCCCGGCACGCCCAAGGTGCCCAAAGTGCCCAAGTCCGCCGGCTCCGACCCGCTCCAGCAACTCAACGACCTGGTGCGCGGCCTGGGCTGGGTGCTCGACCTGCGCGTGGGCGGCAAAACCTACGTGACGTTTGGGGTGCAGCGCACGCCCAAAATCACGCTCAATGCCGTGCTGGGCAAAATCGGCTCCTTCTTCAAATAGTTCTCTCCCGGGTGCCGGTGTTCCGGCACGCAACATTTGGGCAAAAGCCGGCCGGGATGCAACTAATTCCGGCCGGCTTAGTTTGGTAGCTACATCCTTGGCGCTACCCAATGAACTCTAATTCTGAACGCGATAACCAGGTAGGGGCCCGGCAGCATTCCTCCTCGTTTGGCCGCATCGAACGCGTGGCCCCCCTGCTCATGGCTGGCTACATTGCCATGTTTGCCATTGCCATTATGTTTGCGGTGCTGGTGGCCGCCTACGTGCAGGCCCGCATCACCAGCGGCGTGCCTACCGGGCTGCATGCCCTGCCGCGATACTTCTCGCTCAGCACCATTGTCCTGCTCATTAGCAGCTACACCATGGCACAGGCTCCGCGCCTCTATGCCCAGGATGAGCTGCCCAGCCTGGCGCGCTGCCTGGGAGCTACGCTGCTGCTGGGGGGCGTGTTTGTTGGCCTGCAGCTGCTGGGCTGGCGCGAGCTGCTGCAGAACGGGGTGGCATTTCGGGGGGAGGGCAGCCGCAGCAGCGGCCAGTTTCTGTACCTTATTTCGGCCCTGCACATTGCCCACCTGCTGGGCGGCTTGCTGCTGCTGCTGGTCGTGCTGCTCCGCGTCACCCACGCCGGGCGCGATGCCGTCCGCTCGCTCGTTTTTATTCGCAATCCCTACCATCAGCGGCATTTGCGCCTACTGGGCACCTACTGGCACTTCATCGACGTGCTGTGGGTAGCGTTATTCGGCGTGTTTCTGTTTATGTACTGAGGCGGGCGGGGTCCGTCGGGCAGTTTCTGGCGATGCTGGGGCTGGCTCCCGACTTCTGACCCACAATGCACTACCGGGAGCGGTTTCGGGGTTGATGTACCGTTTCTGGGAAAGTTAAAAGCGACTGCTTAAAAGTTAAGAGTAATGAAATCAGTATTTTAAATTTTGAGCAGTTGCTCAAAAGCAATTGTGTAGTTTTTCAACGTATCTGAGCATGTATTCGAGCCGGTCGAGCCGGGTCTGGTCGGAGGTGTAATCTTCGGGCCGTACCCAGTAGTGCTGGCAGCGGTGCCAGCGGATTTCAACAGGATTGAGTTCGGGGCTGTAGAGCGGGCTGGGGCCGCTGGCCGCATTGATTGTCCGGTAATCATTCATGCAGCGAAGCATCCAGATTAGCCCGAAAATCCAGCGTGTGCGTGAACGTCTGGAACTGGTCGCGGTAGAACTCGTGGGCATCGGGAATGTCGTCCAGGAGCCGCTGGGCGGCGGTGGTATCGGCGGGAGCCAGCTTATCGAGTAGGGTCTGGCTCACGAAGTAGCCGAAGCGCTGCCGCTCCCGGGGCAGGTAGGGGAAGGCCCGCGCGGTGCCGGCCGTGTGGTGGGCCACCGCCGCCAGCGCCGCCTGCGTGAGGGGCCAGGGCCAGGGGCCGGGCAGCACCCTGCTTTGCTCCAGCTTCTCCCAGTCGGCTTCCCAGGTGCCGGGCGACTCGCGGAGCCGCTGGAGCAGGGGCGGCACCAGCAGGCGCTGCTGCTCCTCGGCGGGCAGCAGCGCTACGAGCTTCCACAAAGGCAGCTGGATGCCCGCCTGAGCGAGACGGGGCCCCTCTGCCAGCCACAGCTGCAAAAAGGCCAGCGCGAAACCCGAACTGCGATGCCGCGCCGCGCTTTCGGCCCAGGCCGGGAGCACCGGCACGGCCCAGTCGGAGGCCAGGGCCAGGAGCGCGGCGGGCGTGGTAGTGAGGTGTAGAGGCCAGCGGTCGACGGGCACCCAGGCCAGCAGGTTGGCCAGCCGGGCCGCGCCGGCACCCACGGTGCTGGCTTGCCGGGCGGGCTGCGCCAGGTAGGTGAAACGCGAATTTTTCTCCTCGATGCCATCGAGCAGCCACGACTTATCCCATGCATTGGGCAGCGTGATTTCCAGGCTGGCTCTGCCCAGGCCCAGCAGCCTGCGTTTGGCCGTAATTAGCGGTGCAGCCCGCGCCCACAGCCGCTCGGTAAGGGCCGCGCCGGGCAGTCGCACCAGCACTTCGGCTGCCAGCCGGCGTACTTCCTGTCCGCGGGCTTTAAGCAAGGTTTCGAGCACCAGCTCGGCCGTCGGATGCAGGTGCTGGCCCAGTACTTCCAGCAGGGCTTCCTGGGTTTTGGCCGGCTCAGTGGGCAGGGCGGCCAGCAGCAGGGCGCGGGCCGCGTCGGGGGCCTGGGCGAAGTGCCCGGCGAGCCAGGTGAGGCGCTGCGCCAGCGTGCCGGTTTCCCAGAGCGTCAGTTCGGTTTCGGTGGCGGCGGGCGCGGCGGAGCCACCGGCCAGCTTGCGCCATTCGGGTTTCAGGCCCGCCAGCCAGTGGCCCCGCGCCCCGAGCACCGGTGCCAGCGTGGCCCGCGTTTCGGGCGAGCGCGTGGCGTGGTGCAGTAGCGGCACCAGCAGCGCCGGCGGCACCCGCAGGTCGCGGCCCGCGAGGCGGGTGAGGTAGTCGGGCAGCAGCTCCAGGTGGAGGGAGTTGATGAGCATCTGGTGCAGGTGGCTGCTGCCTCTGGGGCCCACGACGGGCAGCAGCTCGGGCGGGGCGGGTGCCAGGGGCGGGGTGGCGGCGGCGGGTTGGTGGCCGGCTTTCCGCATCACGGCCAGGGTGCCGGCGGCCAGCAGGAGCTGCTGCCCGGGCGACTCGGCGGTGGTGGGGAAAGCGGGGATGGGTTCGGCGCTTTGGCGGGTGCCGAGCAGGGCGGCGCGCAGGAGCTGGGGGCCCGTCACCTCACTCCCCGGCCTCCTCTCCCGCCCAAAGTAGGAGCCAGTCAATACCCGTTTATCGCCAGGCTCCCCTTCTCCTTCTGTGCGGGAGAGTGGGGCGGAGGAAGAGGTGACGCTGGTGGCGGTGGCCACCCAGCTGCTCAGCGGCCGAAACCCGCTGCCATCCCATTCGCCGAAGAGCGTGATGGGCTGGCCGCCGCTTTCGGCCAGCAGCTGCCAGGGCAGGTCTTCGTCGGTAAGGCGCAGGGGCAGCGTAAGCGGCTCGGTGGCATGACGGAGCTGCCAGCGGCCGTCGGGCAGTGGGGTGGGCAGTACCTGGCCGAGCGTGGCGGGCCATTCGCGCAGCCAGGGCTGGCGGGCCAGGGCATCGGCGTAGTCGTGCAGCAGCTGACTGATGGCCTGGCCCGCCGGCACCGCGTTGGCGGGCACCGTACCATCGAACCTGACATTGACCGGGGCCGCCCGTAGCGGCAGCCGGCCGGGGTAAAAAGCCAACTCGCCCAAGTAAGCGCCGTGCGGAATAAACGGCGTGCTGAACGGCTGCCCGCCAAACGAAAACTCCAGTACCAGCGCCGTGCGGCCGGTAGCGCGCCCGTGCAGCCAGGTGCGGCGGGCCGTCAGGCGGTCTTCTTCCCAGCGGAGCTGGCCCAGCACGCGCCACGAATCGGCCACGGGCGCGGCAGTGGCGAGCAGGTCTTCTTTCTTCAAATTCACCCCGACCTGCAGCAGCACGTCGGCGCGGGCCTCGGGGCCGAGGGCGGGCAGGTTGAGGAAGGCGCGGGCCAGCAGGTACAGCTCGCCGAGGCGGCCCAGCAGGCGGTCGGGCCAGTCGGCGTGGGCGTGGCGCAGGGTGGCCAGCTCGCGCGTGGTGGCGGCCAGCCCGGGCAGCTGGTTATCGACCAGCCGGGCGGCCTGGCCTTCCCAAAACCGGGGTGGCTGCTTATCGAGCGAGGCGAGGCCGGCGCGCATCAGGTCTTCGAGCCAGGCCACCAGGTCCTCGGCCCCGGCCACCATGCGAGCCAGCCGCTTGGGGTCAACGGCGGGCGTTAATTGCCTTGGCAGCGGCGTGTCGGCGGCTTCGGCCGGCGCTGTTTCTTCCGAAGAAAGCGGGGAGTCCGGGGTTGCGGCTTCGGCCAGCACCTCTGCTCCGGCAGCTGCTTTGAAAGCTTTAACAGCCGGTTTTTCAGCTTTTTTCTCCTGGGTTTGCTGGCGTTTTTCCAGCCACTCATTCAGCCAGGCGGGCGGGATATTACCAGCGAATAAATCGGGGTGGCGGGCCATCAGCAGCAGCAGCGCCGCGCCGTGCTTGCACGGAAAAACGCGGCTGGGGCAGCTGCACTTGAAGGCCGGCTCCGTGAGGTCGATGCCCGTGCGGTAGGGCTTGCTGCCGCTGCCGGCGCAGTCGCCCCAGGCAGCCGTTTCGGTACGGCCCAGGCTGGCCCATTTGGCGGGTTTTAGCAGCTCCTGGCCCCGTTTGAGGGTGCCGGGGTCGGTGATGAGGGCCAGGGCCTGGGCTTCGGAGTAGGTAATCATGGGGGAGGCAGGGTAGGGCCCAAATGTATCACCGGCGTCGCGCAGTACCTGCCTCGTCGCACGTCCTTGTAGCACATGCTTCAGCTTGTGCGGCGGCTGGGACAGTACAAGCTGAAGTATGTGCTACAAGGTGCGTTATGCGAAAAAGTCGTCTGGGTCGGCCTGGCCCAGGTATTTGCGCAGCAAAGTCAGTGAACCGAAATACGGCAGCACGCAGGCCAGAAACTGCTCGGCAATGGCCGCGTTGCTGGCATAGGCCACGAAAGTGGGCCCGCTTTCGGTGAATTCGAGCTCATCGAGCAGGGCGGGACAGTGCTCTTCTACGATGGTTTCGAGGTGCTCGGCCCAGCTGGTTGCCGTGCCGCCAAACCCAAAGTGCTGAAACAAGGCATAGTAGTCTTCGAGCCCGCCCACATCGGCAAAAACCAGCATTTCGTATTCGGGCGAAATGGGGGATGGGGCGGGGGAAAGCTCAAACGGAAACGTATCGGACATGCGGCGAAGGTACGGTAGGCTGTAGCGTGGACGCTGCGAGTCCGCGCATTGCCCGGTTCGTTCGTTCGATGCGCGGACTCGCAGCGTCCACGCTACAATGCTGGTAATCCCTTGCGCTAATCAAAGCCAGCCGCCGTACTTTCGTGCCATCAACCGCGAGGTAGCGTAGCTCAAAACCACCCCTTACCCGTTTTTATGAACATTCACGAATATCAGGGCAAAGAAATCCTGAAGAAATACGGCGTCCGCGTGCAGGAAGGCATCACCGCCGACACCCCCGAGGAGGCCGTGGCCGCCGCCGAAAAGCTGACCGCCGAAACCGGTACCAGCTGGTACGTCATCAAGGCGCAGATTCATGCTGGCGGCCGGGGCAAAGGGGGCGGGGTTAAGCTCGCCAAAAACCTGGAGCAGGTGAAGGAAATTGCCGGCAACATCCTCGGCATGCAGCTCATCACGAAGCAAACCGGCCCCGAAGGCCGCAAGGTCCACAAAATCCTCATCGCGCAGGACGTGTATTACCCCGGCGCTTCGGAGCCTAAGGAATACTACATGAGCGTGCTGCTGGACCGCGCGCTGGGCAAAAATGTCATCATTTACACCACCGAGGGCGGCATGGACATCGAGGAAGTAGCCGAGGCGCATCCCGAGAAAATCCACCGCGAGCACGTGGACCCCGCCGTGGGCCTGCAGGGTTTCCAGGCCCGCAAAATTGCTTTCAACCTGGGCCTCGAAGGGGAGGCGCAGAAGGAAATGGTGAAGTTCGTGACCGCCTTATATAAGGCTTACGACGAAACCGATTCCAGCATGTTCGAAATCAACCCCGTGCTGAAAACGTCGGACAACAAAATCCTGGCCGTGGACGCTAAGGTGACGCTGGACGAAAACGCCCTCTACCGCCACAAAGATTTCGTGACCCTGCGCGACCTCAATGAGGAAGACCCGCTGGAAGTGGAGGCCAGCAACAACAACCTGAACTACGTGAAGCTCGACGGCAACGTGGGCTGCATGGTAAATGGGGCCGGCCTGGCCATGGCCACCATGGACATTATCAAGCTGAGCGGCGGCGAGCCGGCCAACTTCCTCGACGTAGGGGGTGGGGCCAATGCCCAGACGGTTGAGGCGGGCTTCCGCATCATCCTGAAGGACCCGAACGTGAAGGCCATCCTGATTAACATCTTCGGCGGCATCGTGCGTTGCGACCTGATTGCCGAAGGCATCATCGCGGCGGT
>JANNDE010000555.1:0-5372 GCA_031387395.1 Hymenobacter sp.
ATTATCGGCGGCGGCATCAGCGGCCTCACCCTGGCCTGGTACCTGCAAAAAGGCGGCGTGGCCTACGACCTGTTCGAGGCCGACACCCGCCCCGGCGGCAACCTGCGCAGCTGGGCCACCCCGGAAGGCTATCTGCTCGAAACCGGCCCCAACTCGCTGCAACTAAGCCCCGAGCTCGAAGAGCTGCTGACCGACCTCGGCCTCACCGACCAGATTCAGGATGCCGCCGCCGTGAGCCAGCTCCGCTACGTGCTGCGCGATGGCCGCTACCAGGCCCTGCCCGGCTCGCCCCCGGCCCTGCTCACCAGCGGCTTCTTCAGCCTGAAAGCCAAGTGGCAGCTGCTGAAAGAATTCCGCCAGCCCGCCGCCGCCATTGATGAGCATGAAACCGTGGCCCACTTTTTCCGCCGCCGCTTCGGCCCCGAAATCGTGGACTACGCCGTCAATCCTTTCATGGCCGGCATCTACGCCGGCGACCCGGAAAAGCTGCTTATCAACAAGACCTTCAAGCAGCTGCCGGCCCTGGAGCAGGCCCACGGCTCGGTGCTGCGCGGGCTGATGAAGGCCGGCAAGGGCGCGGGCCGCCGCCGCATCATCACCCTCCGAACCGGCATCCAGACCATCGCCGATACGCTGGCCGCCCAACTCACCAGCTACCAGCCGGGCACCGCCGTATCGGCTATTTCCCGCGCTGCCGATGGCAGCTACCAGCTAGAACTGAAAAGCGCGCGCGGTTTCGAGGCGGCCCCCGGCTACTCGCACCTGGCCCTGGCGCTGCCCGCCTACGCCGCCGCGCCACTGCTGGAGCCGCTGTTTCCGGCCGCCGCCACGGCGCTGGCCGCCGTGCAATACCCGCCCATGACGGCCGTATTTTCAGCCTACGACCGCGCGGCCGTGGCGCACCCACTCAACGGCTTCGGGGCGTTGCACCCCAAGGTGGAAAACGCCTACGCGGCCGGTTCGGTCTGGACCAGCTCGATATTTCCGCAGCGAGTGCCGGCGGGGCAGGTGCTGTTCACCACCTTCGTGGGCGGCACCCAGTACGAGGCCGCCGCCCGGCAGCCCGAGGCCGCCCAGCTGGCCGCCGTGCACGCCGAGCTGAGCAAGTTCTACGGCATCACGGGCGCGCCGCGCTGGCAAGGGCGCTACGCGTGGCCGCGCAGCATTCCGCAGTTCGACCAGGCCATCGTGGGGGCCCACGCCGCCGCCGATGCCCTCGAAACCGAGCAGATTATAGCCGTGGCCAACTGGCGCGTGGGCGTGAGCGTGCCCGACTGCATCCGCCACGCCCGGCTCGCAGCGGAGGCGCTGGGCTCGATAAGCAATAAAAAGTTGTCGTCCTGAGCTGGCCCCGGACCTTGCCCCGTTTGGATAGGTTGACCACCTGTAAGCCGTTCAGTTGTGCTAAGGCCTTTCGCAAGGGCAGGATGACAGCTGGGGCCTATTCCTCATTAAGCGCAGCGCCCAGTGCGGCTTAGCGCCCCGAAACCCTATCTTTGGGGTCAATTTCTATTCCATGAGCGAAGGCCTCGTCCTGATTCCTACCTACAACGAGCGCGAAAATGCGGAGCTGATTATCCGCAAGGTGATGTCGCTGGCGCGGGAATTTGATGTGCTGATTATCGACGACGGCTCGCCCGACGGCACCGCCACCATCGTGCGCGGGCTGATGGCGGTGTTTCCGGGCCGGCTGTTTCTGGAAGAACGCACCGGCAAGCAGGGCCTGGGTACGGCCTACATCCACGGCTTCCGCTGGGCGCTGGCCCACGACTACGCGTACGTGTTCGAGATGGACGCCGACTTTTCGCACAACCCCGACGACCTGCTGCGCCTGCACGACGCCTGCGCCGTGCAGGGCTACGACCTGGCCATTGGCTCGCGCTACATTCAGGGCGTGAACGTGGTGAACTGGCCCATGTCGCGGGTGCTAATGTCGTACTACGCCTCGTGGTACGTGCGCCTGGTAACGGGCATGCCCATCCGCGACGCTACGGCGGGCTTTAAGTGCTACACCGCCCGCGTGCTGCGCGCCCTCGACCTGAACAACATCCGCTTCGTGGGCTACGCGTTTCAGATTGAGATGAAATGGCTGGCCTACCAGCTGGGCTTCCGCATCAAGGAAGTGCCCATCATCTTCACCGACCGCACCCGGGGCACCTCCAAAATGAGCAAAGGCATCGTGGAAGAAGCCTTTTTCGGCGTGCTTCAAATGAAGCTCAGCAGCTGGCTCAGCCCGGTGAAGCGGGTGGCGCAGCGTATGCCTGAACCGGGACTTTAAACCACGCCGTGCCCGCCTGCCCTGCAACGCGGTGAAGCCTGATGTACTGTTGCGGGCTGCCTACTCCTTCGGGGCCTTGGGCGGCTCCGGCGCACCGGCATTCACGCCGGCGTCGGGGGTAGCCCCAGTGTTCAGCAGGTCAATCAGGTTCAGGGGCTCGAAGTCGCTCGAATCGGCCTGCGGCACGGCGCGGGTGGTATCGGGGCGGGCAGCGAAGGACATATACTGCCGGGCCGGGCCGGTGAGGCGCAGGGCGTAGGGCAGGTTTTCGCGGTCGTTGTTGCTGATGAGGCCGCGCGTGAGCATGATGTCGGCAATCAGCCGGAAGAAATAACGGGTGCTGCGGCGCAGGTCGCCATAAGCATCGAAGGAGTAGCGCGCGAACTTGGGCTTGGGGATAATGCTGGCCAGGTACAGGCTTTCGGGCAGGTTCAGCTCGTTGGGGCGCTTGCCGTAGTAGAACAGGGCGGCGTCCTTCACGCCGTATATGCCCCGCTTGCCGCTGGGCCAGCGGTACTTGCTCGGGCCCCACTCGATGATGTTCAGGTACACCTCGAACATGCGCTGCTTGCTGGCCAGGCCGGTGTTCTCGATGAGCCACACCATCAGGGCCTCCTGCACCTTGCGGGCCACGGTTTTCTGGCGGGTCAAAAACACGTTTTTCACCAGCTGCATCGAGATGGTGCTGCCGCCCCGCGCAAAGCGCCGCTCCTTGATATTCTGGATGGCCGACTTCACAAACGCCTGCTCCATAAAGCCGTGGTGCGAGAAAAAGCGCGGGTCCTCGGCCGTGGTAATGGCGTGGATGAGGTAGGGCGACACGTCGTTGTAGGCCACGAAATCGGGGTTGGCCGGCCCCACGGCAAACGTGCGCACCGAGTCGCCCTTGTCGTTATACACGGTTTGGAGGAAGGGCCGGTTCAGCTTGTTCAAATCCTCCTCGCCGAAGCGGGTGAGACGGAAGTTGCGGCCGCGCAGGCTGGAGTCGAAGCGCAGGCTGTCGACATTGGCCATATCAAGGTTGGCGCTGAGGCGGTAGCGGAGCGTGCCGGTGCCCTGAGTGCCGCGCACTTCGTCGAAAATACCCGTGGGCAGCGAGTTGAAGAAATCATTGGCCGGCGTTTCGTCCGAGGTCACGCTCAGGTTGATGGTCTGGCTGGGCTTGGTCCAGATGGCGATTTCGGGATTGAGCACGATTTTATTCACCGTAATGCGGCTGCCCTTTTCCAGGGCCACCGTACCCCGGCCCAGCGTGCCAATGAAGTCGAGCGAGCCGCGCTGCACCTCAATCTCGTTGGCGGCCAGCTTGGGATGGTACAGGCTGAAGCCCCGCGCCGCCAGCGAGCCGCGCACCGTGAGGCGGCCGCCGGTGTCGTCGTCTTCGAAATCCTTGCCGTCGAGCCGCACCAGCACCGTGTCGAAGCTCACCAGCGCCCCGAAGCGGCGCGGCACGTAGGGCAGCTGCACCGAGCCGCCCACCCCAAACACCCGCGCCGTGAGGGAGTAGTCGCCGGGCTCGATGTGGCCACTGATACCCAGCTTGTTGGCCAGCGAATCGACGGTGGCCGTCATGCGGCCCGAGATGTCGCCGTCCTGAATCTTCAGTTCGGGCAAACGCAGCACCGCCGAATGGCGCGGGCTCTCGTAGCTCACGAAGAAGTTCTGGAAGCTGGCCTCGCCGGGCACATTGTCGAAAGCCGTTTCCAGGGCCTGGTTCAGCAGCAGGCCGTAGTTGGTGCCGCTGGAGTTGTCGCGCGGGGCCGTGCTGGCTTTCTTCTTGATAAGGAAGCCGTAGTTGTCGGACGTGGCCGTTTTGCGGGCCGTGAGGCGGGCCGTAATCACCTGCAAATCACTGAACACCGGCCGGCCGGCAAACAGCGAGCGCACGCTCAGGCCGGCCTGCAGGCGGCGGGCGGTGAGCAGCGTATCGGTGGGCGTGGCGCGCGGCACCAGGCTCATGCCCGTTATTTCCACGGTTTTGAAGCCCACGAACCGGGCCGGCCCCAGCGTGAGAATAACCGGATACTTGCGCTCCACTTTCCCTTTCACGAGCCCCAGAGCCGAGGCCAGCAGCTGCTGGCGCTTCCACTGAAACACGGCCAGAGCCAGGAGCACCACGGCCACAAAGCCAATGAATATGCCGATGAGAAGACGCTTGGTGAAAGGAGATATGCGCACGGAAATCAGTCAGGTGGTTTGGCTTAGCCAATGCCAAAGGTAAGAAACGCACTGCCGGGTTCCACTCAGCCTGCCGGACTGGCCATCCACGCCCACTGTTGGCATATAGTTAGAAAGGGGCGAGAGGGTTGTCGGACCAGGGCACGAGCCGGCCACTCTACGCCTTTCGGCTGGGCTGCCAAGCGGCCCGCTGGTACTTTTGCCCCATGCCCAGCCCCCTCCTCGCCCTCTCGCCCCTTGATGGGCGCTACGCCCGCGCCACCGCGCCCCTAGCCTCCCGCTTCTCCGAAATGGCCCTGATACGCTACCGCGTGCTGGTCGAAGTCGAATACTTCATCGCCCTGGCCGAGCTGCCGCTGCCCCAGCTCGCGGGCGTTCCGGGCGAAGCTTTTCCGACGCTGCGCGGCCTGTATGAGAACTTCTCCGAAGCCGATGCCGAGGCCATCAAAGCCCACGAGGCCATCACCAACCACGACGTGAAAGCCGTGGAATACTGGCTGCGCGATGAGTTTACGAAGCTGGGCTTGGGCGACTTTATCGAGTTTATCCACTTCGGCCTGACCTCGCAGGACGTGAACAACACCGCCATCCCGCTCAGCTTCCGCGATGCGCTGATGGGGGTGCTGCTGCCCGCCTATGCCCAGGTGCGCAATGCCCTGGCCGCCCGCGCCCAGGAGTGGCAGCCCGTGCCCATGCTGGCCCGTACCCACGGCCAACCGGCCTCGCCCACGCGGCTGGGCAAGGAGATTGAGGTGTTCGTGGCCCGGCTCGATGCCCAGGTGGCGCTGCTGGCCCAGATACCTTTCGGGGCGAAATTTGGCGGGGCTACCGGCAACTTCAATGCGCACTTCGCGGCCTATCCGGGCACCGACTGGCACGCTTTCGCCGCCACATTCGTGAACGACCGGCTGGGCCT
>JANNDE010000592.1:0-8462 GCA_031387395.1 Hymenobacter sp.
TTTATCGATTATCACGTCGACCCGCCGAAATATTCGGTCGACGAGTGCATCGACCGTGGTTTGACTTATTCGGTTCCGCTGAAAGCCAAGCTGCGTTTGATTTGCAATGATAAGGACAATGAGGACTTCGAAACAATTGAGCAGGAGGTGTTCCTTGGGAACATTCCCTACATGACCGTGAAGGGCTCGTTCGTTATCAATGGTGCCGAGCGTGTTATCGTATCGCAGCTGCACCGCTCGCCGGGCGTATTCTTCGCCCAGAGCAAGCACACGAATGGCACCAAGCTGTATTCGGCCCGGATTATCCCGTTCAAAGGTTCGTGGATTGAGTTTGCCACGGACGTGAACAACGTGATGTACGCGTACATCGACCGGAAGAAGAAATTCCCGGTTACGACGCTGCTTCGCGCCATCGGCTACGGCACGGACAAGGACATTCTCGACTTGTTCGGTTTGTCGGAGGAAGTGAAGTCCGATAAGAAAAACCTTAAGAAAGCCGTTGGTCGCAAGCTGGCTGCCCGGGTGCTCCGCACTTGGACGGAAGACTTCGTGGACGAGGACACCGGCGAAGTAGTATCCATCGACCGCAACGAAGTGTTGCTGGAACGCGATGCGACGATTGAGGAAGCTGATATTGACGTGATTCTGGAGGCCGGCGCGAAGTCAGTGATTCTGCACCGCGAGAACGTGAACATTGCGGATTTCGCAATCATCTACAACACGCTGCAGAAGGACAACTCCAACTCGGAGAAGGAAGCGGTTGAGCAGATTTACCGTCAGCTCAGGAACACGGAGGCTCCTGACGAAGAAACCGCTCGTGACATCATCCAGAAGCTGTTCTTCTCGGATAAGCGCTACGACCTCGGGGAAGTGGGCCGCTACCGGATTAACAAGAAGCTCCAGATTGGCATGGACCAGGAGTCGCGGGTGCTGACCAATGAGGACATCGTGCTCATCGTGAAGTACCTGATTGGCCTGAGCAACTCGAAGGCCATTGTCGATGACATTGACCATTTGAGCAACCGCCGTGTACGCACCGTGGGCGAGCAGCTTTACGCCCAGTTCGGCGTGGGCCTGGCCCGGATGGCGCGTACCATCAAGGAGCGCATGAACGTGCGGGACAACGAGGACTTCAAGCCGGTGGATTTGATTAACGCCCGGACGCTGTCCAGCGTTATCAACTCGTTCTTCGGTACGAACCAGCTGTCGCAGTTCATGGACCAGACCAACCCGCTGGCTGAGGTGACGCACAAGCGTCGCGTATCGGCGCTTGGACCGGGAGGTCTGTCGCGGGAGCGCGCTGGTTTCGAAGTACGTGACGTTCACTACACGCACTATGGTCGTCTGTGCACCATCGAAACGCCGGAAGGACCTAACATTGGTCTGATTTCGTCGCTGTGCGTGCACGCTCGCGTGAACGCCATGGGCTTCATCGAAACTCCCTACCGCGATGTAAAAGGCGGCAAGGTGGACATGAGCCCCAACGTGAAATTCCTGACCGCTGAGGAAGAGGATACCCACCACATCGCGCAGGCCAACTCCCTGCTGGATGCCGGCGGCAACCTGACCCAGGAGCTGGTGAAAGGCCGTTTCGAGGGTGACTTCCCGGTGGTAAATCCTTCGGAGTACTCCTACATGGATGTGGCCCCGAACCAGATTGTATCGGTAGCTGCTTCGCTGATTCCGTTCCTGGAGCACGATGACGCCAACCGCGCCCTGATGGGCTCGAACATGCAGCGCCAGGCAGTTCCACTTCTCCGTCCCGAGGCCCCGATTGTGGGCACGGGTCTGGAAGCACGGATTGCCAGCGACTCGCGTACCCTGATTATGTCGGAAGGCGAAGGCGTGATTGACTACGTGGACGCCAACAAAATCGTGGTGAAGTACGACCTTACGGACGACGACATCATGGTGAGCTTCGATGCCGAGCGGATTACATACGACCTCATCAAGTTCCGTCGTACCAACCAGGACACTTGCCTCAACCTGACGCCGCTCGTGAAGCGCGGCGAGCGGGTGACCAAAGGCCAGGCGCTTTGCGAAGGCTACGGCACCAATCAGGGCGAACTCGCTCTCGGCCGCAACATGCAGGTGGCCTTTATGCCATGGCAGGGCTACAACTTCGAGGATGCCATCGTCATCTCGGAGCGCGTGGTTCGCGACGACATCTTTACCTCGATTCACATTGAGGAGTTTGAGCTGGAAGTGCGCGAGACCAAGCGCGGCGAAGAAGAGCTGACTTCGGAGATTCCGAACGTGAGTGAAGAAGCCGTGCGCAACCTCGACGACAACGGCATCATCCGCCTCGGCGCGGAGGTGAAGGAAGGCGACATCCTGATTGGTAAAATCACGCCGAAAGGCGAGACGGACCCGACGCCGGAAGAGAAGCTGCTTCGCGCCATCTTCGGTGATAAGGCCGGCGATGTGAAGGATGCTTCGCTCAAAGCGCCGCCCTCCTTGCAGGGTGTGGTGATTGGCACCAAGCTCTTCTCGCGTCCTAAGAAAGACAAAAACCTCCGGGCCAAGTCGAAGAAGGAAGTGGAAGATTTGAAGGCTACTTACGCGCAGGAATTGCGCGGCGTGAAAGCCATTATGGTCGACAAGCTGGTGCAATTGCTGGAAGGCAAAACGTCGCAGGGCATCAAGCACCGCTTCGGCGAGGAGATGATTGCCAAGGGCGTGAAGTTCAACCGCAAGAATATCAACGAGGGGATGTTCCCCGAGAAGAACCCATACAAGGACGAAAGCAACTACGCCGTTCCGGAAGAAGTGAACCTGTTTAAGGACCTTATTCTGGAAGGCTGGACGGCTGATGCCCGCGTGAACGGTCTGGTGCTGGAGCTGGTGCGTAACTACGCCAAGCGCCGCAACACCATCACCGCGCGCTTCAAGCGTCAGCGCTTTACCCTCGAAGTGGGTGATGAGCTGCCCGCTGGCATCGTGCAGCTGGCCAAAGTGTACATCGCCAAGAAGCGCAAGCTGAAGGTGGGTGATAAAATGGCCGGCCGCCACGGTAACAAAGGGGTAGTAGCCCGCATCGTGCGCGATGAGGATATGCCCTTCCTGCCCGACGGCACGCCGATGGACATCGTGCTGAACCCGCTCGGTGTACCAAGCCGGATGAACATCGGTCAGATTTACGAGACGGTGCTTGGCTGGGCTGGTCTGAAAATGGGTCGCACCTACGCTACCCCAATTTTCGACGGCGCTACCGAGGACGAAGTGGCGCACGAGCTGACCGAAGCCGGCCTGCCGGACTGGGGTCGTGCTTACCTGTACGATGGCCTGAGCGGCGACCGTTTCGACCAGCCGGTAACCGTGGGCGTGATTTACATGCTCAAACTCGGTCACTTGGTGGATGACAAGATGCACGCCCGTTCCATCGGGCCATACTCGCTCATCACGCAGCAGCCGCTGGGTGGTAAGGCGCAGTTCGGTGGCCAGCGCTTCGGCGAGATGGAAGTGTGGGCATTGGAGGCCTTTGGTGCTTCCAACGTGCTGCAGGAAATCCTAACCGTGAAATCGGATGACGTGGTGGGCCGCGCCAAGGCGTACGAAGCCATTGTAAAAGGTGATATTCTGCCCAAGCCGAATATCCCCGAGTCGTTCAACGTGCTGCTCCACGAACTCCGTGGCCTGGCACTCGAAATCACGATGGAATAGGTTTGTTGAATGGTTGGTTGCCGGAGCTTCGGTTTCGGCAACCAACCTTCACTACTTGTAGCTACTAGATGCCGACAATCTTACGGATTACTGGGTTTGGTTTTTTCTTCTACAGCGACGAAGGCAGCGAGCCGCCGCACATTCACGTCGAGCGAAGCGATGAAGTCGCTAAGTTTTGGCTGGAACCCGTGGAACTGGCAAGCTCGTCCGGCTTCTCTGCAAAGGAAATTAATCAGCTCCGCAAGCTTGTTACCGAGAATCAAACCCGCTTAGTGCAATCCTGGCATGAGTATTTTAACTAAGAAGCCCGAAACCGTTTTCGCCGCTGATGTCTGGTTCGACGACAGCAAGCTGTACGTCCGCCTGACGGACGGGCGCGAAATCGGTGTTCCGATTGACTGGTACCCGCGTTTGCGTGATGCTTCGGAAGCAGCCCGCAACGACTGGCGGCTCATTGGCCGTGGTCAGGGCATTCATTGGGAAGCAATTGACGAGGATTTGTCCGTTGCTGGGTTTTTGAAGTATTAGTTAATAGAAATTAAATGCGTCTTGCAATGAAATAACCCCTTGTTAGGGGTTGATGGACCTGAATCCGAAGGTGGCTATTATTGCTGCGCTGGCATGGTTCACGGCTGGAGTTGTGGAGTTCTCTTCTAAGAAGTTCACATTTAAAAAACTTACAGCTATGGTGAAGAAAAGCGCTAAACTAGTTGTGGGAGTAGCTCTCGTGGGGAGAACGGTTCCATACTTCCAGCTAAAGAGACCATGCAGTGCAGTAAATGCTACTTTCTGTCGGGACAGAGAGTTGGGAGTTCGAGGCCCCCACTCCCCACCATTCTCCATTCTTTGTAATACTTCAATTGAGTAATAGCTCAAATAATTAACCACTCGCCATCAAGCAACCGGAGCCAATAACCAAACGGCTACGATACACGAGAGTAAGAAAACGCTTCGGTGAAAGAAGCTGAGGAAGCTGTCCCGAGATATGGTCAGTTCAGCAGCAAGATTCCTTAGGCAACTTAATCGAAGGCCTTCTTACGCTTAGCCTGACAGTGAGATTTACAACTGGCCTTTTTGAAGGGGCTTTGCCAGACATACCTATCTGTTCAGCAAAGGACCTTTTTGAAGTGTCGAACTGTTTGGAACTCTTGCGCGCATCTGGCGATGGGCGAAGAGGTCAAACAGCAATAAAGCCAAACAGCTAAACGCTTAACCCCAATCAAATGGCTTTCGCAAAAAACAAGAAAGTAGTTCAGGACTTCTCCAAAGTCACTATTTCGCTGGCCTCGCCCGAGGCAATTCTGGAGCGTAGCACCGGCGAAGTGGTGAAGCCTGAAACCATCAACTACCGCACGTACAAGCCCGAGATGGGTGGCTTGTTCTGCGAGCGGATTTTCGGTCCGGTGAAGGACTGGGAATGCCACTGCGGTAAGTACAAGCGCATCCGCTACAAGGGCATTATCTGCGACCGTTGCGGCGTGGAGGTGACCGAGAAGAAGGTGCGTCGTGAGCGCATGGGCCACATCGAACTGGTGGTGCCCGTTGCCCACATCTGGTACTTCAAGTCGCTGCCCAACAAAATCGGCTACCTGCTGGGCCTGCCCACCAAGAAGCTCGACCAGATTATCTATTACGAGCGGTACGTTGTCGTGCAGCCCGGCTCGCTGGCTGAAGAAGGCGTGCAAGTGCTCGACTTCCTCACGGAGGACGAATACCTGGACATCATCGACAAACTCCCCCGGGAGAACCAGATGCTGCCCAACGAGGACCCCAACAAGTTCATCGCCCGCATGGGCGCCGATGCCCTGCACATGCTGCTGGAGCGCATCAACCTGGACGAGTTGAGCTACTCGCTGCGTGACTCCGCTGCCCACGAGACTTCGCAGCAGCGTAAGGCGGAAGCGCTGAAGCGCCTGCGCGTAGTGGAAGCTTTCCGCGACGCCGCTACCCGCGTGGAGAACAAGCCCGAGTGGATGGTTATCCGCATGGTGCCGGTTATTCCCCCGGAATTGCGCCCGCTCGTTCCGCTCGACGGTGGCCGTTTCGCCACTTCCGACCTGAACGATTTGTACCGTCGCGTTATCATCCGCAACAACCGCCTCAAGCGCCTGATTGAAATCAAAGCGCCCGAGGTGATTCTGCGGAACGAGAAGCGTATGCTGCAGGAAGCTGTGGACTCGCTGTTCGACAACTCGCGTAAGGTGAACGCCGTGCGCGCCGAAGGCAACCGCGCCCTGAAGTCGCTGTCCGATATGCTGAAAGGCAAGCAGGGCCGCTTCCGTCAGAACCTGCTCGGTAAGCGTGTCGACTACTCGGGTCGTTCGGTAATCGTCGTGGGTCCGGAGCTGAAACTGCACGAGTGCGGCCTGCCCAAGAACATGGCGGCCGAGCTGTTCAAGCCATTCATCATCCGCAAGCTCATCGAGCGCGGCATTGTGAAGACGGTGAAATCGGCTAAGAAAATTGTGGACCGCAAGGACGCCGTAGTGTGGGACATCTTGGAGAACGTGCTGAAAGGCCACCCAGTATTGCTCAACCGGGCTCCTACGCTGCACCGTCTGGGCATCCAGGCGTTCCAGCCGCGCCTCATCGAAGGCAAGGCTATCCAGCTGCACCCCCTCGTTTGTACGGCTTTCAACGCTGACTTTGACGGTGACCAGATGGCTGTGCACGTGCCCCTGGGCCCGGCCGCTATCCTGGAAGCCTCCATGCTCATGCTGGCCTCGCACAACATCCTGAACCCCGCCAACGGCGCGCCCATCGCGGTGCCGTCGCAGGACATGGTTCTGGGTCTGTACTACGTGACCAAAGGCAAGCGCAGCACCGACGACGAGAAGATTATCGGCGAAGACCGGGTTTTCTACTCGGACGAAGAAGTGGTGATTGCCATCAACGAAGGCCAGCTGTCGAAGCACGCTTTCATTAAGGTGCGGACGCAGATTCGTGACGAAAGCGACGACTTGGTAACCAAAATCGTGGATACTGTGGCTGGCCGCGTGCTGTTCAACCAGCTCGTGCCGGAGGAAGTAGGTTTTGTAGACGAGCTGCTGACCAAGAAGAAGCTCCAGCAAATCATCTCGACGGTGTTTAAGCGCACGGGCATGGCCCGTACCGCGCAGTTCCTGGATGAAATCAAGACGCTCGGCTTCCAGTCGGCCTACAAAGGCGGCTTGAGCATGGGCCTCGGCGATATCAAAATCCCGATGGAGAAGGACGTGCTGGTAAAGCAGGCGCAGAACGACGTAAAGGCCGTAACCCAGAACTACCAGATGGGTCTGATTACGGACAACGAGCGTTACAACCAGGTTATTGACATCTGGACGCGCATCAACAACCAGATTACGGAGACGCTGATGGGCCGCCTGGAAAAGGAGGACCAGGGCTTCAACTCCATCTACATGATGATGCACTCGGGAGCCCGTGGCTCACGCGAGCAGATTCGTCAGCTGGGCGGGATGCGTGGCCTGATGGCCAAGCCCCAGAAGTCGCTGCAAGGCTCGATTGGCGAGATTATTGAAAACCCGATTCTGTCGAACTTCAAAGAAGGCCTCGACGTAATCGAGTACTTCATCTCGACGCACGGTGCCCGTAAAGGTCTGGCTGATACGGCTCTGAAGACGGCTGACGCCGGCTACCTGACCCGTCGTCTGGTAGACGTTTCGCAGGACGTAATTGTGAACGAGCCGGACTGCGGCACGTTGCGCGGTATCGAAACCTTCGCGTTGAAAGACAACGAGGACATCGTGGAGCCGCTGGCCGAGCGTATCCTGGGCCGCGTAACGGTGCACGATATCATCGACCCGCTGACTGGCGAAGTACTCCTGACTTCGGGTTCCGAAATCAAGGAAGACACGACCCGTCGCATCGATGCCACGAGCATTGAGTCGGTGGAAATCCGCTCGGTGCTGACTTGCGAAAGCAAGCGCGGTATCTGTGCCAAGTGCTACGGTCGTAACCTGGCTTCGGGCCGCATGGTGCAGCGTGGCGAGGCCGTGGGTGTTATCGCCGCCCAGTCGATTGGTGAGCCCGGCACGCAGCTGACCCTGCGGACCTTCCACGTAGGTGGTACGGCTTCTAACATTGCGGTGGAGTCCAACATCAAAGCCAAATTCGCTGGTGTGGTGGAGTTCGAGGACGTTCGTACCGTGGCTACCACTACCGCCGAAGGCGTGAAGGGTGCCGTGGTAATGGGCCGCTCGGGCGAAGTTCGCATCGTGGAGAAAGGCACCGGCCGCGTCTTCACTTCCAATCACGTTCCCTACGGCTCATTTATGCTCGTGAAGGAAGGTCAGGAAGTGGACAAAGGCACGGAGTTGAATACCTGGGACCCCTACAACGCCGTTATTCTGGCCGAGTTTGATGGTACGGTGCAGTTCGACGCTATCACTGAGGGTATCACGTTCCGCGAGGAATCGGATGAGCAGACTGGTCACCGCGAGAAGGTGATTATCGAGTCCAAGGCCAAGGACCAGAACCCGTCCATCATCATCCGCCCCGGCAAAAAGGGCGATGCCGAAGGTCAGAAGGCCTACAGCATTCCGGTGGGCTCGCACTTGAACGTCGAGAACAACGAGAAAATCACGGCTGGCCACATCCTCGCCAAGATTCCTCGCTCGGTGGGCAAGACCCGCGACATCACCGGTGGTCTGCCGCGTTTCACGGTGCCGTAGGTTACTACGCCGTCGATTTCCGATACCACGGCGGGGTTCGACGGGTTCCGGGCTTCGAAAAGCTCCGTTACACGCGGCAGACCACCGGTGATGACGCGCGTCTTGCCCACCGAGCGAGGAATCTTGGCG
>JANNDE010000682.1:0-2981 GCA_031387395.1 Hymenobacter sp.
GTAGGTAGCCCACGTTCCGGCGCACGTCCAGGCTATTGGCGAGCACGTCGTAGCCGGCCACGCGCACGGTGCCGGCGGTGGGGGGGAGGTAGCCGGTGGCAATTTTCATGGTGGGCTTCCTCGGGCCGAACGGCGCGGGCAAAAGCACCACCATGAAAATTGCCACCGGCTACCTCCCCCCCACCGCCGGCACCGTGCGCGTGGCCGGCTACGACGTGCTCGCCAATAGCCTGGACGTGCGCCGGAACGTGGGCTACCTACCCGAGCACAACCCGCTCTACCTCGATATGTACGTGCACGAGTACCTCGAATTCATCGGTTCGGTGCACGGGCTGCGCGGCTCCGGCCTCCGCAACCGCGTAAGTGAGCTGGTGCGCCGCGTGGGCCTCAGCCGCGAGCAGAATAAGCAAATCGGTGCGCTCAGCAAGGGCTACCGGCAGCGGGTGGGCTTGGCCCAGGCGCTCATTCACGACCCGGACGTGCTCATCCTCGACGAGCCTACCACCGGCCTCGACCCCAACCAGATTCTGGAAATCCGCCAGCTCATTCGCGAAGTGGGCGAGGATAAAACCGTCATTTTCAGCACGCACATTCTGCCCGAGGTCACGGCGCTGTGCTCGCGCGTGCTCATCATCAGCCGGGGCAAGCTGGTGGCCGACAGCCCCGTAGCCGAGTTGGCCGCCCGCGCCGCCGGCGAAACCGTGGTGCGCGCCGAGTTCGAAGGCGCGGTCGATACGACCAAGCTGGCCCAGTTGCCCAACGTGCGCCACGTCGAGCTAGCACCCGATGGCGCGGTCCTGCTGCGCACCGCGCCGGGCACCGACGTGCGCGCCGCCGTGTCGCGCCTGGCCGGGCAGGAAGGCTGGATTCTGCTGGGGCTGCGGCAGGAGCAGCAGAGCCTGGAAGCGGTGTTTGGGGAGTTGACGAAATAATGAATATTAAACGGTCAAAATTCGCCCGTCATGCAGAGCACAGCGAAGCATCTTTACCTCAATAGTAAATAAATTTCTTACGCGGTAAAGATGCTTCGCTGCGCTCTGCATGACGGCCTTTTGACTGACGTTCCAACATATGCTCACCATCCTCCAAAAAGAATTCAACGCCTTCCTGAACTCGCCCGTGGCCTACGTGGTGCTGGGGGTTTTCCTGATTGCGACGGGCCTGTTCGTCTGGGTTTTCCCCGATAGTAGCGTGCTCGACTACGGCTACGCCGACCTGCAGACGCTGTTCAACCTGGCTCCGTGGATATTCCTGTTCCTGATTCCGGCCCTCACCATGCGCACGTTTGCCGAGGAAAAGAAGGCCGGCACCATCGAACTGCTGCTCACCCGGCCGCTCACCGATGGGCAGATTATCGGCGGCAAGTACCTGGCCTGCCTGCTGCTGGCGCTGCTGGCACTGGTGCCCACGCTGCTCTACTACTACTCGGTGTACAAGCTGGGCAGTCCCGAGGGCAACATCGACTCGGCCGCCACAGTGGGCTCTTACCTGGGGCTGGCGCTGCTGGCGGCGGTGTTCGCGGCCATTGGCATCCTGGCCTCTGCCCTCACCCGCGACCAGATTATTGCCTTCCTGGTGGCCGTGGTGGGCTGCTTTCTGGTGTATTCGGGGTTTGATTCGCTGGCCTCGGTGCTACAAGGCAGTTCTGCCTACTACGTGAGCCAGCTCGGCATTGCGGCGCACTATCGCGACCTGAGCAAGGGGCTGGTCGACTCGCGCGATTTAGTTTATTTCTTCAGCGTGGTGGCCGTGGCACTGCAGGCCACGCGGCTGGCTTTGCGGAGCCGGAACTGGTAGCAGAACACGCTTTCGCTTGCTCCCGTCTGCCATCAATTAGCACATATGAATCCATCCGAAAACTCGTTCGAACCGGCCCAGGCTGAAGCTCCCGCTACAAGCCGCAAACGCAACGACCTGCTCACCTTTGCCGCAATAATAGGCTTACTCCTGCTGTTTAATTTCATTGCCCAGCGCTTCTTTTTCCGGCTTGATTTGACCGAGGAAAAGCGCTACACCATGTCGCCGGCCACCAAGGCGCTGCTACGCGACCTCAAGCAACCGGTGACCGTCACGGTGTACCTCACCGGCGATTTCCCGCCCGCCTTCCGTCGGCTGGAGCAAGGCGTGCGCGAAACCCTCACCGAATTCCAGGTGTACGGCGGGGCAAACCTGACCTACATTTTCATCGACCCCAGCGCCGGCAGCACCGAGGCCGCCCGCAACGCCTTCTACCAAACCCTCTTCAAAAAGGGCCTGAAACCCACCAACCTCGGCGCTACCGAAAACGGCAAGCGTGTCGAGAAAATCATTTTCCCCTACGCCGTGGTGAGCGTGGGCGGCAAGGACAAATCCGTGCTGCTGCTACGCGGCAACCAGGCCGCCCCGGCCGAGGTGCGCCTCAACCAAAGCATCGAAGGGCTGGAATACGAGCTGGCCAGTACCATACGCGGGCTGATGCCGGCCCTGCGCAAACGCATCGGCGTGGTCGAAGGCCACGGCGAGCTGACCAACGTGCAGGCCGGCGACATGCTCGGCAGCTGGCAGCAGCAGTACAACGTGTTTCGGGTGACACTGAGCAAGGTGAAGGACCTGAGCACGCTCGATGCCATCGTAGTGGCCCAGCCCAAAACGCCTTATTCCGAAGACGAAAAGTTCAAGCTCGACCAGTTCATCACCCAGGGCGGTCGGGCCCTGTTCTTCGTCGATGCCCTGCGCGTGGACCTCGACAGCGTGGCCCGCAACGGCGTGGCGCTGGCTACGCCGTACAATCTCAACCTCGACGACCTGTTTTTCAAATACGGCCTGCGCCTGAATCAGAATCTGCTCCTCGACCTGAACAGCGGCCAAATCCCGCTCGTGACCGGCATGGACGGTAACAAGCCTAAAATCGAGCCCATGCCCTGGCAGCTCTACCCACTCGTCAACAAGTTCAGCCCCCACCCCATCACCCGCAACCTCGACGCGGTGTACCTGAAGTTTGT
>JANNDE010000735.1:0-3884 GCA_031387395.1 Hymenobacter sp.
CGAGTGGCTGCGGCCCGAAGCCTACGCCGATTTCAAGACCCTCAAAACCGCTGTTTGGCACATGCTCGACCGCGTTGGCCTACAATTCACCATCCAATTTGCAACCTGACATTACTGGAATAAATCTGAATAAGCACTTAACATCCTTTTTTATGAAGACCATTTTGAGCGCTTCTTTCTAAGACAACGGCAAAAGGTCAGAGATAAAATTATCTGGACGCTCGACCTGCTTGAACAAGTACAAACCGTGCCGGAGACGTACCTGAAGCATTTGGAAGGCACCGATGGTCTTTATGAAATCCGAGTGCAGCAAGGCAGCGACATTTTTCGCATTTTTTGTTTCTTCGACAAGGGCAAGCTGATAGTACTGATGAACGGCTTTCAGAAAAAGACGCAGAAAACACCGAAAGCAGAACTTCAAAAAGCAGAAGAATTAAAAACCGAATATTATGCCCGCAAGTAGCAAACTCAAAACCCTTGAGCAGTTCAAGGATGAGCAATATGGTAAGCGCGGTACCGCTAAGCGCGACCAGCTGGAAGATGGTTTTGAGGCTTTCAAACTGGGAGCCCTGCTGCACGATGCCCGGCTCAGGAAAGGCCTCACCCAGGCACAACTCGCCGAACGCTGTGGCACAAATAAGGCGTACATATCGAAGATTGAGAACAACGTAAAAGAAGTTCGGCTCTCGACGCTGCAAAAGATTATTGAGGTGGGCCTGGGTGGCCACCTCAACCTGACCATAAGCCTCTGACTGCTTGCTGCCGATGTAGCTGAATTGCTAAACTCTGGGCGCATGCACAACACAAAAGCGCCCGCAGCAACTTTGCTACGGGCGCTTTTATATTTCGGGCTGGTCTCACTTCCGCTTCAGCACCGCCTCCACGGCGGCCACGATGGCGGCGTCGGTGAGGCCGTATTTCTCCATCAGCTGGTCGGGGGTGCCGCTTTCGCCGAAGCTGTCGTGCACGGCCACCATTTCCAGGGGCAGGGGCTCCTCGCGGGCCAGTAGCTGAGCGATGCTGTCGCCGAGGCCGCCGTTCATCTGGTGCTCTTCGGCGGTTACCACGCAGCGGGTTTTGCGCACCGAGGCGAGGATGGCTTCGGCATCAAGGGGCTTGATAGTGTGAATGTTGATAATTTCGGCGTTGATACCTTTCTCGGCCAGGAGCTTGCCGGCGAGCACGGCTTTCCAGACGAGGTGGCCGGTGGCGAAAATGCTCACGTCGGCCCCTTCATTCATCACCCAGGCTTTGCCGATTTCGAATTTCTGGTCGGCGGGCGTGAAATTGGGCACCACCGGGCGGCCGAAGCGCAAGTACACGGGGCCTTCGTAGTCGGCGATGGCGAGGGTGGCGGCCTTGGTCTGGTTGTAGTCGCAGGGGTTGATGACGGTCATGCCGGGCAGCATTTTCATCATGCCTAGGTCTTCCAGAATCTGGTGGGTCGCGCCGTCTTCGCCCAGCGTGAGGCCGGCGTGCGAGGCGCATATTTTCACGTTCTTGCCGGAATAAGCAATGCTCTGGCGAATCTGGTCGTACACGCGGCCGGTGCTGAAGTTGGCGAAGGTGCCCGTGAAGGGGATTTTGCCGCCAATGGTCATGCCGGCGGCCACGCCCATCATGTTGGCCTCGGCAATGCCCACCTGGAAAAACCGTTCGGGGTGGGCCTTTTTGAAGGCGTCCATCTTGAGCGAGCCGGTGAGGTCGGCGCAGAGAGCCACCACGTTGGGGTTGGTATCACCCAGCTCGGCCAGGCCAGCGCCGAAGCCGCTGCGGGTGTCTTTCGATTCGGTGTAGGGGAAGTCTTTCATGGGGGTTAGAGGAGGTTAAAGCGGTCAAAACTCCCCTCCTTACTAAGGAGGGGACGTTTCAGCAAAGCTGAAACTGGGGTGGTTGTAGGCGTTGAACGGCAACCGTCAGCGCCCATTAAAATTACGCGCAATGGTCTGCAACACACTTTCCAGCGCCGACCAAATCAATTTATTCTCAAACCGGATGACTCGAATACCAACCGAATTCAGGTATTCAGTCCGGGCCGCATCGTGCAAATTTCCGGAAGTGGTGAAATGCCCCGCGCCATCCAGTTCAACCGCAAGCTTTTCCTGCGGGCAATAGAAATCGAGAATGAATTCACCAACGCTGTGCTGACGGCGAAACTTACGGTTGTTTAGCTGTCTGCTTTTCAGGTCATTCCACAATGTGGCCTCAGCGGTGGTTAGATTGCTGCGGAGGGCGCGGCGCAGGGCTTTTTTGTGCGGCAGATTATTAAGGATAGTCATGTCGGTGATTGTATTAGTTACTTCTGTCTGACGAAAGCCAACGCCTGCAACCACACCAATCTCAGCTTCGCTGAAATGTCCCCTCCTTGGTAAGGAGGGGAATTTGTCGTTCTACTTCATTTTCCGAATATCGCCACCGAAGTCGTCTGCCCGCTGCGGATGCTGAAATTGCGCACATCGGTAAACCTGCTCGCATTACTTGTCGCCGTGCGAAATACCAACCGGTAGGCCCCTGGCTGCATCGGCAGGTTCATTTTGCTACTGCCGCCTTCGGGCAGGGTGTAAACCCAGGTTTGTGATTCATCGTCGTTGAGCTGGTAGATGCTGCCGTAGCCTTTGAGGTCGGAGGTGATGTTGAGGGTGCCGGGCGCAGCATAGGTCACGGCGGTTTCCTGGCCCTGCTTTACCGCGATGCGGCGCACGGTACGCGGCAGGGTCAGTACCTCCACTTCGTAGTTGCCGGCCAATAGCTTCTGACGGGTACCGAAGCTGTTGGCCGTCACGGTGGCGCGGTCGGGGGTGCGGATTACGGCGCGCATGGTGCCGTAGGGGTTGGGCGACAGCTGCGGGTTTTGCAGCACGAGCGTGCCCTGTGGCGTTTTGTAGGTGAGGACGTTGACTTTGCCGGGCGTGATGGCCAGGTTAGCCTGCCGCACCGGCGGCACCGTGTTGATGATGAGGTCGTAGCTCTGCAGCGTATCAATGTCGAGCACATCGGCGTGGCCATGGGCATCGCGGTAATGCACGTAGTTGTACTCGGGCTGGCCGGTCACGTTGTTCACGAAGGTGAGGTTCACGTTGCTTTCCACGGGCTTACCATTGGCATCGGTCAGATTCACGGCGACGGTGGTTTTGCTCAGGGTTTTGGCAATCACGTCGTCCATCACGGTGCGGAAGGTGGCGACTTCGGCGGCGTTGTAGTACTGGCCGAGGCATTCGAGCTGACGGCCGAAGTCCTTTTCGGCCCCAATGCCAATCACAAACGGCTTCAGGAACACGCGCTTGCGCTGCAGGGCCAACGAGGCCGCGCAGGGGTCGCGATTGCACGATTCGAGGCCGTCGGTAATGATTATCAGCACGTTGCGGGACGATTTATCGAGGGAAAAGTCGTTGGCCGACTGCTCCAGCGAGTAGGTGATGGGCGTGTTGCCCTGGGCCGTGAGCGTGGCCAGCTTGCGCTTGATGACGGCCGCGTTGCGCGGAGCGAAGGGCACTTCGAGGCGCGAGTCCTCGCAGTTCTTGTCGGCGTTCAGAAACTGGTGGCCGTACACGCGCAGACCGAGCTCCAGGTTGGGGTAGGCGTTGAGCGAGTCGGCCATTTTGCTGAGCATGCGCTTGGCCACGTTCCAGCGGGGCTGACCTTCCCAGGGGGCCATCATTGAGCCCGAGGCATCGAGCAGGAAAAGAATGCGGGTGACTTTGGGCTTGGCGGGGGCGGTGTTCTGGGCGTGGGCCGTGAAGGCCAGGAGCAGCAGCACCGCACCAACGATTAACCTCACCCCCGCGGCCCCCCTCTCCTGCGGAGAGGGGGGAGCCAGACAACTCCCGAACGAAATCGTTCGGCTCCCCCCCTCCGCAGGAGAGGGGGGCCGGGGGGGTGAGGTG
>JANNDE010000749.1:0-2212 GCA_031387395.1 Hymenobacter sp.
GGTGTCGCTCCGCCAACATGCCCGCCGAATGGGCCAAACAATTTATCAGGCGCACCAACAGCAATGGGCCCCCTACCTGCGGCAATTGCTCCAAAATCCACTCATTCAGGCGCTTGTGTAACCGGGTGCGTAAGTCCTAAATATGTAAATATATTATATTTAAAAAATAAAAAGCTCGCCTATCAGCTTGTTCTTGCCCACAACTTCAGAGAAGCGCCAGCCGGTAAGTCGGTGTTTGTCTGGTTGCTGTCCGTCAAGTAGTTGGGCCGTCATCTGCATGCCTTCAACGGGTAGGCGCAGGCCGCGGCGGCCGAGCCGGAGGGTTTGCCAGCCGGCCGGGCCGTCGCCTTTGCGCTCAGGTGGCCACCAAGCGCCGCCCGCGCAAGGCCAAGGCACACGTGCCGGCGCTGGGTTGCGCACGAGCCCGTTCGAATAGGTCGCCGACGGGCCAGATAGCGGCCATCAGTGCGTGCAGCCGCTCTCCGCCTGGCTACGGGCCTTGCCCGGTTCCACCGGCCCGAGGTCGGCCCCTGACTCAGGCCGTGGGGATGCTCGCCCTCGGCTCCCGCGTCCAGCCGGCTGCCAGTGTCACAACGCGCGGCGCAAGTCGCCGAGCCCCACACCGCCAAGATGCGTGTGCGCCCACTGCTGCGTCTCTCCCAAGGGCGTTGAAATTGACCTGCCCGAAAGCTGCCATCAGCCCACCAGAAAAGTGCCGACCAGCCGGCCGGTGCTTTTCTGACAGTTTTGGAGAATAACTGCTGCGCGCAGCATGGAGCTTTTTTGCGCTGATGCGCGCCGCCGATACGCGCCCGCGAAGCGGGGCATCAGCGGGCTACACCAACCCGGGCAGACGCTCGAAGCCAGTGCCGAGAATGGCCGTGTCGTCGGCCCCGAGCCAGTCGTTGAGCACGCTGGCGTAGATGCTGCGGAAGTCAATTTGGTGGCGCAGGTCGCCCTGGTCGAGGCTGGCGAGGTCGGGGGCGTTGTTGATAACCCCTTTTTTGGCGAGCGCGCCCCCGGCCAGAAACACGTTGTTGGCGGTGCCGTGGTCGGTGCCGTTGCTGGCATTCTGGCCCACGCGCCGGCCAAATTCGGAGAACACCAGCACCAGCGTGTTATTCCACTGCTCGTGCTGGCGCAGGTCGTCGGCCAGGGCGGCCAGCCCGTCGCCGAGGTCGGTGAAAAGGCGCTGCTGCTGCTCGTGCTGGCGCACGTGAGTGTCGAAGCCGTTCAGGGCCAGGTAAAACACGCGCGACTCCACGCCGGAGTTAATCAGCTCGGCGGTGGTTTTCAGGTTTTTGCCGAAATCAGAATTCGGGTAAGTCACGGTCGACTGGTAGATTTTCGACTTGTCGTAGAGGTAATCGGCCGACGAGGCGGTTTCGGCCAGCGTCTTGTAGAGGTAGTCGACCTGCTCCTGGTGGCCCGAATCAGCTTCCCGGCTCACCTTGCTGAGCAGGCGGTTTTGGGTGAGCTGGTGGAATTTGTCGGGCGTTTTCAGAGCCAGGCCCTTGCGCTTGCTCCCTTTCAGGGCCAGGCTCAGGGTGTCGTCGATTTCGAGGGCGTTGTAGGGGCGCTGGCAGTCGGCGCAGCCCGAATCGAGGTAGCGGCCCAGCCAGCCGGTGCTCACCACCTGGTCGGAGCCCGAGCCCGACTGCCAGATGTCCATCGAGCGGAAGTGCGAGCGGTCGGGGTTGGGGTAGCCCACCGCGTTCAGCACGGCCAGCTGGCCCTGGTCGTAGAGGCCCTTCAAACCTTTCAGCGCTGGGTGCAGGCCCAGGTCTTTGTCGAGGGGCAGAATCCCCTCGGCCTCCTTGATGCCGAGCGTAGGCCGGGCCTTATAATACAGGTCGTTGCGATAGGGGATGACGGTGTTCAGGCCGTCGTTGCCCCCGCCCAGCTGCACCACGATGAGGCGCCGGGCGCCCACGGCATCGCGCAGGCCAGCCAGCCCGGGGCCCCGGTCGAGCGCGTGCAGAAACTTGGGCACCAACAGCAGCGTGCTGGCCAGGGCGGAGGTACGCAGAAAATCGCGGCGGGAAGTAGGCATAATTGGAAGGGGATAGGGGATAGAAGAATCGGCAGAGGATTAACCGAACGTCATGCAGAGCGCAGCGAAGCATCTTGCTAGCGGTAGTAACTCAATCGTTCAACGTCATCGATTAGCTACCCGAGGCAAGATGCTTCGTTGCGCTCTGCATGACGTTCT
>JANNDE010000256.1:0-3918 GCA_031387395.1 Hymenobacter sp.
CGTCGGCAATCGCCACAACGCTCCGCGCCGGGGCTGGATTGAAGTGGTGTGCGGCTCTATGTTCTCGGGCAAAACCGAGGAGCTTATTCGCCGCCTCACCCGCGCCCGCATTGCCCGGCAGCGGGTCGAAATCTTCAAGCCAACCCTCGACACCCGCTACCACGCCGAAGACGTGGTGAGCCACAATGCCGCCCGCATCCGCTCGACGCCGGTGGCCATTGCTTCGGAAATCCTGCTGCTCGCGGCGGGCTCCGACGTGGTGGGCATCGACGAAGCCCAGTTTTTTGATGATTCGCTGGTGGACGTGTGCGCCCAGCTGGCCAACAACGGTACCCGCGTCATCGTGGCCGGGCTCGACATGGACTACCTCGGCCGGCCCTTTGGGCCCATGCCGGCACTGCTGGCCACGGCCGAATACGTCACCAAGGTGCACGCCGTCTGCGTGTGCTGCGGCGAAATTGCTTCCTACTCGTACCGCATCGTGGCCAGCGCCAGCCAGGTGCTGCTCGGCGAAACCGACTCGTACGAGGCCCGCTGCCGGCCCTGCTTCCTGGAGGGCATGCAGGCCAAGGCACCGGCACCAGCCGCGACCGAGCCCGCCCAGGCCGCGCACTAAACAACCGTGCCCGGCGTTAGGCCCCGGCGGCCGGCGGGGCTGCTATTCCTTTCACGTTGCCTTTTTTGCTGCGCGCATGTTGCACTTTTTCCGTTGGTTGGCTGGAGTAGTTGGCGTGATGCTGCTGGCCGGGGCGGCCCGGGCCCAGAGTACGGCGGGCTATGGCGACTGGCAGCTGCACCTGCCCACCACTCACCCCACCCGGCTGGCCGACGACGGGGGGCGGGTGTACGTGGTGGCGGAGAATGCCTTTTATTTTTTTGATAAAAATCTGAATACCACCCAGGTGCTCTCGCACCGCGACGGCCTGAGCGACGTGGCCGCCGTGGCGGTGGCCTACGACTCGACCACCCGCCAGACTGTGGTGGCCTACCGCAATACCAACCTCGACGTGCTGACGGCCAGCGGGCGCGTGCGCAACCTGAGCGACATCCTGCGCAAGTCGATACCGGGCAGCAAGGTTATCAACCAGCTCCGCGTCGAAGCCGGCAAGGCCTACCTTGCCACCACGTTCGGGCTGGTCGTTATCGACCTCAACAAGCTGGAGGTGAGCGATAATTACAGTAACATTGGCCCCGGAGGTACCGTCGTGAACGTGTACGACGCGGCCGTGGATAACGGCTTCCTCTATGCAGCCACTTCGGCCGGGCTGCTGCGCGGCTCCCTTACCAGTAACCTGCTCGACTATCGCAGCTGGACGCGGTACCTGCCCGTGCCGCTGAGCACGACGCAGCAGGTATACCACTACGTGGCGGCCTGCAATGGGAAAGTATATGCGGCCGTGGGGCCTCTTTTCTCGGGTTTGCTGTACGTGTTCAACCCAACCGGGGCGGGTAGCTGGCAGGCGGTGCCCGGCACCTACACGGCGCAGTTTCGCAACCTGCGCGCCAGCAGCATCGGGGTACTGCTGATGGATGATGACGCGGGCGTCCGCCGGCTCGACCAGAACGGGGCCGTGAGCGTGGTGGTGCCCCCCACGCGCGGTTCTTCGACCCAGGATGCCGTGCGCTCGCGCGATGGCAGCTATTTTCTGGCCAACTACCAGCTGGGCCTGCAGCGCTTGCGGCCGGGGCAGCCGGCCGAAACCTTTCTGGCCAATGGCCCCGAAACCAGCCGGGCCTTCGGCCTGCTCGCCGATGCCCGCACCAGCACCGTCGACGTGTTTACGGGGGGCTATTCGGAGCGGTACCAACCCAGCAATGTGCGGGCCGGCTTCTACGAGTACGCCAACGGACGGTGGGCCAACGTGACGGCGACAACCTTGCCCGGCCCGACCGATTTCCCCAACCCCACCAGCCCGGTGCGCGGCACCCGCACCCCCGATGGCACCTTATACGTGGCCAACTATGGCGGGGGGCTGCTCGAATGGCAGGGCCCCGGCAAGTTCCGGCGCTTCGGGCAGGGCACGCCCGCCGCCAACCCGCTGCTGGGGACGTTCGGCGATGCCAACCGTGTCGAAATTACCGACGTGGCCGCTACGCCCGAAGGCAAAGTGTGGGTGGTGAACCGCCACCTGCGCGAAGGAATTTCGGGGCTGTCGATTTTCGACCCGGCCGCTACCACCTGGAAAGTTATTCCCAGCACCCCGGGACTCGATGCGCTCGACCGCATTGCGCTCGACAACTTCGGCTATGCCTGGGTGTCGGTGGCGCGCAAGTCGGACCGGGGTGGCGGGTCGAGCGCGGCACTGGGCATTTTTGTGGTCGACCCCGATAATGCGAACGCGCCGCGCTTCTTCACCAAGGCCAATGGCCTGCCCGATGACCAGATTTACGAGCTGGCGAAAGACCGCCGGGGCTACATCTGGGCGGCTACCATTAAGGGCGTGGCCGTGTTCAACGACCCCAGCGGGCCGTTTCAGTCCACGGCCGGATTTACGCTGCCCAACGTGCAGCGCGGCGAAGGCACGGGTTTCCCGGCCCTGTTCACCGAGGCCGTACGGGCCATTGCCATTGATGGGGGCGACCGCAAGTGGTTCGGCACCGACCATGGCCTGTGGCTCTTCAGCCCCGATGCCGACGAGGCCCTGCTGCACTTCACCACGGCCAATAGCCCGCTGCCCTCCGACCGTATCGTGGACGTGAAGGTGAACGACAAAACCGGCGAAGTATGGGTAGCCACCGACTCCGGGGTGCTGGCCTACCGGGGTGGCGCTACCATTACCGAAGGCGAGCCAAAGTGCGTAGCGGCCTTTCCCAACCCCGTGCGGCCCGATTTTCAGGGCGTGGTGGGCATTACCGGCCTGACGAACAATGCCATTGTGAAAATCACGGACGTGGCCGGCCACCTCGTGTATGCCACCACTGCCGCCGGGGGCACCGTAACCTGGAACCTGGCCATGCCCGACGGCCAGCGCGTGTGTTCGGGCATTTATCTGGTCCTCTCGACCGATGCCGATGGCAAAAACGGCTGTGTGAGCAAAGTAGCCGTATTGAGCAAATAATCTGAAAATGTGCTGATGGGGAGGATGCGGAGGATGTGAGAAATGTGAGAACAGGAAGACGGACTTGCATTCTGAAGAAATTTTTACACTACACACATTTTTCACATCACCCTCCTTACCCCCGTTTTCATATTTAATAAGCTATGCTAATTAAAACCCGGGGCATCGTCCTCAGCTACCTTAAATACCGGGAGACCAGCATTATTGCCCGGGTGTATACCGAGCGGCTGGGGGTGCAGACCTACGTGGTGAACGGCGTGCGCAAGGCCAAGCCGCCCGGGCGCATTGCCTTGTTTCAGCCCTTCACCATGCTGGAGCTGGTGGCCTACGTGGCGCGCGGTAGCAGTGGCCTCACCCGCCTCGCCGAGTTTCGCTGCGCCGAGCCGTTCCAGACGCTGCCCTACGAGGTGCAGAAAAGCAGCGTGGTGCTGTTTCTGTCGGAAGTGGTGGGCCGGGCCGTGCGCGAGGAAGAGCAGAACGAGCCGCTGTTTCAGTTTTTGCACGATTCCATTCTGGCGTTTGACCAGCAAATGGCGGGGGCTGAAAATTTTGCCCTGGTTTTTCTCCTGAAGCTGGCTACTTACCTGGGCTTCGGCATCAGCGCGGGCGGAGAACTGACCGACCAAGTGATAATGGCCGGCCACGCGGCCACCGCCCCCGGAGCCAACGGCCCCGCCACGCTGCGCCTGCGCGAGTTCGACCAGTATTTCGACGAGCTGCTGCGCGACCCGGCCAGCAGCACTATTCCCAACGGCCGCGTGCGCCACGAACTGCTGAACGTGCTCATCCGCTACTACCAGCTGCACGTGGAGCAGATGGGCGAGATTCGCTCGCTGGAAATCCTGTCGGAAGTGCTGAA
>JANNDE010000260.1:0-2319 GCA_031387395.1 Hymenobacter sp.
GAGCTTGGCGGCGGCCTCGTCCATGAGGTCGATGGCCTTGTCGGGCAGGAAACGGTCGGTGATGTAGCGGGCGCTCAGCTCCACGGCCGCAATCACGGCGTCGTCGGTGATGCGCACGCCGTGGTGCAGCTCGTACTTTTCCTTGATGCCGCGCATGATGCTGATGGCGTCCTCAATGGTCGGCTCGTCCACCATCACGGCCTGGAAACGGCGTTCGAGGGCCTTGTCTTTCTCGATGTATTTCTGGTATTCCTTGAGCGTGGTGGCCCCGATGGCGTGCAGCTCGCCGCGCGCCAGGGCGGGCTTGAGCAGGTTGGCGGCGTCCATGGCCCCGTCGCCCCCGCCGCCGGCCCCGATGAGGGTGTGCATCTCGTCAATGAAGAGCACAATCTGGCCGTCGGAGTCGGTCACTTCCTTGATGACGGCCTTGAGGCGCTCCTCAAACTCGCCCTTGTACTTGGCCCCGGCCACGAGCAGGCCCATGTCGAGGCTCATGATGACTTTGTCGCGCAGGTTTTCGGGCACGTCGCCGGCCACGATGCGCTGGGCCAGGCCCTCCACGATGGCGGTTTTGCCCACGCCGGGCTCGCCGAGCAGCACGGGGTTATTTTTGGTGCGGCGCGAGAGGATTTGCAGCACGCGGCGGATTTCCTCGTCGCGGCCAATCACGGGGTCCATCTTGCCGCGCCGCACCTGCTCGTTTAGGTTCACGGCGTAGCGGTTCAGGCTCTGGTACTGGTCTTCGGCGCTCGGGCTGGTGACTTTGCGCCCGCCGCGCAGCTCCTGGATGGCGGCCTTCAGGTCCTTGTCGTTGAAGCCGGTGTCTTTGAGCAGCGTGGCCACGGCATCCTTGCCGCCGAGGATGCCCAGCAGCAGGTGCTCGACGGACACGAACTCGTCGCCGAGGTCTTTCATGGCCGCGTTGGCGCGCTGCACGGCGGCGGCCGCGTCGTTGGCGAAGTAGGGCGAGCCGCCGCTCACCTTAGGGTAGGCGGCCACAATGGCATCGAGCCGCGGCGTGAGAATGTTGAGGTTGGCGCCCATCTTGTTGGCCAGAAACGAGAAGACGCTTTCGTCGCTCTGGAAGAGGCCCTTCAGCAAATGGCCCGTTTCGACGGCCTGCTGCTGGTTGCCCCCGGCAATTTCGGTGGCCTTCTGCACGGCCTCCTGTGCCTTGATGGTGAAGTTTTTAAAGTCCATTTTCGTTAATCTCTAGGTAATGGCTTCCGGGTGGGAAGCTCTAGGCAGGGACTAGCAAATGGGGTGCGAGGGTGATTTTTCGGACTTTTTGGCGGGGAAAAATAACCAAAACCTTAATTAATCAGACAATACGTCGTCAGCTTCTTAATCTATATTCCAATAAGAGTCTGCATCCCCATCCAGCACATCATTAATGAAATCATCATCTAAATCTCCACCATACCCGTCACTTATAGCATCATCGTCACTTATGGCATCATAGTATCTATGGGTATCATGCTTTTTGTGCCATTCAATGTTTTCTTTATCAACTATAGTTTTGCCATATTTTGCAAAGGTTTCTTCAACAAAATCATTCCGTTCGTGGATAGAAAACTGTGTAGGCCATAATATTGGAAGAGTAGAGCTTGATACCATTTTTCCATCGAACCAATAGGGCTCAACATCACGCTTGACAATAGCTCCATGAAGTAAACACCCAACGTTAATCAAACCCTTTTCACATGCAATGTACAGGTTTTCAATCCTTTTATAATTAATCTCAACACCAGCCTCAAATCGGGCATTTATTTCGCCAATAACCAGTCCTGAAATAGAATTATTCGAATTGCCTTTACAAGAAATGAAATCCCATTCCATTGCTTTGTTATTCTTATCATTGTAGAAAACATTTAACATAAAATCGTTTCCCCTTGCTGTAATCCAAGAGTCAAAATTATATAAGTCGACCAGTTCCTCAGAAAGACGTATAAGACTGGCTCGGTTTACTTTTATTTGGAAGTAGATACTACCATTTGAAGAAACTTTTTTCTCAACTGAACGCACGCATAAATGCTCCATATACATTTATTTTTCAATTAATGAAGCAGTTCAACTCTTGACGCGGCGAGGGCGTTGGGAGTGATTTTGTGAAAACTATAATTTGTCTTTGAGTATTTGCTCTACTCTTTCCTGAATGGATGAGTAGTATTCTTGCAGAAATTCACTAGAAACGTTATCCTTCCAAGAGCCATTTACGCCTTCTTCTATAAATTTTAATTCATAATAAAAATCTACATAATCAGACGTTTCGCTATCATAATTGCTTAGCGTGTATCCTTTCTCCTTGATTTTATCAAG
>JANNDE010000266.1:0-1574 GCA_031387395.1 Hymenobacter sp.
AAGCGCGAGCCCAGTACAACAAGGCCTTTAAGGATAACCGCGGCTACGAACCGTGAAACAATTATCAATGAGCAGTGAACAATGAGCAATTAGGGGGGCGGGGCTATTGGTGGCGGTCGAGGACGCAGGCCAGGCGCTGGGACTCGTCGACGCGGTGCAGCCAGATGTGGGACCCGCCGCAGCCGACCTCATAGGCCGGTTCGGGGAAGAGCTGGCGCACGGCGGGCGCGAGGTCGCGCAGGTCGGGCAGCGGGGCGGTGGTGGCCAGCAGCTGGGCCAGCTGCGCGAGGCGGGCGGCCTCGTCGGGGGAGTTGGGGGCTTGCTCTTGGCGGAGTTCGGGGAGTTGCAGCATGAGGCTAGGAAAAATGGCGGGCCCGCCCACCACAAAGCGCGGGGGCGGGCTGCCGGTGAGCGGTTAGGCGGCTTGGCTGACGCCGTTTTGGGGTTCGGATTCCTGCTCCAAGCGCAGGGGCTGCTCGGTGGGCTGGGGCACGGTGTAGCCCTGGGCCAGCTTCACATCGGCTAGGCCGGTGCAGGTTTCGGCGCGCCACAAGGCAAAGTCGCGGGCAAATTCCTTGCGGGCCTGGGCCTCGGCCACGTCGGCGGCGGTGTAGCTGAACTCGGCAATGAAGTAGGTGGCCTTCTTGCCCTCTTTGGTCGTCTCCTTCTTGGCGGCCGTGACGGTTACCACCACGTCGGCCAGGGTCAGGTCGTCGTAGAACAGGGGCTCAATCAGGCGGTAGAGGTTTTCGACGCTGTAGCCGTGGAACAGCACGGCGCAAACGGCCCCTTTCTCGTCGGCGAAATACAGCTCGGCCCACGTCTTGCGGCCCATGTTCAGAATGTCGTCCTGAAAAATGCGCCACGCCAACGGAATGAAGCTGATGGCGCTGCCCAACGGTACGGTGCCGTTGATGTTGAACTGGCCGGCTTTGGCATCAAAGCGCACCTGGCGGGGGTGGCCGGGCAGGTAGCGGAAGCGGTTGGCCCAGGTTTCTTCACCGGTGCGCTCGTCCACGCCGGCCACGAGGTAGGCCGGGCGGGCGCTGGCGGTGAGGGTGGCGGCCGACTCGGTAACGAGGGCGGCGGGTGCGGCCTTAGCGGCCTGTTTTGGGGTTGTGGTGGCAGTTGCCATAAGGGGGAATGGGTTGGGGAATGAAAAAAAGCGGGGCCAGTTGGCGGCCGGCCCCTGCGCCGTTTTGGGTTGGTCTAGCGGAATTGCTTGTCGTGGCACACGATGGCGCGGCCCACGATGGAGTCCTGGCCCCGCGCTTCGGGTTGGTGCTGGTACCAGAGGTAGGTGGCCAGTAGGTTGAGGTAGGCCGGGTGGCGGAACTTGCCCTCGTCGTCGATTATCAAAATCAGGTCAGGCGAGAGGCGCACCACGTCGACAGTTTGGCAGTCGAGCAGCTGGTACAATTCGGCCAGCTTGAAGCTGCGGCCGTTGGCGGGGCTGACCGGCTGCGGCGTGGCGCTGTGCGGGTCGAGCAAATGGGGCTGGTAAGTAGTAGCGGTGCGGGGCATGATGCGGGGGAATGGGGAGCCGGCGCTGGTGGGCTGGCCCCAGTGGTTAG
>JANNDE010000128.1:0-38397 GCA_031387395.1 Hymenobacter sp.
CGCAGCGAAGCATCTTTACCGCGAACGCAATCATTTAATATCGCAGTAAAGATGCTTCGCTGCGCTCTGCATGACGTTCTAATCCATTCGCTCATTCACGCATTGAATAAACTGCCGGCCGCGGTCTTCGTAGTTTTTGAACAGGTCGAAGCTGGCGCAGCAGGGCGAGAGCAGCACCACGTCGCCGGGGGCGGCCAGGGCGGCGGCGCGGGCCACGGCATCGGCCATGCTTTGGGTTTCTTCCACGTGCGAAATGATGGGGTCGAAGGTGGTGCGCAGCTTGGCGTTGTCGACGCCGAGGCAGATGAGGGCTTTCACGCGGTGCCCGGCCAGATTAAGCAGGCTGCCGTAGTCGTTGCCCTTGTCGGTGCCGCCGGCAATCCAGATGATGGGCTGGTGGATGCCGTCGAGGGCGTACCAGGCGGCCTCCACGTTAGTGGCTTTGCTGTCGTTGATGTAGCGGGCGCCATTGATTTCGCCCACGAGCTGCAGGCGGTGGTCGGCGTTCTGGAAGGTGGCCAGGGCGGCTTCAATCTGGCTGGTTTCGAGGCCGGCCACGCGGGCGGCGAGCACGGCGGCCAGCGTATTCTGGCGGTTGTGCTGGCCGATGAGCGGCGATTGGGCGGTGTTCACCTCCACCCCGCCGTCCTCGTCGATGCCGGGCGTGAGGTTGGTGCAGAGTACGTCCTCGGCGGTATAGTAGCCGGCCAGGTGAATATCGTGGCGGTGGTGCAGGCTGAAGGGCAGCTGGCGCGTTTCGAGAAAAGCCGACTGGAAATACTTGCCCGTTACCTCATCATCGGCGTTGTAGATGAAAGCACCATCGCCATCCAGGTTGCGGGTAATGCGCAGCTTGGCCTGGGCGTAGCTTTCGAGCGAGTAGCCGTAGCGGTCGAGGTGGTCGGGCGTGATATTGAGCAGGACGGCAATCCAGGGCTGGAAGTCGTGGGTATCATCGAGCTGGAAGCTGCTTAGCTCCACCACGTAGTAGTCGTGCTGGTCTTCAATCACCTGCTCGGCCAGCGAGTAGCCCACGTTGCCGGCAAGGCCCACGCTCAGGCCCGCGCTTTACAGAAAATGGTGGATAAGCAGCGTGGTGGTGGTTTTGCCGTTGGTGCCGGTGATGCAGATGCACCTGGCGCGGGTGTAGCGGCCGGCCAGCTCGATTTCGGAGATAATCGGGATGTTCTTCTCGCGCAGGGCCTGGATAACCGGAGCTTTCTCGGGGATGCCGGGGCTTTTCACCACTTCATCGGCAGTCAGGATTTTCTCCAGCGAGTGCTGATTTTCCTCGAACTCGATGCCGGCCTGGGTGAGCTGGCTTTTGTAATCGGGCTGAATGGAGCCGCGGTCCGACACGAAAACCGTGTGGCCTTTGGCCTGGGCCAACAGGGCCGCGCCCACGCCGCTTTCGGCCGCTCCGAGGATGACAATATTTTTAGACATAAAAACTTTATAGCCAATAACTTAGATTGGGTCCATTAAACTAAAGAGCGTCTGATTTCTGAACTTTAAGCGCTGATTTATAAAAATTTAGCGCAGTTTCAGCGTAACCAACGTAATAACGGCCAGCATGATGCCGACAATCCAGAAGCGCGACACGATTTTAGATTCGTGGTAGCCCAGCTTCTGGTAGTGGTGGTGCAGCGGCGACATGCGGAGCAGCCGGCGGCCCTCGCCGTACTTGCGCTTGGTGTACTTAAACCAACCCACCTGCACCACAACCGACAGATTTTCAATAATAAACACGCCGCACAGAACCGGAATCAGCAGCTCCTTGCGCACCACCAGGGCCAGCACCGTGATAATGCCGCCCAGCGTGAGCGAGCCCGTGTCGCCCATGAAAACCTGCGCCGGGTACGAGTTGTACCACAAAAAGCCGATGCAGGCCCCGACAAACGCGGTACAGAAAATAACCAGCTCGCCCGAGTCAGGAATGAACATTACATCCAGGTAATCAGCCAGCAGGGCGTTGCCGCTCACGAAGGCGAAGATGGCCAGCGTGACCCCGATGATGGCCGAAGTGCCGGCCGCCAGCCCGTCGAGGCCGTCGGTGAGGTTGGCCCCGTTGCTGATGGCCGTAATCAGAAAAATGACGATGGGGATGTAAAGGAAGCCGTAGAGGCCGTTGAAAAACGTGCCCGCCGTGGCGAACAGGTCGCCGTAGTTCAGCTCGTTGTTTTTCATAAACGGCACGGTGGTAATCATCAGGTGCACGTCCTTGAACACCTTGCTGGCATCCACGGCCGAGAAAGTGCCGTTGGGCATGAGGTATTCGCGCACCGTGATTTCGTTGCTGTAGAACAGCACCCAGCCCACCGTGAGGCCCAGCCCCACCTGCCCCAGCACCTTGAAGCGGCCGCTCAGCCCCTCCTTGTTCTTGCGGAACACCTTGATATAATCGTCCAGGAAGCCAATCAGGCCCAGCCACACCGTGCTGAGAATCATCAGAATGATATAGATATTCCGCAGCCGGCAAAGCAGAATAACGGGCACCAGAATGGCCAGGATAATGATGATGCCGCCCATGGTAGGGGTGCCCTTCTTCTCGTTCTGGCCCTGCAGGCCGAGGTCGCGCACGCTTTCGCCAATCTGCTTGCGTTGCAGGACTTTGATAAGGCGGTGCCCGAAAATCTGGGCGATGAGCAGGGAAATGACCACCGCCAGCCCGGCGCGGAAGGTGGTGTACTGAAACACGCCCGTGCCCGCCAGGTGGTAATGTTCGTGCAGGTAACGGAAGAGGTAATAAAGCATTCGGGGAAATTTTTAGAACGTCATGCTTCGCTACGCTCTGCATGACGTTCTTATTGGGTCTGGCGGTGCCAGTCTACTTATTCAATTCAGCAAAGATTTCGGCAAGCACGAGCTTATCGTCAAAAGGGGCTTTCACGCCGCGAATTTCCTGATAATTCTCGTGGCCCTTGCCGGCGACCAGCACAATGTCATGGGGCCCGGCCAGGCGCACGGCGGCTTCGATGGCGGCGCGGCGGTCGGGCACGGTCTGCACCTTGGCCGAATCGGGCGCGGTCACGCCGGCCTGCATCTGGGCCAGGATTTCGGCGGGGTCCTCGAAGCGCGGGTTGTCGGAGGTGAGGATGACTTGGTTGGATAGCCGGGCGGCCAGGTTGGCCATAATGGGGCGCTTGGCCGCGTCGCGGTTACCGCCGCAGCCCACCACCGTGATGATGTGCTGGCTGGGCTGGCGGATTTCGAGCAGAGTTTGCAGCACGTTTTCCAGCGCGTCGGGCGTGTGGGCGTAGTCGATGATGCCCGTGATACTTTGCTGAGCCGACAGCACCGGCTCGAAGCGGCCGGGCGCGGTAGTCAGGCCCGAGAGGATGGTCAGGACGTCGGTGGGGTCCTCGCCCAGCAGCACGGCCGCGCCGTACACGGCCAGCAGGTTGTAGGCGTTGAACACCCCGATGAGGCGGAACAGGATTTCGCGGCCCTCGATTTCCAGGTGCAGGCCATGGACTTCATTCGCTACCAGCTTGGCGCGGAAATCAGCGGCCCCGCGCAGCGAGTAGGTGGCGCGGCGGGCCACGGTGTTCTGCAGCATCACCGGGCCGCGCTTGTCGTCGGCGTTGGTGAGGGCGAAGGCGGTGCGGGGCAGGGCGTCGAAGAAGCCCTTTTTGGCCTTCAGGTAGTTGTCGAAGGTACCGTGGTAGTCGAGGTGGTCGTGGGTGAGGTTGGTGAAGACGCCGCCCGCGAAGCGCAGGCCCGTGACGCGGTGCTGGGCCACGGCGTGGCTGCTCACCTCCATACAGGCGTGGGTGCAGCCGGCGGCGACCATGCGGGCCAGCAGCGCATTCAGGCGGATGGCATCGGGCGTAGTGTGGGTGCTGGGAATCACCTCCTCGTCAATCTGGTTCTGCACCGTGCTCAGCAGGCCGGCGTGGTAGCCGAGCTCGCGTAGCAGCTTGTGCAGCAGCGTGGCGCAGGTGGTTTTGCCGTTGGTGCCCGTCACGCCCAGCAGCGTGAGCTGGCGCGACGGATGCCCGTAAAACGCCGCCGCCACGTGGCCCAGCGCCTCGGCCGAGTCGGCCACCAGCACGTAGGCCGTGGTGGGGTGCAGCACGGCCGGCAGCTCCTCGCAGATAACGGCGGCCAGGCCCTGTGCTACGGCACCTTCGATGAACTTGTGGCCATCGGTGGCCGTGCCGCGCAGGGCGCAAAAGGCCACGCCCGGCCCGGCCTCGCGCGAGTCGAGGGTGAGGCCGGTGATGGGCACGTCGATGGGGCCGTGCTGGGCAAGCACGTTCACATCGGTGAGCAGGGAGAAGAGCGGCAGGGAAATCATGAGTAGTTGCGCAGACGGGGAAACCTCACCCCTGGCCCCTCTCCACAGGAGAGGGGAGCCTGACGACTTTGGGGCTGATTGGCTTTTGAAGGATTGTGCCGGCTTCTTGAGCGGCTTAAGTGGCTGGCTGTTTCTAGAAGTTAGGCGCGGCGCACATTGGGTTTGGCCGGCCCGGGCTTTTTGGAGTTCTTGCCCGAGGAAGGCTGGCGGGCTTCTTTCGATTTATCCGCTGCTTTGGCTCCGCCAGTTGCCGTAGGCCTGGCAGTTGATGAGGAAGTGGCGGGTTTGGCCGAGGGCTTGCTGGCTTTAGCATTCGGCTTCACGCCGGCCGAGCGTTCGGCCACGGCGGGCTGCACGTGGGCTTTCTCGCCGTCGGCGAAGGACCGGCGGGCTTTGGCGGGCTCCATATCCACCGGCACCAGCAGCTTATTTTCGGCGAGGTCGGTGTGTTCGGGCTCGGGCAGGGCCACGGGCGCGGCAATGCGCGGGCCCGATTCTTCGAGAGTCAGCGTAATCAGGTCGCCGCGCCTGATGGGCGAGCCCGGGGCCAGCGACTGCTCGCGCACCCGGCCCGAGCCCACGGCCCGCACGTGCAGGCCCCGGTTTTCGAGCAGAAACAGGGCATCGCGCAGGCTCAGGCCGCGGGCCTGGGGCACCCGGCCGGGGCGCACGGCATTCACGACCAGCGCCACGGTGCGGGCGTGGAAAGCCGTGTCGGAAGCGCCACGCACCCACTCCTCGCCGCCGGTCGCCTGGGTGTTGCCCACCAGGCCCAACTTCTGGCACACGAGGGCCAGCTCATCGTTCATGCCGGCGCGCACCAGCGGCACGTGGCTCTTATTCAGGCGGGCTTTGGCCAGCAGCGGGCGCTGGCTCAGCAGGTCGCGGGCCATGCACTTGTCGGCCACTTCCCGGAACACCGGCGCGGCCACATCGGCCCCGTAGATACGGCCGTTGCGGGGCGAGTCCACCACCACGATGCAGCTGTATTTAGGCTTGTCGGCCGGAAAGTAGCCGCAGAAGCTGGTCGAATACGTCTTCGTGTACCGGCCGTTCTTAAACTTCCAGGCGGTGCCGGTTTTGCCGGCAATGCTGTAGTCCTTGGGCCGGATGCTGCGGGCCGTGCCGGCCGTCACCACCCCTTCCATCATGGCCTTCACCTTGGCCAGCGTGGCGTCGGAGCAGATTTTGGGGTTCAGCACCTTGGTTTCGTTGTGCAGCAGCACCTGGTCGGCCTGCTTGATTTCGCGCACAATCAGGGGCTGCACCTTCACCCCGCCGTTGGCCACGGCGTTATAAAGGGCCAGCGTTTGCAGCGGCGCCAGCTTCAGCTCGTAGCCAATGCTCATGGTCGTGAGCGAGGTGCGGCTCCAGCTGCGGTCCTTGGTGTCCTTCACGTAGGGCAGCGCCTCGCCGGTCATCTGGAAGCCGAGCGGCTTATTCAGGCCGAATTTCTTCAGGTAGTCGGTGTACTCGCTGGGGTTGCCCGAGAAGTATTTATCGACCAGCCTGGCCACACCGATATTGCTCGACTTCTCAAACACCTGCTGCACCGTAATGCGGCCGTAGCCGTGCGAGTCCGATTTCACGGCCCCACCCACGTACATGCGGCCGTTGCCGGTGTCCACCATGTCGTCCAGCGTCAGCTCGGGGTGCGCCTCAAACAGGGCCATCATCGAGGCCAGCTTGAAGGTAGAGCCCGGCTCCGTCCGGCCCTGGTCGGCGAAGGCGTAGTTGTAGTCCTCCTTGTACGTGTCGTCCGAAGCCTTGCCCAGGTTGGCCACGGCCTTGATTTCGCCGGTCGCCACTTCCATCAGAATCACGCAGCCGTACTGGGCATTGTTATCCACCAGCGACTTGTAGAGGGCATTTTCGGCCACGTCCTGGAGGTTGATGTCGAGCGTGGTCTTCACGTCGTAGCCCGGCAGGGGCTTGATTTCGGTGCCGTCGTACACGGGCTTGATGCCGCCGGGCACGCGCTCGAACAGCGCCTCGCCCGATTTCCCGGCCAGGCTCTGCTCGAAGGTGTACTCCAGGCCCGCGCCGTGGTGGTCCTCACTCATAAAGCCGATGGTGCGCTGCGCCAGCCCGCCAAAGGGTCGGAAACGCTTGTCCACCTTCTCAAAAATGGCCCCGCCCCGGTTCCGCCGCTCGCGGAATATCGGCCAGTTGGCCATCATTTTCTTCTCCTGAAAATTGATTTGGCGCGAGTTGAGGCGGATGTAACGCTGCTTTTTTGAGTGGGCATTCGTCAGCCGCTGCTTGTAGTCCCGTTCGCTGCGGTCGCCAAAGAAGTGCGCCAGATGCCAGGCCAGCGAATCCACGTTGGCCTTAAATTTATCATCTTCCACCACCCCCGGGTCCCAGGCCACGCGGTAAAAAGGCAGCGAGGTGGCCATAATACTCTCGTTATCGGAGTAAATATTGCTCCGCGTGGCCGGCACCGACTGGTAGCTGATGCGCCGCTCCTGCTCCAGGGCGCGCCACTTGGCCCCCTCCTGAAACTGAATCTTAGTCGCCTTCCAGAAAATGGCGCTCGAAAACACGGCCACCCCCAGAAAGGCCAGCCGCACCCGCGTCACTATCGACTTTTTAACGCTACCTTTCATCGGGAGTGAGATTTAACGGTCTGCTTATCTGCCGATTGTTTCTTGTGCGCGCTTGTACTCTTTTGTACTTTATTTCTACTGCCGGGCTTAGCCGGATTACGACTGGGTGTTGCGGCCCGCGTAGAGCGGGGCGCGACGGCAGCAGGCACCGAGTCACCTTCCAGGGCCTGGGGCGGGGCAATGATTTCGGGGCCGGTATCGACATCGGCACCATTGGTGGGACGGCGGCGGCGGCGGCCGGCGAGCTGGTCGGCACGCAGGGTGGCGGTCGAGTCGCGGTCGGCGCGGGCGGCCAGCGTATCGGCGGTCAACACGGGCATCAGCTCCAGCTCGGCCGCGTCGAGGTGGCCGGCCGGCACGGTGATGCGGAAGGGCGGCGACGAGCTTTCGACCAGGCCAATGGCGGCCACTTTGCGGGCTACCTCGCTCTGCTTGCTGGCCTCCATGTAGTCCGATTTCAGGGTGGTGTAGTCGGCCCGCAGGTCTTCGGTTTCCTGCTTGAGGCGCTGAATATTGCGGTTCATGCGGTTGCCATAGTGCGTGTTGCCGATGTAGAGCAGCACCAGCAGCATCACGAACAGCAGGTGCGGCAGGAAGCGTACCGGCAGCCCTTCACGGAAAAGTCCATCCACGCTCGTAGCCCGGTCGAGCAGCGAAAACAGGCTCCAGGAGCTGCGCGGGGCTGCTTCGGAGGCGGGCTCGCGGCCCACCTTTTCGCGCCTGGGGCGCGGGGCCGGCGCGGGCGCCACATCCCCGGCCTCGGGGGGCGCGGGCGCTACCTCCGGCTCGGACGCGGCAACCGGGCGCGGCACATTGGCGCGGCGCGGGGCATCGGTGGGACGGAGCGTGTTGGCGGCCATCTTTTAGTTAAAAATCAATACGTTGACTTTCCATGCTTGAGCTTTTTTCAGCCGCATAAACTGAGCGCACCAAGCTCGCAAGCGCCGAATTGGTGTTCGAGGAAAGAAAGAGCTGATTCAGGAAAAAGCCCATTTTTAATTCTTCATTTTTAATTTTTAATTCCCGTTTCTGATTGCAACCCGCAATTTAGCACTTCGGGCACGGCTGTTCAGCGCTACTTCGGCCGGGTCGGCCTCTTCGGGCTTGCGGTTCACGGCCTCAAAAGGCTTGCTTTCATTGCCGAAGAAGTCTTTTTCGACCGTGCCGAAAAATTTACCCTTGCCAATGAAGTTTTTCACCAGTCGGTCTTCCAGCGAATGGTAGCTCATGACCACCAGCCGGCCGCCGGGGCGCAGCACGTCGGCCGTTTGCAGCAGCATCTCCTGCAAAGCCTGCATTTCCTGATTCACCTCAATACGCAGTGCCTGAAATACTTGCGCCAGGTATTTATTTTCTTTGCCGCGCGGGGTGCAAGGCTGAATGGCCGTTTTAAGCTCGGCAATGGTTTCGAGGCGGCGGCCGCGCCGGGCGGCGCCCACGGTGGCGGCCAGCGTGCGGGCGTTGGTCACCTCGCCGTACATTCCAAAAATGCGGTGCAGGTCGGCTTCCTTATAGTCGTTGAGGATGTCGGCGGCCGTGAGGGGGCCGTCAGGGTCCATCCGCATATCCAGCGGGCCGTCGAACCGGGTCGAGAAGCCACGCTCCGGCGTATCGAACTGGTGCGAGCTCACGCCGAGGTCGGCCAGCAGCGCATCCACGGGCAAGGCTCCAAGCTGCTGCAATTCAGCGAATAAATCCCGGAAATTCGCTTTTACAAACGTGAACTGCGGGCGGGCCAGCCTGGTGGCTTCGGCCTCCGCGTCGGCATCCTGGTCGAAGCTGAACAGGTGGCCGGTTGTCAGCTTTTCGAGGATGCGGGCCGAGTGGCCGCCCCCGCCAAACGTCACGTCGACATAGCGGCCATCGGGCTGCAGGGCCATAGCGGCCAGGCACTGGGCCAGCATTACGGGGCGGTGGTAGGCCTGGTCGTTATCGTATTCGGTCATGCTCATGCGGCCAGGCCGGCGAGCGGCGGGGTTTCAACGGATAAAAACTTCTGAGCCAGCTTGCTAAAGCTCTGCTGGTCTTTGATGAGGAACTCGTCGTAGCGGGCCGGGTCCCAGATTTCGCAGCGGTTGCCCAGGCCCACGATAATGGCTTCCTTCTCGATGCCCGCGTAGCGCAACATGCTGCGCGGCAGCATGAAACGGTTGATACTATCCAGCTCTACCTCCGTCATGCCCCGGAAAAAATTGCGCTGAAACTGCCGGTACTCTTCGTTGAACTCGTCGAGCGCCATCACCTTCTCGTGAATAACGCGCCAGGCGGCCCGGGGATAGAGTACCAGACAGGGCTCGAAGCCGCGCACCAGCACCAGCTGGCTGCCCGATTGCTCGGGCAGATTGCCCTTCACCTTGGCCGGCAACACCAGCCGCCCCTTGGGGTCGAGCTTGCATTCATATTCGCCGGAGAGCAGGTTCATGGGCACAAACCGCCGGGTGAAAAAGCGGCGACATTGACAAATGTACGGGAACCCTCGCGAAAACCAACCACGATTTACCATTTCCTACCACAAATACAAAACAGCCATTAGAGCGTTTAAATGCAGTTTTTAGATGTTTGATGTGGGGTTGCTTTCCCGGCGGGGCTGGGTATGCAGGGCGTTTGCCAGAATGGCAGGAAGCGCGGGCGGGTTCATCTCACGGGCCCCGGATTTTGCACCACCCCGGCCCACATTCCATACGCCGCGCAACCTGCGCTGGGCCGTACCTTTGCAACAGCTATGCGCCCATATTCCCGGTTTCGTCGCCTCGTCAGCCTGCTGCTGGCCGTGCTGGTGCTCATCACTTCGGTGGGCCTCACGGTGCAGCGCCTGACCTGCCGCATGAGCGGGCAGAGTACCGTGGCGGTTTCCGTAGCGGGCCGGGCCGAACTGCGCGGCTGCATGGGCGAGCTGGCCCCGGCTACGCCCAAAGCCCAGGATGGCTGCTGCGATTTCAGCAGGCACGAGCACAAGCTGAGCAGCCCGGCGCACGAGCTGGCGGCCAAAATTCTGGTGCCGGTACCGATGATGCCGGCCATTGTACCACTGCTCAGCTGGCCGGCCTCAACAGCAGCTGCGGGTTCGCGGCCGGCCAGTGGGCCGCGCTGGTTTGCGGCCGATACCTCGCCCCCACCCCTTGGGGGCCGGGCGCTGCTGGCCTTTGCCTGCACCCTGCAAGTATAGGTTTTTCTGAGCATTGCGGACGCCGCCCGAAAGGCGGTCGAAGCCGTCGCGGCAGCTTGCAGCGGCAATTCGCCAGAAACGCTTAACTTTCAGATATTATGCGACCTATCAGCGGATTTACTCCGCATTTCCTGCTCCCGGCGCTGCTTACGGCTTTACTGCCCACCGGGCGGGCGGCGGCGCAATCATCGGCCATTGCGCCGGTGCGCGGCGAGGTGGCCGAGGCCGGCAAGGCCACTCCCCTACCCGGCGCGGTGCTGCGCTGGCTCTACGATGCGGCCGAGGCCAGCGCACTGGTTATCACGGCTACTTCGGATGAAAACGGGCGCTTCGTGCTGGCACGGCCGGCGCGGGCGGCCTCGCGGCTGGTGGTGCAGGCGCTGGGCTACCGGCCCGATACGCTGGCCGTGCCCGCCACTGGCGCGCCATATTTGCGGGTGGCCCTGCGCGCCGGGGCCGAGCTGGGTGAAGTAGTGGTAACGGACCGCGCCCCGGCCTATTCCTCCCTCACGCCGGCCAACGCGCAGCTGATTTCGGGCCGCGACCTCACCAAATCGGCCTGCTGCAACCTGGCTGAGAGCTTCGAAACCAACGCCTCGGTGGAGGTCACGACTTCGGATGCCGTGTCGGGAGCCAAGCAGATTCAATTGCTCGGGCTTGATGGCAGCTACTCGCTGCTGACCGTGGACAACCAGCCGGCCCTGCGCGGGCTGGCCGCCCCCTACCGCCTGGGCTACCTGGCCGGGCCCTGGATTGAGAACATCGAAATCATCAAGGGCACGGGGTCGGTGGTGAATGGCTACGAGGCCATTTCGGGGCAGGTGAACGTGAAGCTAAAGGAGCCGGAGAAGACGGACCAGCTCCTGTTCAACGCCTATGCCAACGACCTCGGCAAATCCGACATGAACCTGAACGCGTCGGCCCGCCTCAACCCAAAGTGGAGCACGGTGCTGCTGCTGCACACCGACCACCTCGGCAATCGCGTCGACCGCAACAAGGACGGCTTTCTGGATTTGCCACTGGCCACGCAGCTCAACGCCTTTACTAAGTGGAAGTATATCTCGGGCCACGGCCTGGTGAGCGAGGTGGGGCTGGGCGCGCTGCGCGAGACCCGGCAGGGTGGCCAGCTGGGTTTCCGCGATGCCGGCGAGGCGGCCTTCACTCAGAACTATGGCACCACGCAGGCCACCACCCGCTACACTGGCTACGCCAAAACGTCCTACACCTGGCCGTCGCGGCCCTTTCAAAGCCTGGGCCTGTTGCTCACCGGCACCGACCACGGCTTCACCTCGGGCTACTCCTACGGCTACCAGACCACCCACACCGGCCACGACCCGGGCATGCCGGCCTACCTCATCAGCAACCGCACCTCGCGGGCCTATGATGGCCGTCAGCGCACGGGCAACGCCACCCTGCTGTTTCAGAGCGCCCTCGGCAACACTTCCCACGTGTATCGTACCGGCCTCAGCTTTCTGTATGACAACTACGACGAGCGCCTGACCGCCGGCCGCAGCTACCTCACCGACACGCCGGCCGACGTGGAAGCCCGCGAGCACCGCACGCGCCGCGAGCTGGTGCCCGGCGCTTTCGCCGAATACACCTACCAGAACAGCCGCAACCTGACCGTGGTAGCCGGCCTGCGCGCCGACCGCCACAACCTCTACGGCTGGCAGCTCACGCCCCGCCTCAACCTGAAGTACGACGTGTTGAAAAACACCGTGCTGCGTGCCGCCGCCGGCAGTGGCTTCCGGGTAGCCAACCCCATTGCCGACAACGCCGCCATGCTGGCCAGCGCCCGGGAGTTCGTCATCGGCCCCCGCCTGCGACCCGAAAAAGCCTGGAATGTGGGTGGCAGCGCCACCCAGTATTTCACGGCGCTGGGCCACCCGGCCACGTTCATCTTCGACTATTACCACACTGCATTCGCTAATCAGGTGGTGGCCGATATGTACACTGCGCCCGGCCTCATTACCATCGACAACCTGCCGCCGGGCGGCCGGTCCTTCGCCCGCAGCCTGCAAGCTGAGCTTCAGGTGGAACTTTTTAAAAGCCTGCAAGTGAAGGGTGCGTACAAGTATCTTGATGTGCGCACTACCTACGACAACCAGCTGCTGCCCAAGCCCCTCACTCCCACTCACCGCGCTTTCCTGAACCTGGGCTACGCCAGCGCCTTCGATAAGTGGCGGGCCGATTTCACGGTGCAGTGGTTTGGGCGGCGGGCCCTGGCGCACATCACGAGCGAGCACGCCCACGGCACCGGTCAGAAATACACGCCCGAAACCGCGCCCCGCTACGCCCTGCTCAACAGTCAAATTACGCGTGCCTTCAAGCGCCTGGAGGTGTACGCGGGCGTGGAAAACCTCACCAATTACCGCCAGCCAAACCCCATCGAAGGCGCAGCCAATCCTTTTGGGCCGACGTTTGATGCTGCAATGGTGTGGGGGCCAGTGTACGGCCGCCTGACGTACGCCGGGCTGCGGTATAGGATTGAGTAGCATCGTGCGATGCCAGCTGAAGCTTACCGCACCACCAATTTTTCCGGCAGCAATTTTGTTACGCCGTCGTCATCCGCCTTCACTCTTCGATTATGAAATTCCTCCTCCCGCTTTCGCTTTCCCTGCTCAGCGTGCTGAGCGTTGCCCCCACTGCCCAGGCCCAGACGGCCCCGGTTGCCGTGCAGGCAGCCACCAAAGGCATGGCCACGGCCCAGTTCAAAACGTCGGCCGTGTGCGACATGTGCAAAGCCCGCATCGAAAAAAGCCTGGCCTATGAAAAAGGCGTGCAAAGTGCCGTGCTCGACGTGCCGACGAAAGTCCTGACGGTAACTTACAAGGCCGACAAAACCACCCCCGCCGCCCTGCGCACCGCCGTACAGAAAACCGGCTACGACGCCGACGAGCTCACCGCCGATGCCCGCGCCTACAACCGCCTGCCCGACTGCTGCAAGAAAACCAACGCGGTTCACTAAGGACCGCAGATTTAACGGATTTTTTGTGGTTCCGTATCTAATCGGGTTAGACGTAAAAGAGGCTGTTCATCTGAGCAGCCTCTTTTTTTGTTCATTCACCCGAATAAATACGCTGGCCCAAAACCACAAAAATCCGCTAAATCCGCTAAATCCGCTAAAATCCGTTAAATCTGTGGTCAGTTTTTCGCTTGCCACAGGCGCCACCAGGGCAGGTACGGCTGGTCGTGGTGCTCGTAGTGATAGCCGAAGAAGTAGCAGCTCACAAACGCCCACAGGTGATGCCGGAACTGGCTGCGCGACTTGTGTGGGTTGTCAGGGGCATGCTCGCCCCGGTGCGGCAGGTAGGTACCGAAGAAGAACAGCTGCAACGTGGCCAGCACCGCCGGTATCATCCAGAAGGCGATGACGTTAGCCTGCGGGAAAAACAGCTTGAGCACATTATAGGTCGCGGCCATCAGCAGCACCTGCCACCAGGTCACGTAATTCCAGGCGAAGCGCACAAACCAGGGCAGGAAGCCGGGGTGGCGGCCGTCGTGGTAATCGGGGTCGTGCTGGGTGCCAACATGGCGGTGGTGAGCATGGTGCTTGGCCAGCATGCCGGGGAACCAGTTGTAGGCAAACAAGGCTGCGGCCAGCGTGCCCAGCGCATTGTTCAGGCGCTTGTGGGGGCTCACCACGCCGTGCATGGCATCGTGGGCGGTGATGAACAGGCCGGTGTAGAGGTGGGTTTGGAGCAACGCCAGCAGGTAGGGCGCGGGCGAGTACCAATCGGGGCGGTAACGGGCCAGCAGGAAGCCCAGCAGCGCGGCCCATAGCACCACGAGCAGCCCGCCGATGGCGGCACCAGTGGTGCCGACAGGCGTAGGCGCTACTCTTCTGGCGGGGATGGCTGCGGTAGAACTCACGCCGGAACTTATAAAGACGACAGCCGGTCGCGCACCTGCTCCATCAGCCACATAGGCGTGCTGGTGGCCCCGCAAATGCCCACCGACTGGCCGGCCCGGAACCAGGCCGCGTCGATTTCGCCCACGTTGGAAATGAAGTGCGTTTGCGGATTCGTTTCGAGACACACTTGATACAGAACCTTGCCGTTGGAGCTTTTGGTGCCCGACACGAACACAATCTGGTCGTACTGGGCGGCGAACCGGCGCAGGTCCTTGTCGCGGTTACTCACCTGCCGGCAGATGGTGTCGTTGGCATTCACCTGGTAGCCCCGCGTTTCCAGCTGGTTCTTAATATTGTAGAAGCTGGTGGTGCTTTTGGTGGTCTGGCTATAGAGGGTGATGTTGCCGGGCAGCTCGTGGCCCAGCAGCTCGTCGAGGCTTTCGAATACCACGGCGTTGCCGCTGGTCTGGCCCAGCAGGCCGAGCACTTCGGCGTGGCCGTGCTTGCCATAGATGAAGATTTGCTCCTTTTTATCGTAGCTGGTTTTGATGCGATTTTGCAGTTTCAGCACCACCGGGCAGCTCGCGTCAATCAGAGTCAGGTTGTTTTCCAGGGCCATCTGGTAGGTGGCCGGGGGCTCGCCGTGGGCGCGGATGAGCACGGCCTCGTCGCGCAGCCCAGCCAGCTGCTGGTGGCAAATGATGCGCAGGCCGCGGGCTTCCAAGCGCTGCACTTCTTCGTCGTTGTGCACGATATCGCCCAGGCAATAAAGGTAGCCCTGCTCATCGAGCAGGTCTTCGGCCATCTGAATAGCGTAAATCACGCCGAAGCAGAAGCCGGAGTTAGGGTCAATTCGGACGCTGAGCAACAGGTTCGGCATAGGACCTCAGTAACCAGAAACCAGCTCGCAAGGTTGCGAAAACAGGCCGGCTGGCCGAAAATACGTCAGTATGGTTTAATTTAATTTGAACAGGACTGGAATGCCGCACAAGCTACTGCCTGCGACGAGTGTAGCGAATGCTGCCGGCGCAACTTTTCGCCCATCGGCACTCGCGGCCCTCGATACAAGCTAAGACCTCTGCCACAATGGTTTATAGCCGCCCGCTACTCTTTCACTTTGCCTAGCTTTTGCGCCTCAACTTCGCTCACGTGTCCGCGTTCCACCAGGAAACCCCGCACCGTGCGAAAAGCTTCCGCATCGAAACCCGACCTGGGGTGCGTGAGCGCCGCGTTAAGCAGCAGTTCCTTGTCTTCATCGACGTGCTTGCTCAGGCCGAGGAAGGCCGGCAGGTTGCTCTCGACCGAGAAGCGCAGGAAGCGAATTTCGGGGTTACGCGGGTCGATAGTGACGGCCTGCTCGAAGGTTTTGGCCGCGTCCTGCACGTAGGTAAGCTTATTGAACATCGAGGCATCGCGGGCCCGAATGGCCTCCGAAGCGCCTTTGTAGGCCAGTACCAGCGCGTCGCGGTCCTGGTAATCAGCCAGCAGCTTGTAGAATTTTTCGCCGGCCGACTTATCGGCGGCGGCCTGCTCGTAGTGGCGGCGCAGGTTGGTGAGATGGTAAGGAGAAGACACAGCTTTACGGGGGTTGGTGAGCGCAGCGGCATGGGGCGAAGCCAAGGGAGCAACCGCAGCCGGCCGCCCTCCCTTACGGAAGTCAGCCGCCACCGACGGTGCCGATAAGCTACCGGCCACCACGGCTACCACGAACATTTCGGCTATACGCATATCGACAAAACTACGGCACCCAGGGTTAAACCATCCTGTCGCTGGCAAAACCCGGGCCGAAAGCCAAAATCAGATGCGCGACAGCCGGTAGCGAAAGTACGAGCCGAGCAGCAGCAGCAGCTTGGTATTGTCGGGCACGCGCACCCGCTCGCCCAGAATACGGGCCGCTGGCAGCTGCTTAATCTTATAGAACAGCTTGAGATAGTAGACGTAGGCCAGGTACACGCCCAGCTTGGCCGCGCGCGGCAGCTGCTGAATGCCGGCGTAGGCCGCCTCAAAATCGGCTTTGATATCGGCCTCAATTCCTGCTTTAGTGGCGTCGTTGAAGCGCGAGTACACTACACCGGGGAAGTACACGCGGCCCCGGTCCTCATAATCGGAGCGGATATCGCGCAGGAAATTCACCTTCTGAAACGCCGAGCCCAGCCGCCGGGCCGGCTCGCGCAGCCGCTCGAACATGGCCACGTCGCCGTCGCAAAAAATGCGCAGGCACATCAGCCCCACCACTTCGGCCGAGCCGTAGATGTATTCCTGGTACAGCCCGGGGTGGTAGTTCTGGTCCTCCAAATCGAGAGCCATGCTGTGCAAAAAGGCCTCAATAAACTCGCGGTCGATGCCGTAGCGGTGCACCACGTGCTGAAACGCGTGCAGCACGGGGTTGAAGCTCAGCCCGGTATCCAGCGCCTCGTAGGTCTGCCGGCGGAAATCAGCCAGCAGGGTGGCCTTATCGTGGTCATGAAAGGTGTCCACGATTTCATCGGCCCAGCGCACGAAGCCATACACGGCGTACACCGGCAGGTGCAGCCGTTCATCGAGCGTACGAATGCCCAGCGTGAACGAGGTGCTGTAGCGCCCCGTGATGAGCTTGCTGCACGCCAGACTGGTGTCGGTGAAGAGTTTAACGTGGTCCATTTTCAATGGGTGAATGGGTGAATGAGCGAATGAGTGAATGAGCGAATGAGATAGGTGTCACGCTGGCGTGCAAGACATTCACTCATTCACCTATTCACTCATTTACTCATTTTCTTTAAGCACCTCTCCCGCCACCACCTGGCCCGAAATAAGCGAGGGCGGCACGCCCGGGCCGGGCACGGTGAGCTGGCCCGTGAAATACAAATTTGCCACTTTTTTACTTTTCAGCGTGGGTTTCAGAATAGCCGTCTGCTTGAGCGTGTTGGCCAGGCCGTAAGCATTGCCCTTAAAGCTGTGGTAGTCGGCGATAAAGTCGCGGTGGGCGTAGCTGCGCTTGTACACGACGTGCTCGCGGATGGGGTGGCCGCAGTGCTTTTCGAGGCGGTCCATCAGCAGGTCGTAGTAGCGCTCGCGGGTGGCCTCGTCGTCGGCGAGGTTGGGGGCTACCGGCACGAGCAGGAATAGGTTTTCCTGGCCTTCGGGGGCCACGGTGGGGTCGGTTTTGCTGGGCACCGAGGCGTAGTAGAGCGGCCGGGTGGGCCACTGCGGCTGCTCGTAAATTTCGCGGGCGTGCTGGGTCAGGTCCTCGTCGAAGAACAGATTGTGGTGGCGTAGCTTATCGAGCTTGCGGTTCACGCCGAGGTAGAACAGTAGGCTGGACGGGGCCATGGTGCGCGAATCCCAGTATTTGGCGTCGTAATGGCGGTATTCGGGAGCCAGCACCTGCTGCTCGATGTGATGATAGTCGGCCCCGGCCACCACGGCATCGGCGGCGAAAAATCCGCTGGCAGTCTGCACGCCGGTGCTGCGGCCGTTCTCCACCACAATTGCCGTCACTTCCTGGTTGTATTCGATGCGTACGCCCAACTCTTCGGCCAAGCGCACAATGCCCGCTACAATCTGGTGCATGCCGCCCTTGGGGTACCAGGTGCCCAGCGCCAGGTCGGCGTAGTTCATCAGCGAGTAGAGGGCGGGCGTATTTTCGGAAGTTGCGCCGAGGAAAAGGATGGGAAACTCCACCAACTCCAGCAGGCGCGGGTCCTTGAAGAAACGCCGTACGTGCTTGTGCATGCTTTGCAGCACGTCCATCCGCACCATATCCACCAGCAGCTTGGGGTCGGCAAACTCGAAAACCGAGCGGCTCGGCGCGTACACCAGCCGGTTGATACCGACCTCGTACTTATACGCCGCCTGCTTCAGAAACTCATCGAGGCGAGCGGCACTGCCGGGCTCGTAGCCCTCGAATAAGGCGCGCAGCTCGCTCATGCTGGCCGGAATATCCACGGCTTCCGGCCCTTTAAAAATCACCTGGTACGAGGGGTCGAGCCGCTGCAGCTCGTAGTAGTCCGAAACTCGCTTGCCAAAGCGGGCGAAATACTTCTCGAACACATCGGGCATCCAGTACCAGCTCGGGCCCATGTCGAAGGTGAAGCCCTGCGCGCGGAATACCCGCGCCCGGCCACCGGGGCCCTCATTTTTTTCGAGAATGGTGACGCGCCAGCCGGCCTGGGCCAGCGTGGTGGCCGCTGCCAGCCCGGCAAAGCCGGCACCGATGACGATGGCCTGTTTAGAGTTAGCGGAGTGGGAGGACAAGAGCAAGTCTGCAGTAACGGTATTGGTTGAACAGGCGAATTACGCCTAAAAAAGAAGCCGCCGGCCCCGCGCCGCGGATGCAGCAGCAAGGCCAGCGGCCATCGCGCGGGCGCGGGTCGGCTTAGTCTTCGAAGGTTTCGGCGGCTTCCGTGACGGCCGAAGCACCCACCGGCGCGTACACCTGCAGGGCCGCTTTCAAGTCCTTCCGGGCAATGTGAATGCGGTTTTTGACGGTACCAATGGGGATTTGCAGCTTCTCGGCAATCTCCATGTACTTATAGCCGATGTAGTACATCATGAACGGCGTGCGGTAGTCGGTACCGAGGCTGGCAATGGCCTCGTTGATGTCGCGCACCACGAAATCGGACGTAGCGCCGTTGTGGGTGATGTAGTTCTGGTCGGTATTGAAATACTGGAAATACTCCGTCGAATCGATGTTGGAGCTCCGCTTGGTAATCTTGTTGTAGTTGTTGATGAAGGTGTTGCGCATGATGGTGTACAACCACGCCTTCAGGTTGGTACCCGCCTTAAACTTATCCTTGTTCAGCAGGGCCTTGAGGAGGGTTTCCTGCACTAAATCTTTGGCGTCGTCAGCGTCTCGCGTCAAGTTCATGGCGGCGGGCCGGAGCGTCAGCGAAATTTTCTGCACTTGCGAGGTGAATTCGAGCGAAGTCATGCTGTTTAGCTTTTCGTGACCGTTTGTTAAACAAATATACGAGCCGCCTGCCATTTCGGCTAACGTGGGCCGAAAGTATTTTACTCGGCATGCCGACCATTTCGTCGTTGGCACGGCAAGGTACGGCTGGCCCGCGCTTTGGCCAGACAAAATTCCGTGAAGCCCCGTGATGTTTTTATGAAGATTTCGCCGGCCGCTACGCAAATCATGGCGAAACAGCCTGCCGCCCTATGCCGCCACCGTTTCGGGCACCTGCTCGGCTACCAGCGCCAGGAAATCGGTCATTAACGCCGGTGACACGCAGTTTTTGGGCAGTTCCAGACCTTCCTTCCTGGCCATTTGGCCATAAAGCACCACCAGCTTGTGGCCGCAGTGTGCCGACACTTCACGCGCAAATTCGGCCACGCGCCCCCGCTCGGGCTGCGAGGTGAGCACCGTGACGACGGCATCGGGCTGGTAGGTTTCGCATACCGCGCCCAACTCCGCCACGGGCAGGTTCTGGCCCAGGTATAGGGTGTGCTGCCCCCGCACCCGCAAAGTGTAGTTCATGAATAGCAAAGCCAGCTCGTGCAACTCATTGGCTGGCAGAAACAATACCCAGCGACGCGCCGAAATGGGCACGTTGGGCAGGGCATCGGTGGCGGCCAGCAGCTTCTGGCGAAGCAGATGCGCCAACAGATGCTCCTGAGCCGGGTTTACGGTACCGCCCAGCCACATCATTCCAATGCGCTGCAGCAGCGGATAGGCGACGAACAACATCATTTGCTCAAAACCAAGCTGGTCGGCGGCCTCAGTGAGCAAAAAGTTGAGGCGCTGCTCATCGAAGCCGAGCATGGCGGCCAGCAGCGCGTTCACTTGCTGGTGGTAGTCGTGGGCATCGTTGCAGCAGGCCAGCACCGCCGCCTGAATCTCCGCATCGCTGAGGGAGGCCACCTGCGAAATGCGCTGGCCCCGCCCGCACAGCGTGCTCACGTTGAGTAGGCGGCGCAAGTCGTCGTTGCAGTACATCCGGATGTTGGTGGCCGTGCGCACCGGGCGCAGCAGGCTGTAGCGATGCTCCCACATCCGGATGGTGTGCGCCTTGATGCCCGAAAGCTGCTCGAGGTCGCTGATGGAGAAATGGCCCATTTTATTGATAAAAAAATTATGAATGAAGAATTAAAAATCAGCGCGCGGCATCCTGGTTACAGGCCCGCTCCGCTGGGCTCATTCTTAATTTTCGTTTGTTTAACGCTTGCTTGCTTACGAGCTAATTCCAGGTATTTGGGCGATACCCACAGCAGGCCGAATTCGGCCGAGCCGTCGCGGCCCGCCGTTTTATGATGGGTTTTGTGGGCCATGTTCAGCGCCCGCAAGTAGGCGTTCCGCGACTTTTTCCAGAACCGCAGACGGCCGTGAATGAGCACGTCGTGCACGAAAAAATACACCGTGCCGTAGCAGGCAATGCCCACCCCCACCCAGAACCACCAGTGGCCGCCATTGTCGCCGGTGATGAACAAAACGGCCGAAATGGCTCCATAAATCAGAAAGAAAAGGTCGTTGCGCTCCACCGGGTGCGGGTGGCGCACGTGGTGCGAGCGGTGCAGAAACCACAGCGGCCCGTGCTGCACGTATTTGTGCATGAACCAGGCCCAGAATTCCATGAACCCGAACGTGGCAAGGGCGATGCAGAAGGCGGTCGGTACGGTCATACGGAAGTAACCCGTGCGGAGAAAAAGTTGTTTGCTGGAAACATGAAAAACGCCGCTCCGGCCCAGTCCGGACCAAAACGGCGTTCAAGGTACTACTTTCTGGTGGGTGGCGGGCAGCGGGGTAGCCTGGAGCCGCCGACCGGGCCAGCATTTGTTCGGCAACCAAACGCGGTGAAGGCGGCGCGCTATGGGCTACCACACCAGCTTTTCCTTGTTGAGGAAGGCGGCGATGCCGCGGCGGCAGTCTTCGGAGCCGCGGGCTTCGGCATTGCGCTGGGCGGCGTAGCGCAGGCCTTCTTCGAGGCCCATTTCGGGCAGGCGGGCCAGCATTTCCTTGGTTACTTCCATGCTCTGGCCCGAGTTTTCGCGGCACAGACGCTGGGCGTAGGCGCGCACGTTGTCGGCCAGCTCTTCTTTGGAGGCCAGGAAGGTGACGAGGCCCATGTCGAGGGCCGTCTGGGCCGGCACCACGTCGCCGCTGAGCAGCAGCTGCTTGGTGCGGGCCTCCCCGATTTTGCGCACCAGAAACACGCTCACGATAGCCGGGATGAAGCCGATTTTGACTTCGGTGTAACCAAACTTCGCCTCGGGCACGGCAAAGGTGAGGTCGCAGATGGCAGCCAGACCGCAGCCACCGGCCAGCGCGTGGCCCTGCACCTGCCCGATTACCACCTTCTTAAGCGTATAAATCTGATGAAAGAGCTGCATGAGGTGGGTACTGTCCTCCAGGTTATCGGTGTAGCCGAAGCCCTGCAAATCCTGAATGTAGGCCAGGTCAGCCCCGGCGCAGAAAACGTCGCCGGCGGCACGCAGCACGATAACTTTCACCGATACGTCGTTTTCGGCAAAATCGAAGGCCTGCTTGAGCTCGGTCACCACGTCGGCGTTCAGAGCGTTACGCTTGTCGGGGCGGTTGAGGGTGATGTAGCCGATGCGGTCTTCAGCATCATACTGAATGTAGCGGAGGGCTTCGAGTTCGGGCGTGAGCAGGTTTTCCATAGGGGGCGGGGAACGGCGCGGATGGATGGTTACTTGAAAGGATGCCGCCGGGAGAGAATTGGTGGCATGCTCTGCGGCAATTAACGCAAAAAACACCCGGGTGGACTGCCCGATTCGGCCAAAGGCCCGGCTGGACCGCCGAAACCGGCTGCTAACCGGCCCGTTGGCCATTTTGGCCATACCCGGCGCAATCGCGCCCGGTAGTGGCCGGCCCGGGCCTAACGCGCGGCCAGCGGCGGCGCACAACTGAAGGCCCCGCGCGCCGTCACGTCCCAGGTGCGGAAGCCCCGCGCGCGCAGCAGCGAATCCTGCCGGGCTACGTACCAGATTTTGCAGGACGAGTCGAAAACCACCTGCGCCTGCGGGCCGAACACGGCGGCCACGGTTTCGGGCTTCACGCGGGCATTGCGGCGCAGCACCAGCACATCGACCGGCGTGGGCCGCGTGGCCGGGGAAATGCGGCTGGAAACGAAGGCCACGCGCAGGCCGCGCCACTGGGCCAGCACCACCGGGCCGGGCCGGAAATACAGGCGCTGATTGGCGCTGTCGGGGTCGGGCAGGCGCTGCACGGGCACGGTGCTGCCGCGCCAGCCCACGCGGTAGGCCGTGCGCCGGGCCGCCCGCCGGATGATGCCCGGCAGCAGCCGGTAGGTGCGCTCGGTTTCGGAGAGGGGCAACGAGTCGGGCGTGACGAACTCGGCCGTTGCGCCCTGCCAGAAACCCACCGCCGAACGGCGCGGAATGCTGTATACGATGAATTCCTCGGTCGGGGCTACGGCGCGGGCTTCGGCCACGCGGCTACCGGCGTAGCCCAGCAGCAGCAGGGCCAGGCCGCGCAGCCAGCCCAGACGGCGGGTATTCAGCCAGGCCAGGCCGGAGGCAATCATCCCGAAGAGCAGGGCCGTTTGCAGCGCCGACACGTGAATATCGCGCACCACCCAACCGGAAAACAGGCGGCTAATCAGGAAGATATATTCGTTGAAGGCCCACACCATCCATTCGAACAGCTGCGCCACGGCGCGGGGCAACAGGTCGAGCCACCAGGCGGCCCCGGCGGGCAGCAGCAGGCCAATACCGGCCATCAGGCCCTTCAGGGCCAGCAATACCAGGCCCACGTACACGGCCCCGCTCGAAATGGGCACGGCCACGAGGTTGGAAAACAAAAAACTGAACGGAAACTGGTGGAAATAATAGAGCCCCAGCCCAAACGTAGCTACCTGCGCGGCCAGCGACAGCGCCACCGCCTGCCATACTTTATCGAGAAACCAACCGCTGCCACGCCAGACCCACTGCACGGCTTTGGGCTGCCAGGGGCGGCGACGGGCGTAGAAATAAGCCTCCACAGCGAGCCACTGGGCGATGCGCGGCTGCACGTACACGATGCTGAGCACCGCCAGAAACGAGAGCTGAAAGCCCACGTCGGCCACCAGGAATGGGTTCCAAATCAGCAGTCCAAACGCGGCCACGCCCAGCGTGTTGAAGATGGAATCCTGCCGCCCCAGGGCCCGGCCGATGATGATGACCGTGAACATGACCGTGGCCCGCAGCACCGATGCCGACAGCCCCGTGAGAAAAGCGTAGCTCCAGATAACGCCCAGCCCCACCAGCGCCGACCAGAGCAGGAAGCCCTTCAGCCGCCCCAACAGCTTGCGCAGCACCCACGACATAGCCGCGAACAGCAGCCCCACCTGCAGGCCACTAACGGCCATGATGTGGGTGGTGCCGGTGGCCGTGTAGGCCTGCTTGGTGGCTAGGTCCACGTCGTCCTTAATGCCCAGCACCAGCGCCGAGGCAATGGCGTATTCGCGCCTGGCGTGGATGTAGTGGCGGAAAACACCATCGAGCTGGGTGGCCGCCCGCAGGCTGACGGCAATGAGCGGGTTGGGCGGAGCCAGCCGCAGCACGCGGTACTGGTCAGGGTGCACGTACTGCTGGTGGTAGACCTGCCGATATTCGAGGTAGCGGGCGTAGTCGAACTCGCCGGGGTTGAGCGGGGGCTTGCTGGGGTCGGGGTGCCCGGCGATGAGCCAGACCTCGCCGTAGCGCGGCTGCGCGATGCCCGCCACGCGCGGCAGCGACACCCGCACGCCGCCAGTGGCCTGCTGCCAGCGTCCGGCCACGCGCACGGCCCGCACCCGCAGCGTGGTGGCGTAGGTGGCAGCCCGCACCACGGGGGCCTCATCAACCACGGCCTGGTAGGCCTCCACTGCATCGCCGAAACGGTAGAGGTGGTCGGCCCGGCGGCTATCGGCGGCGCGCTGGGTGAGGGTAGCGCCGAGGGCCACGATGGTGAGCAGCGAGAGCAGCCCGGCGGCATCGGTAGCAGCGGGGCGCGGCCGGCGCACGGCCCAAACCGTCAGCCCGATGCTCAGCAGGGCCAAAGCCACGGTAGCCGGCCACAGCTCGGGCCACCCTTGGCCAAGGTAGAGGTAGCTCACGATGCCGAGAATCAGCGCCGGCGTGTAGCGCACAAACGGGAAGGTAGCCCAGGTAATCATCGCAGCGGCAGAAGGCGGAAAGGTATTGGGCTGGCAATGTAGCGGTTTGACTGGGAAACGCCAACGGCGGCCCGGCCACCTCTTCCGCTTCGGCCCGTATCCGGAAGGCGGCCGAAAATAATTTACGCGAGCTGGCGGGCGCGCGGCTGGGCCACGAAGCCGCGTTATTCCAAGGCATTAACTTTCTGACGGACAGCCAGCAGCACCCGCATTCCAATAGTATGCACGGGAGTGCCTTCCCACTCGGCAGTATGGCGGGGCGGCCTGGGTAGCGCTGGAAGGTATTATGCTCCTCAACGGCCCGCTGCACGACTACCCCGGCAGCCACCGGCTCCCCTACTACCTCGACGCCAACTACCAGAACGACGGCTCCAACTGGCTTATCGGCGATAAGGACTACGCCGATTACGAGCGGTTCGCGGCCGGCCGCGTGGCCGGGGCTGAGCTTGCGAAAGCAGGTGTTCCTGGCCCGCAAGGGCGACGTGCTTAATCTGGCACGCCAACCTGATGCACGGCGGCGAGCCCCACCACGACCCGGCCCAGACGCGCAGGAGCCCGGTGTTCCACTACTTCCGCCGGTCCCACATCGGCTACTACGAACTCCCCACCGGCCGGCGCTGCCAGGGTAAGCGTATTGATGGTCAGACAATACGCTGGGCCAGCCCGTTGAAAAACGGAAACCGGTGAACAGCCGCAAAGTCGGCTATCCAGGCCCGAAGCCGGCTAGCCTCGGCATTGCGGCCCGCCAGGGTAGCCAGGTGCAGCTCGACCAGGGCAATGTGGACCTGGTAGTAGTCGAGCAGCCAGCTGTGGCTTTCGAGCTCCCCGAGTGTGTGCGCCGGTAGGGCCGGATTTGCGGGGCGGCCGGTGCGCAGCCGGGCCACGGCCGCGAAAGCCCGCAGCAGCTCGTTGTATACGTTGGCCTCCAGCGTGGCAAGCTCCGGAAATTCGGCCCGCGTGAATTCCAGCCAGCCGTGCAGGACCTCGAACTGACTGGTCAGGAACAACCCCTCGGCCACAAAAAAATGGTAGCCCGCCGGAAAGAAGTTGTAGAAGGCCGGCAAGGGCGGCGACGGGGCCACGATACGGGGCACCGCCGCCGCCTGGGACAGCAGCCGGGGGAGCTCCTCGGCAGACGCGGCATCGTGCCAGGCGGCAACTATTTCGGCGAATGCGCGGCGGCCGTGCGGGAAGGCGTGCAGGCTGGCCGGCACCGGCAGGGCCCGCAGATGCCGCAGCCGGGCTCGCCAGGCACTTTCGTCATCGGCCAGGAAATCCCGCAAAAACAATGTGGCGTGCCCAAACAGCTGGGCTTCGGGCGTGGGCTTATGGCGCAGGTATTCGGCCAGCACCTGGCCGTAAGCGCCATTGACGTGGACCAAATCCACGAACGACTCCACGAAAAACTCCTGGCCGGCCGGATGGGCCGCCAGCCGCAGGGCCAGGGGGGCCGCCGCGCCGCCGGGCTGGGCCGGCCGCGTTACCCGCCCCAGAAAATAGCCCAGCAGCAACCGTTCGGGCGGAGCCAGCCGCTCCATTGCCAGCAGTTCGGGGATGTCGGCTGGCGAGGTGGCGGCCTCAGTGGCAGCGTGGCCGGCTATCGATTGCTCAAAGTCGGCCAACGCGGCGTGCCCGGCGTAGCGGGCAAGCGTGTCGAGGGTGTGAAGGTGGAACCCCCCTTTTTTATCCACCAGCCCGAAGAAGCGGCGCAACGTACTGGGGCTGAGACGCCGCGCCCCGGGACCACCCACCTTTTGCAGTTCATTTTCGAGGGCATCGCAGTGGCTGGGGTAGCGCAGGGGTTGGCCAAAACGGGTAGCAACAGCGGCTCGCAAGGCAGCTTGCAGCGCGGAAGAAAGCAGGGGCACGGTAGAGACTTCAGGAAATAATTACCCAAAGAAAAAGAATTTTTTGGCCTTGGCATTGGTAGACCACCCTCATTCACCTTTGCGGCAGGCAAGCAAGCCTCCAATTGCAACCCCAGGGCTGCCCCACGCGGCCATGCTCATCTACCATTCCTTACTGCATGAATTGCCTCGATTGTGGCGGGCCTGCCGCCGCAGGTTACCGCTACTGCGTCAGCTGCCGAACGCGCTACCGCCCGCACCCGGCGGGCAGAACGTGCTGCTGGAACACGTTCACCACTAAATCGAACCCTTATACCCGCCATTACGACTTTGCCTCCCGGCCAGCGGGTAAGGGCGGCTTTTTTTCGGGCCGGGGGCCACTCCGGCTCTTATCCGCTCCGTTCCGGGCCCTCAAGAAACTCGTTCAGTCGGTGCGCTAACACTCATTATTTCAGGTGCCGCCGCTTGCTATATTATTCGTCCTTTTATTCATTATTTTCTTGATTGTCAGTCATTTATTACTATCATCAATAGATTATCAACAAATAAACCACTTGAAATGAGCGGTTTTTTTGTTGGCTGAGAATTACGCGCTTTAAGCCCCGGATGGGTCGTACCCCTCCGGGCGGCCCGTCGGCGGCAAACCATTGGATAAGAACGATAAAACCTCGGCAAGACCGCACCTGGCAGGATTTTACTCCCATCAATCAGGATGCTATTGCCGATGAGTCGCCCTACTGGGTACGACCACTCTGGGGCTGGAATTACGTAAGTCCTAAAACAATAAAACGAGGGGCGAATAACCTACCCCATTGATGGTAATATTGCTGGTCGACCTCTCCTATTTGCCGAAGAAATTTTCATGTTGCAGTTCCATGCCGGGTACGTTATTGAGGAGTTAGTTCCATTATTGGAGCAAGCGGCGGCAGCCGGATGCGACACCCCTACCGCAAAGGAGCAGGTGCGTTCTTTGCTGAAAGAGTTAAGCTACTTTGAGTTATCGGGCTTGCCTGAATATCTGCCAGCTCCTTCAGTAGAGGTGCCGGGCGCGGTGCGCGTAGCCAGTAACCTTATCAACAGAGGCTTACCGACGCGGGCACCGCTGTCGTTAGTCGGGCACCTGCGCGGGTTGTGGCCCACGGCTGGGCTGGATACGGAAGAAGCTAAAAAGGGCACCATTAAACTCGCGCTTGGCCCACCCGATGCTAACCGTAACCGGCTTTTGTGGCGGGCGTTGCATCTCGCCGACGCACGTTTACGGACTGATGACAAGGCTGCCGTTGAGAGGTGGCCGTTGGGTAGTGATGCCGAACACCGATTTTTGACGGAAGTGCTGCCCGCTCAATTTGGGGAAAACAGCGCGTTACTCTGGCAACTGCTCGAACCGCAAGCAACTTTTCGTCCCTTGCTTGAGGCGGCCACCGGGCAGCCAGGCCAGCCGGGCAGCTACTTGCGGCAGCCGGCAGTTGGTTTTACGGGCCAAAGCCTGGATTTTGCGTTGCCCCTGCCCTACCGGGCTCGGGCTAGCCGGGTTGCGGAGACCGGGCTGTGCGGGCTTATTGTGGAAGTGGATGGCAGTCAGCATCGATTGCCTGCGCAATTTCGCCATGATGGGGAGCGCGACGCGGCGGCGCGCAAGGCTGGCTGGCAGACCGTGCGCCTACCTACGGCCCACTTTGCCCGCCCGGCCACCGACCTGAACCTGCTGCACAAGGTCGTTGACCAGCATCCTTACTGGCAGTTGCTAAAAGAGAATTATACGGACCGGCTTACCGATAGCCCCGAAGGCCAGCGGGCGCTCCAGCTGATGCTGACGCCGCTGGCCGTAGCCCGCGTGCAACGCACCTTGCTGGCTTGCATTGATAATGGCCTGCTGGGCTGGGAGCAGCCAAGCTGGCGCCTCAGCATTATTGAGCGCGACGTACCGTGTGCCCACCTCGCTGTTGCCGGGCTGCGTGAGCTACTCACCGACCTGCTAGACCTGGAAGGCGCCGGCCGCCAAGTACCACGCATTGACTTATACGTATTTGGCACGCCTGAGTTTGCCGATGCGGAACTGCGCTATCTACCAGAGCACCCGGTTCGGCTGCTGGAAGAAGGGCAACCGCCCGCCGGCCCCGCGCCCGATATACTACTGGACATTAGCATGTTGCGGCGGCCTGGTTTTTCGGCCGCGCCCGAGACCTGGCCGGCCGCCGTGCGTCTGACGGTACGCTCGTCGCACCGCGCGCACGCGCCGCGCCGCTTTCTAACCGGCCCACTTATCAAGTACCAGCCGCTGGTGCAGGAGCAAGACCGCGCCGACGAATATGAATACCCGGTATTGGCCGGGCGGGTAGCCCCACTGCGGCGGCTACTGTGGAGCTTGTTCCGCAAATTCGATTTCCGCCCCGGTCAGCTCCCGATTCTCAGCCGGGCCTTGCAGGGCAAGTCGGTATTGGGCCTGCTGCCTACGGGTGGCGGCAAGTCGCTCACGTACCAGTTGGCCGCGCTGCTGCAACCGGGGGTTACGCTGGTCGTGGACCCCATTAAGTCGCTGATGCAGGACCAGTATGAGGGCCTGCTGGCCAATTGGATTGACGCGGTGGCGTTTATCAATTCGGCGGTGGCGGGTGGCCGGGCGGGCCGCGAGCACCGCGTAACACAGCTGGAACGGGGCGAGCTGCTACTGACCTTCGTATCGCCGGAACGGTTGGTAATCAAGGATTTTCGGGATGCGCTGGAGCGGATGCAGCAACCCGAGAGCCGCGTGGGCTTTGCCTACTGCATTATCGATGAGGCGCATTGCGTGTCGGAGTGGGGCCACGACTTTCGCACGCACTACCTGCATCTGGGGCGCAACGCCCGCCATTTTTGCCGCACCCACGACGGTCAGCCCGTCCCGCTATACGCGCTCACGGCCACGGCATCGTTCGATGTGCTGGCCGATGTGGAGCGGGAACTAGCGTTGCAGGGCGAGCCGGAAGCCGTTATCCGGTTTGCATCCAATCGCCGCCACGAGCTGGATTTTCGGGTGATGGCCGCGCCCGCCGCCGACCAGCAGGACCCTGGCCCGGCCAAGCATCAGGCGCTGGTGGAACTGCTACGGCAGTTGCCCGCCAAGATACAAGCATTTGACAAACAAAAAATAACCGAGACTGATGCGCAAGGTAAGCTGCTTACTAAACGGCCTGCGCTACCAGATTTTACCCCGGCCAGCTTTTATGAGCCCAATGCTGATTCTTCGCCGCCTTTTTTTGCGCATGCGGGGCTGATATTTTGTCCGCACCGCTCCAAACGCTATTCCGGGGTTTCGCAGGTGCTGGCCGAAGTACGCAAATTACCCGAGTTTCGGGAGCGAACCGGCTTTTTTATGGCCCCGGATGGCAAATTCAGCCAAGCCGACCAGGAAAAGGAAAACAAGCAGCTTGCCGAAACGCAACAGCAGTTTGTCCAAAGCCGCCTCAACCTGTTGGTCGCTACCAAAGCCTTCGGCATGGGCATCGACAAGCCCAATGTCCGGTTCACGATTCACTACAGCCATCCCGGCTCGATTGAGAGCTTTATTCAAGAAACCGGGCGGGCGGGTCGCGACCGCCGCAGCGCTCTTAACTACGTACTGTTTCACCCCTCAGACCAGAAAATACAAGAGGAATTTCACCAGGGCAACTTTAAGGGAGCGGACAAAGAATACGCGCTGGTGCAGGAGCTGCTGACGGAAGTAACCTTTCCTACCTGGCAAACGTGCGTCCAGCTCACCGCTGATTTAGTTAAAATTACCAACCTGGAAATAAGTAGTTTGCGAGTGGTAAAGCCCCGTTTGCTGAGTAACGGAACCCGTGGCCCACTTACTATCTTCGTTAATCGGGCAGCGCACGAGCTATATGGCAGTCTTTATTTTGACCCCGAGCAAGGCTGGCTTATCAGCGACGAATTTGAGCCGGAATGTATCACCGAAACGACTGCTTGTGAAGCAGTACTGACAAGCCTGCACAAGCTACTTGAGCAGCAGACACGAGCAGTCGGAGTTGCCCCTACCGAAGCCGCCCTTCAAGCGTGGCTCACTCAACCCACTCCGGGCATTCTGGCTCGCTTGGCAGCAGTGGCGGTGGGCCAGCGGCCAGCACCCCTCATTATCGGGTTTAGCAATGATGCGCTTAGCCGCATGGAGGATATTCTAATCCACCACAACCGGCCCTTACCCCAATACGTTACCAGCCTGAGCACTACGGCCGGGTATGCCAATAGCGGCGAGGAGTTTGTCCGCGACTTAGGACAACAACCCAAAACCGATTACGGGAAAGAACTCGCCGCCCAATGGCTGCGCTACCGCGACGACCAAAGCACCATGAAAGCCGTGCATCGACTGGCAACGCTGGGCGTAATAGAAGACTACACGGTGGACTACAGTGCCGGCCTGCTTACGCTGATACTGGCTCCGAAGCCCGCTAGCGAACGGGTGTATCTGGAGGAACTGGAAACGTACTTGCTCCGCTACACCACCCGCCGGCGGGCCAGCGAACTAACGCGGGCCGCCATCCGGCGGTCCGAGGGTAAGACATTGCTAGAGAATTGTTTGGGGGCAATGCTGGAATTCAGTTATTCCACAGTAGCTGAAAAGCGCGTGGCCGCAATCAGGGAGATGCACAGGGCATTGGTGGATTATGGCTTGGCGGAAAAGCCTACTATGTCGCTGACTGTTTTTTGCGACCTCTATCTGAACTCCAAGTATGCCCGCGACGAATACCTGCCAAAAGACATCGATAAAGGCAGCCTGGATTCAGCCGATACCTTGTGGACGTACCTGCGCTACATGGCCGTACCGCCCGACGGACAGGGCGAAGTGCAGGACAACGTGAAGCACCTGCGCGGGGCCTGCGCCCGGCTGCTGCCCAGCTACCCCCACAATGCGACCCTGAAGCTGCTGGACGGCTTCGCCATTCTTTTTCTTGAAAACCACAAGCCCGCCCAAGCGCGCCCCGACCCGGTAGCCCGCACGGCCGGCGAAGAAAAAATTCTGGCCGGCCTGCTCGGGTTTGGCAATCAGCCGGAATACGCCGACCCCAGCGCCCTGGCCGAGTTGGCTCACCTCTTTGCCGACGAAACCGGCCGCTACGACGAGCAAGCCGCCGCCTATGTGCGCGAAGTGGCAGAAACCATAGTCCTGCGCCCACATTTGGCTTGGCTACGTGCTTTCAACGACCTTTATGACAACCGCCCCAACTGACCGCAACTTCTTAACCACTGCTTCATATGAGTACCCACTCTGACCTTATTCTAGAATTTACCGACCAACTTTCTCGTCTCACGTCATTTACCGACACCATTGACAAAGCCAGTCTGGCGGCTGCCGACAATCAGCGAACGGCAACAGCTAATCAACAAACAGTTACTCTGGCCGCCAAAGCCATTCAGGATTTACCTCGGCAGTATCAGCAGTTACAAGACTCTCTACGCGCTGACTATACGCACGGCCTCGCAGACCAGCACGCGCAATTAGTCGCCTTCCAACGCCTGTTTGAAGAACAAGCCACCAAGCACCGCGAAACCACCGCCAATTTGCAGCTTGATTTAGCTGCCATGGGCGAGCGCCTACAACGCTTTCAGTGGCTGCTATTAGGCAGCAGCATCCTGACTATGGTGCTGGTAGTGCTAATAAAATTCATCAGGATAGGAGCTTAAATAAACGATGCGTTCGACGTAACTGCCTGTCTTAAAAAAAGCTGGCAGCCAAGCGTCTAATCATTATCCCAGCACCATCCGGTAGTGCTGAATATTGGCCTCCTCGAACATCTCCCCTTCCTTCCGAAACCCGTGGCGCTCATAGAACGGCACGGCCCGTAGCTGCGCGTTCAAATACACTTCGGCGTCGGGAAGCTCGGCCCGCACGTCGGTTAGCACGGCGTGGAGCAGGGCGGCCCCGATTTGCTGGTTGCGAAAGCCTTCGAGCACGGCGAAGCGCTCCAGTTTCACGCCGTGCTCGGTTTCGCGCCAGCGGGCGGCCCCGGCGGGCGTACCAGCTTCGGCGCGGGCGAGGTAATGGCGCGCATCGGTGCGGTCGTGGAGGTCGTTTTCGAGAGCAGCGGGCACGCCCTGGCCCTGCACGAATACGTTTTCGCGGATGGTGAAGGCGGCGTCGAGGTCGCGCAGGTCGGTGATGCGGATGGCGGTGGCAGGCATGGTGGTTTGGTTAAAGTGTAGTGGGCAAAAGTAAAGCGGTGCCCGGCCACCGAGAGCCGAACACCGCTTTAAGAATCTGGTGAAATTTCCGGCTGATTATGGCTTACAGCGCCTGCTCGTGGTTCACGGGCAGCTCGGGCTCATCCGGAGCCGCCGGCTGAGCATCGTCTGCCAAACCCTGCTCGCGCAGGCGGCGCTCGTGGCGCTCGTCGCGGCGCGGGGAGCCGTTGGCCGTAGCCTGGCGCACCTGCTCCTCGCCGTCGAACTTGTCGTAGGCCTCCACGATTTCCTTCACCAGGCGGTGGCGCACCACGTCTTCAGAAGTCATTTCGACGTAGCCAATTCCCTGCACGTTTTTCAGGATGTCGAGCGCCTGCATCAGGCCCGATTTCTGGCGGGTGGGCAGGTCAATCTGGCTGCGGTCGCCGTTCACCATCACCTTGGCCGTGGGGCCCATGCGGGTCAGGAACATCTTCAGCTGCGAGGGCGTCGTGTTCTGGGCTTCATCGAGCAGCACGAAAGCGTTGTTCAGGGTGCGGCCGCGCATGTAGGCCAGCGGGGCGATTTCGATGATTTTGTTCTCCTGGTAAAACTTCAGCTTTTCGGCCGGAATCATATCTTCCAGGGCATCGTAAATCGGCCGCAGGTACGGGTCGACCTTCTCCTTCATATCGCCGGGCAGGAAGCCCAGGCTTTCGCCGGCCTCCACCACCGGGCGCGAGATGATGATTTTCTTCACCTCCTTATTCTTGAGCGCGCGCACGGCCAGCGCCACCGAGATATAGGTTTTGCCGGTACCGGCCGGGCCGAGCGTGAAGGTGAGGTCGTGGGCCATCACGGCATCAACCAGCTTCTGCTGGTTGGGCGTTTTGGCTTTGATAACTCCCCCCTTGGCCCCGAACAGGATGACGTCGGGCGAGGCGGCCAGCACCCGGCCTTCGGCTTCTTCCGAAGTGGCCGAGAGGTATTGATTCACCGTTTTGTCGGTAATCTGGCCGTACTGGTGGTAGTGTTCGATGAGCGAATAAAAGATGTCGTTGATGCGGGCGATGACTTCCGTCTGGCCCTGGATTTTAATTTCGTTGCCACGGCTGATGATTTTGGAGCCGGGGAACGCGGCGGCCAGCTGGCGAATATTCTGGTTGTCGGGGCCGAGGAAATCGACCAAAGACATGTTTTCGAGGGTGATGATTTTTTCGACCAAGTTGGAAGAGAGGGGGAAAGAGAAAGGGAGAGGGGAAAATGACCCGTTTACGGCCCGAACCGGCTACTTTTGCCTTGGTTCGGGCGGCGAGACAATACTACGAAAAACTACGGAACACTGGCATGGGGTTGATTACGCTGCTCACCGATTTTGGCTACCGCGACCATTACGTGGCGGCCCTGAAGGCGCGGCTGCTGCACCTGGCCCCGGCGGTTCCGGTAGTCGACATCAGCCACGGCGTCGAACCTTTCAACATCGCGCATGCCGTTCACGTTCTCCAAAGCGTGTTCCGGGATTTTCCGGTGGGCACGGTGCACGTCGTTGGCGTGGCCGACCACGGCGCGGGCCCCGAGCCCGGCTGGCTGGCCGCCGAGCTCGAAGGCCATTATTTCGTGGCCGGCGACAACGGTATTCTGGCCCTGCTGGCTAATGGCACGCCCGCAAACCTGGTGGCGCTGCCGGCTGCCGTCAGCGCCTCCCCTACCCGCGACGTGCTGCTGCCCGCCGCCGTGGCCCTGGCCCAGGGCGCGCGGCTGAGCTCTATCGGGCCGGCCGTCACGACTCAGCACCAACTCAACAACCGCCAGCTACGCCTGCAGGACCACCGCATCACGGGCCACGTGGCGCACGTCGACCACTACGGCAACCTCGTCACCAACATTTCGCGCACGGCGGTGGAAGCCGTGGGCCACGGCCGGCCGCTGGCCATTCATTTCGGGCGCGACGTGGTGCGCGACCTGCACTCCCACTTTTCGGCCGTGCCACCCGGCGAGGCCGTAGTGGTTTTTAACAGCCGGCATTTCCTGTGCCTGGGCATTTGCCAGGGCAACGCGTCGGAGCTGCTGGGGCTGAGTTTCGACTCGCAGGTGGACGTGCGGTTTGCGGCAGAGTAGTTTTTGGGGGTGGGGCTGGCATAGCCAGTGGAGCGTGGCAATCCTTTCGCTCGATGCAGAAAGCGTTGAGCTATGCTGGGGCCTTTCCCGCGTAACCTCACCCCCGGCCCCTCTCCTTGGGGAGAGGGGAGCCAGACGTTTCATTAGGCAAGAGAAGCCCTGGCACCTTTCAGTGCCTTTTATCCTTACCCGAAACTTTTTTCGCTTTCCCAGAGGCAACGTTATGGCCCTTTTCGACCGACCCCGCTTGAAGAGCGGCAGACCAGCCAGGCAATCGCGCAAAAACGCCCTTCCAGCCACGTGGCCGGAAGGGCGTTTGAGTTTTGGGTAAGGACAGGCACCTTTCAGTACCGGGGCCTTTCACCTTATTAAGCAGGTCGCTAAGGAAGGAAAGATTGCCGCGTTGCGCCACCATCCACTCGCAATGACGGCCTACTTCTTGCGCGCCCTAAAAGCTTACTTCAGCGCGGCTTTCAGGTCGCTTACCACGACGCTTTGAGCAGCTTTGGCCTCGGGCACCACGGCAGCCATGCCGAAGAACTCGTGGGTGGTGCCGTCGTATTTCTTGTAGTTAACTTTCACGCCGGCCACCGACAGCTTGTCCGACAGCGTTTTACCTTCGCTGGTGAGCGGGTCGTAGTCGGCCCCGATGATGGTGGTGGCGGGCAGGCCCTTCAGGTTGGCAGCCACGAGGTTGATGCGCGGGTCTTTCAAATCGGCAGCGGTGCGCTGATAGTTCTTGAAAAACCATTCCATGCCCGCCTTATTGAGGGGTGCGGTTTCGATATTGGCCTGGTAGGAAGCCGTGTTGACGTCGGAGCCGGCGATGGGGTACACCAGTACCTGGTACTTGGGCAGCGCGATTTTTTTATCGCGGGCCATAATGCTGACGTTGCAGGCGAGGTTGCCGCCGGCGCTTTCGCCCACTACGGCTACTTTGTTGGGGTCACCTTTCATGGTGGCAGCGTTTTTCAGCACGGCCTGGTAGGCGGTGAAGGCATCGGCGTGGGCGGCCGGAAATTTATGTTCGGGCGCTTTGCGGTATTCCACCGATACCACCACGGCCCCTACCTGCTCGCACAGGGCCTGAGCCGAAGCAGCGTAGGTATCGTTGGTGGCAATGACCCAGCCGCCGCCGTGGTAATACACGATAACCGGGTAGGGTACCGTGCCGCCCTTGGGCGTGTACACGCGGGCCCGGAGGCCAGGCGCGATGGTTTGCGTGGCCGTATCGCAGTTCATCGGCGGCACGGGGATGTTGCTGGCGCGCATCTGCTTCATAGCGGCATCGGCGGGGCTGGGCTGCTTGCGGGCCTGAGCGGCGGCGAGCTCCGGCAGGGGCTTGTTCTTAAAGCTCATCAGCTGCTCGATGACGGCCTGCATCTCGGGATGCAGGTTGGGGCCCCAGGCGGGCTTGGCCCCGGTGGGCTTCACGGCCCCGGCAGCGCTGGCGGTTACGGCCGTACTGTCGGAGGCGGCATTGGTTGCTTCCGGCACCACGGTAGCCGTTTTATCGGCTTCGGTGGCGGTCGGCTGGCTGCTACAGCTGCTCAGGAACAAGCCACCGGCCAGGGCCGGGGCAGCAAGCCACGCAAAGGCGGCCGGACGGGAGATAGAGCGTTTCATTTGTAGGGTGCTTGGGATGATAATAGGAGTATCAGGCGGATATTTACGGCGGAGTAGCCTTATAGTTAGCGCAATTATTATTTTTCCTACGTGGCTCTCTACGATTTCTTCCATTATCCACCCCAAATCAATGCTCATTCGTGTTGTTCGCATGACTTTTGAGCCGGCGCAGGTACCGGCGTTTCTCGCGCTTTTTCATGCCACCGAGCAGCGCATCCGGCAGCAGCCCGGCTGCCGCTACCTCGAGTTGTGGCAGGATGCCGACCACCCCGCCACCTACTGCACCCACAGCCACTGGGACGACGCGGCCGCCCTAAATGCCTACCGCGGGTCCGCCCTGTTCGGCGAGGTGTGGCCGGCCACCAAGCGGCTTTTTGCCGCGCCGCCCGTGGCCTTTTCAGTGAATCCGGTGTTGTAGCCGTATTCTTCCTCTAAACAAACCCGCTTTTTTATGTCGCCCGACTATTTTACTTTCTACGGCCTCCCCGAATCTTTCCGCCCCGACGAGACCGCCCTCAAACGCCTCTACTACGCCAAAAGCCGCGAAACCCACCCCGATTTCCACGCCACCACCTCGCCCGAAAACCAGACCGAAATGCTGCGCCAAGCCACCCTCAACACCGACGCCTACCGCACCCTCGCCCACGCCGACCAGCGCATGGCCTACCTGTTGCGCCAGCACGGCCTGCTCGAAGAAGGCAAGCAGGAGCAGCTCCCGCCCGATTTCCTGATGGACGTGATGGACCTGAACGAGCAGCTGATGGAGCTGGAAATGGAGCCCGACCCGGCCGCAACCGAAAAAGTAACTGCCGAAGTCGCCGCCCTAGCCGATACGCTCGACGCTGGCATCGAGCCCGTTCTCGCTGGCTATGAGCAGCTCCCGGCCGACCACCGCCCGGCCGCACTCCGGCAAATCTGTACCTACTACCTAAAAAAGCGGTATCTGTTGCGCATCCAGCAACAGCTAGCTACCTTTGCAGCCCGCTCCTGATACCGGCAAGAGCGGAATTGTTCTGACTAAGTTCATCCTGCCCGGATGGCGGAACCGGTAGACGCGTTGGTCTCAAACACCAATATCGCAAGATGTGCCGGTTCGACTCCGGCTCCGGGTACTTGATAATCGAAAGCCGGCCTTTCTCATGCGTGAGAGAGGCCGGCTTTTTTCGTTTGTACCCGGAGCCGGGGTAACACTTATTGGCTACTTAGTCACTTAACTACTCTTTACTCTGTGTATTAAGGCTTGATTGTGGTCGATGATAAAAAAGGTGGGGGCGTGTATGGGGGCGTAAATTCTCCTTTTCTCCAACTATGTCGCCATTAGAGAGTAATACGCACTACGATACTTCCAACATCGGCCCGCGCAGTTCCACCGAGCCCCGCGCACTGTTGTTCAGGAAACGCATTACTTCCAGGTAGTTGTGGCCCATCTCCTCGATGGCCTCGCGCAGCCGTACCAGCGCACTATCCGGCCGCCCAGGGGCATTGGTGCAGACGATGCCCCGCACCATCCACAACTCCAGCAAGTCGCTCACTGGCATGGTGTGTACCCGGTACTGGCCCGTATTGTCCGAGTGCAGCTCGATGGTACCCCGTCGGTCGGTAATAGGTGCCACTAGCCGCTTCAGCAGCACGTTTTCGGCCGTCACCAGCACGTAGCTCTCATCGGGCCGTAACTGGTCCCAGCGGTCCACGAACGAGCAAATCACAATGTCGTGGTGCTTGAAACTCGGGTGCATGCTGTCGCCCGCTACCTCAAAGGCCCGGTGCGCGCCCGAGAAGCCCGGCACGTGGTAAGGCTTGAGGTCATGCAGGTACTGTTCCTGGTTGAAGGCGTGCGAATAGCCTGCTTGCGCTTGCACGGGCACAAATACCGTGTTTTCCTTGCCCGTCCGGTCCACCGTCACGGTCAGTACCTGGCCGCTGGTAACGCCCCGGTAGGGCATCGTCGGACCCGGCGTCATGATGTTGCCCGATAGGAGAGGAGACTCAACTCCCGGCCGCAGCATCGGCCCACGGCCCATTAGGAGCCAGTCGCCGGAAATCTCGGGAAAGGTGGCCAGCAACTCGACCAGTGAATCATACCCCGGCTTGAAGTCACCTGCCAAGAACTTATAAACTTTTGAGGCATTCGTATGCCCTAGTTTTTGGCTTGCTTGGTTTGCATTCAATTGATAGTGAGCAAGAATCTGTTTTATTCTGTCACTTACGCCAGTTGGATTTTCCATGCCTCTCGTAATTTATTGTCTCTTTTCGGAGGATTTATTCGTTATTTTGTACGAAGAGCATCACTTCTTACAAACAAATGTAACAAATTACCAAGAGTATGCAAGACATTACGACAAAATCCCCCACAAGTTCAGAAAAAGAGCCCACCCTGCGCGACCTCTACGACCGCATGGGCCCACGCAACGGCATTGCCGGACGCGTGGTGGCCAAACTGGCCGCCGAAGGAATCAGCGTGGCCGTCAGCACCGTGTTCAACGTCATCTACGGCCGCTCCAGCCACCCCGACGTTACCGAGGCCTTCCTAACGGTCATAGCTGCCGAGAAGCAGCGCCGGGCCGACATCACCGCCCGCACCAAAGCCCTCGCCGACTAGCGCCATGCAGGTAGCCCTTCTGGTTCCCGAAAACGAGTGGCGCA
>JANNDE010000130.1:0-9821 GCA_031387395.1 Hymenobacter sp.
CGCATTTTGCCAGGCCTGCCGTTCACGGCGGGCCTTTTCCGTTTCTTTGGGGGAAATTTCCTCTTTGTGTCTTCTGATTCTATGACCGAACCCCAACCCGACCAGCCGCATTTTAAGCGCGCTATTAATCTTTTCGATGCCATCATGCTCGTCACCGGCAGCATGATTGGCTCGGGCATCTTCATCGTATCGGGCAACATTGCCCGGCAGGTGGGCAGTGCCGGCTGGCTGCTGGTGGTGTGGCTGCTCACCGGCTTCATCACCATGGCCGGGGCCATCAGCTACGGCGAGCTGGCCAGCATGTTTCCCAAAGTGGGCGGGCAGTACGTGTACTTGCGCGAGGCTTTCGGCCGCCTCACGGCCTTTCTCTACGGCTGGACGTTGTTTCTCGTCATCCAGACTGGTGTGATTGCGGCCGTGGCCGTAGCTTTTGCCAAGTTCACGGGCGTGCTGCTGCCGTATTTCAGCGTGAAGAACGTGCTGTTTCAGGCTGGCAGCTTCGGGTTTAGCAGCGTGCAGCTGCTGGCCATCATCCTCATCATCGGCATCACGGCCCTCAACGCGCAGGGCGTGCGCACCGGCAAGCTCATCCAGAACGTGCTGGGCAGCACCAAGCTGGTAGCCCTGGCCCTGCTCATCATTTTCGGGGTGGCGCTGGGCATCAATCACGAAGCCATCGCGGCCAACTTCCACGACCTGTGGTCGGCCACGCGCTACCCGGCTCCCGGCGTGAGCGCCGCCCCGCTGCCCATCAGCGGCAGCGGCCTGCTCATCGCCATCGGCATGGCCATGACGGGCTCGCTGTTCTCCTCCGATTCGTGGAACAACATCGGCTTCGCGGGCGAGGAAATCCAGAACCCCGAGCGGACACTGGTGCGCAGCATGGCCATCGGCACGGCCATCGTTACGGCGCTCTACATTCTTATCAACATCGTGTACCTGCTGGTGCTGCCTCTGCACGGCTCGCCCGAAGCAACCACGCTGGCCGGCCGCGGCATCCAGTACGCCACCGACGACCGCGTGGCCACGGCCGTCGCCGAGTCGGTACTCGGCAAGGCCGGGGCCTACGTCATGGCCGTGCTCATCATGCTCAGCACGTTCGGGGCCAACAATGGCATCATTCTCAGCGGGGCACGCGCCTACTTTGCCATGGCTAAGGACGGCCTGTTCTTCCCCGGCCTCTCGCGCCTGAACGGGGCTGGCGTGCCCAGCCGGGCCCTGTGGGCCCAGTGCCTGTGGGCCTGCCTGCTCTGCCTCAGCGGCAGCTACGGCCAGCTGCTCAACTACGTGATGTTCGCCGTGATTCTGTTCTATGTCGTCACCATCATCGGCATTTTCGTGCTGCGCCGCACCCGCCCAGCGGCCCCCCGGCCCTACCGCGCCTGGGGCTACCCGGTGCTGCCGGGCCTGTACGTGGTGCTGGCCAGCGCCTTCTGCCTCATCCTGCTCATCGCGCCCGACACAGCCGAGTTTTCGCGCCGCGGCCTGGGCCTGGTGGCGCTGGGCCTGCCAGTGTATTTCCTGTTCGGCAAGCGCATGGGCGCAAGCGGGAGCCAGGGTTAGAAGACCTGGAATAGGCTGGCAGGCTACCTGTTCGCAGCAGGTATGCCTTATGCCTGATTTGTTATCCTTCTTACCGGCGCTTGCGGCTGGCTTTGGCGCGGGGCGTCAGGGTCACATTCACCGCTTTGTTGCCGCGCGTAGTCAGCACTTCATCGTCGTAGCCGCCGTAGCCATAGGTCAGTACATTGTCGCCGGAGGCCGGCACTTCGATGGAATAGCTTCCGCTGGCGTCGGTGCTGGCGATTTTATTGCTGCCATTCAGCAAGATAGTAGCGCCAGCCAGGGGGCGGCCATTGTCATCTTCGATTCTACCCACCAGCGTGGTCGTAGTGGGGGCGGCCGGCTCGGGAGCGGCTACCGGGGCGGGCATGGGGGCGGGCACGGGGGCGGCTTCCACCTCGGGGGCAGCAGCAACCACGGCAAGCACAGCCGTGGTTGGCGCGGCAGCAGACGGAACGGCGGTAGCAGGCTTGGGGGGGGTGGCCGTTTGGGGGGCAGCGGCTGGGGCCTCCCCGGCAGCCGCTTTAGTGGCGGCGGCGGGGTCCTCGGCTGCTGGCACGGGGGGCGTCGCGGCCGCGTCGCTCAGCATAAAAGCAGGCGTTACCGAAGCCATACCGGTGCCCGTGCCTTTGGGCAGGGCAACGTAGGCTGCGACCAGCGCCACAATCACGGCCAGCAGAATGTAGGTGAGGCGGTTGCTGCCGCCCGAAAGCACGTCCTCATCCTGAACCTCCAGGTTGGGGTTGTACTCTTCAACGGGTGCTTTTTGGGTATCGTCCAGGTCCATATATTCAGAAGGGAAAAGGGTTAGAATTCGGTCGAAAGAAAGGCGAAGCCAGCAACTGGTGCGCGGGCTTCTTGTCCGCGCAAGTTAGGGCGTCACGCTGCCATCCCGCAATAGTCTGATTCTCATCGGGCCTATTCAGCCCGTCACTGGCATCAAAAACCCGGTGCACGCACATTCGGAACCAGCTACGCCGGACGCGTCTGATGGTACGGAAGCGTCCGGCGTAGCTGGAAATCTCTGAGACCGGAACGGTGCCTACTCGCTGCCGGCCGCCTCGCCGGGAGGGGTAGCCGGGCCGCCAGGAGCTGCCTCGCCAAACTTCTGCTCGCGGGTGCGCAGGTTATGGTCGAGCTCGTAGCTGCCTTCGGCTTCAAAGCCTGGGCCCTGGGCCTGCTCGCCGGCATTCGCGTGGTCGTTGCCGCCCTGCGGGCTGGTTTCCGAGCCTCCGATGTGTAGGTTCTCGAGCTGGTCTTTTTGGTTGCTGCGCTCGGTATAGCCGCGCGCGCCGGTGTTGCGCAGGGCACTGGGGTCGTTGCTTTCTTTGCCGTTACTCTGGCTCTCCTTATAATCCTTTTCCTTTTCGAGGGCTTCGTTTTTGGTGGTACCGTCGGGGGCGGGGTCTTGCTGTTCCGAATTCATGGGGGGGCGAACTAGGGTGAAGTATTCCCTGCAATACGCAGCCGGGGCGGTTGCGTTTCGCCCGGCCCTATCCGGCCAGGCTATTCGGGAGCCTGGTCGTTCAGGCTCCAGTTGTAGGGATAATACTCGACGGCAAACCAAGTGGGTACATACGCGCCCTTTTCTTTCCGAAACTGGTTTACGTACAGCACGCCGGTTTTGCCGCTGGTGGAGAAATCGGCCTCGTACCATTTGAAAATTTCGGGCAGCTGCACCAGCCTGGCACCAGGGTTTATTTTCACGTAGGCCGGGTTGGTAAGCGCGAATTTGGTCTGGTTATTCAACTGCACAAACAGCTCGTCGCCCACATAAGCCGTGCGGTTCAGACGCGGGCAGCTCTGGGTACCGCATACCAGGGCAAAGTGCAGGCGCGGGTCGTCGTAAATTTTGCGCAGCTTGTCGGTTTCAATCTGGTCGAGGGTAAGCTGCTCGCGCCCAACCTGATGAAGGGTTTTATTGAAGAAGCCGGGCATATCCTGCACCGATTTCAGGGGGTAGTTGCGCACGATATTTCCAATTACCAGCACGTTATAGGCGTTCAGGTAAAAGGCGTACTGGTCGGCCGTGGTAGCGCGGGCAGCATCGAATTCGGCGATGGTATAAAGCAGGGCATCCAGCAGGTCGGGGTCGCGCTGAATGGCGGCATAATTTACCTTCCCTTCTTTGTTCACATATTGATGCAGGAAGGCCGTGGTTTGGGCCGTGAGGGCAGAAGCCGGCGTTGGCGCGACTTTTTTCGCGCGTTGGGCGTAAGCGGGCAACACCGCCAGCACACCCAGTGCTACCACCCAGATTTTCACGAAAGCGAGTAAGGTTTTCATCACAGATTGGGGTTGTTTTATGCAAAGCCCCCCCATGTACTCCCCGGATTTGCGTCTGGATTCATGGTATGCTGATATTCCCAATCAGAGAGCAGCATTTTTTCAACCCGCTGAATAAAGGCCGCTTTCCAGCGTTTTTCCCAGAATTTTTCCCAAAAAAGTTTTGAAAAAAAGCCCCCGTTCCCGAAAAAAGAGTCGGAAACGGGGGCTTGTAGCGGGTTGAGCGTCTCGCTTATTTGCGGTCGTTCAGCATCCAGTCGTAGGGGTAGTAATCAACGGAGTAGGTAGCCGGAATGGATTTACTATCGCGAAACTGATTGATGTAGGCCAGCCCGGTTTTGCCGCTGGCCTTGAACTCGGGCTCGTACCACTTGAAAATCTGCGATATCAGCACCTTTGTAGCTGCTTCATTCACCCGGATAAACTTTGGGTCCTGCAGCACCTTGCGGGCCTGCACCGTCAGTTGGGCATCGACCTGGTTGCCCACGAAGGCGGCGCGGTTGAAGCGCGGGCAGCCTTTGGCCCCGCACACCAGCGCGAAATGCACGCGCGGGTCGTGAAACGGCTCGCGCAGCTTTTTGGCCTCCAGGTCGTTGAGCGTCATTTTTTCACCGGCCACGGTCACCAGGTTTTTGTCGAAGAAGCCCGGAATCTTCTGCACCGACTCGGCCGGATAATGGGCCGCCACTTCACTGATGACCAGAATATTGTAAGCATTCAGATAGAAGGCTTCGCGGTCGGGAGCGGTGGCGGCACTGGCATCGAACGTTTCGTACCGGTGCACGAGGGCCTTCAATTCTAACGGGTTGCGCTTGATGGCACCGTAGTTCACGTTGCCATTCTCGTCGACAAACTTGGCGAAGTAGGCCGAGGTGGCCTGCGGCAGCGCCGCCATGGGCGGGGCCGCTACGGCCCGGGCAGTGGGGCCGCCCAGCAGCAGGGCCGCCAGGGCCAGCCGGCGGGTCGGGCGAAGGGAAACAGGCAGGAAGTGTAGCATGATAAACGGGGAAAAGCGAATAAAACCGGCCTGGCCGTGTAAGGAACTACGCGGCCGAAGTCAATCATTGGGCCACAAACGTACGTACGCGGCTCATTGGTTTGTGCACGGGCCCCCACCTACATTTGGGCCCGGCCCGGCCGTCCTCCTTTCTCCTGTTCTTATGCACCTCGTCATTATCGGCAACGGAATCACCGGCGTAACGTGCGCGCTCGCCGTGCGGCGCCTGCAGCCCGAGGCGCGCATCACGCTGGTATCGGGCGAAAGCGCCCACCACTACTCCCGCACCGCCCTGATGTACGTGTATATGGGCCACCTGCGCTACCAGGATATCAAGCCCTACGGCGATTGGTTCTGGAACGAAAACCGGCTGGGCATAGTGCACGCCACCGCCACGGCCCTGAATACGGCCGGAAAACTCCTCACTTTAGACGACGGTACTACCTTAACCTACGACCAGCTGCTGCTGGCTACCGGCTCCGAAAGCAAGCTGGCGGGCTGGCCCGGCCAGCACCTGACCGGCGTGCAGGGCCTCTACGGCCTGCCCGATTTGGAAGCCATGGCCCGCGATACCCACGGCATCAGCCGGGGCGTGGTGGTGGGCGGCGGCCTCATCGGCGTGGAGCTGGCCGAAATGCTGCACACCCGCGGCATCGAACCGCTGGTGCTGGTGCGCGACGCCCGCTACTGGGGCTCGGTGCTGCCGCCCGAGGAGGCGCATTTGGTTGACCGCCAGTTTCAAGAAAACCATGTTTCCGTGCGCTACGGCAGCGAGCTGCGCGAGATTCTGGGCGACGCCCAGGGCCGGGTACGGGCCGTGGTGACGACCGCGGGCGAGGAAATTGCCTGCCAGTGGGTGGGCCTGGCCACCGGCGTCACGCCCAATCTCACGCTGGCCAAAACCTCGATGGTGGAAACGGATAAGGGCATTCTGGTCGATGCGTTTTTGCGCACGAGCGTGCCGGGCGTGTTCGCGGCCGGCGACTGCGCCCAGCATCGCCAGCCCGGGGCCGGCGAGGTGCCCATCGAGCAGCTGTGGTACACTGGGCGCATGCAGGGCGAAACCGTGGCCCACACCATCTGCGGGCAGGCCACGGCCTACCGGCGCGGCATTTGGTTCAACTCGGCCAAGTTCTTCAACCTCGAATACCAAACTTATGGTCAGGCCCCGGCCAGCCCCACGCCGGGCCTCAGCAGCTTTTACTGGGAGCAGGCGTCGACGCGGGCGGCGTTGCGCATTTATTTCCGGGCCGAAGCCCCGCACGCCGTGGTAGGTTTCAACGCCATGGGCTTGCGCCTGCGCCACGCCGTATGCGAGCAGTGGATTCGCGAGCAGGCCCCCGTGGGCACCGTGCTGGCCCACTTGGGCGCGGCCAACTTCGACCCCGAGTTTGCCCAGCAGCACGAAACCGCCATTGTGGCCGACTTCAACCGGCAGTTTCCGGCCCAGGCCGTGGCGCTGAAGCAGCGCAAGGGCCTGTTTGTCCGTTTTTAAGACGCTTACCATTCCCCTTTTTTCTCCGTGGATTTCAACAAGATATACCGCCCGTCGGCTCTCAACAGCTTTCAGTTCATCGCCCTCACCGGGCTGCTGATGAGCGCCGGCGCGCACCTGATTCTGCACTTCTTCGTGGGCCGGATGCCCGCGGGCTTCAACTGGCTGTATGTGTGCTGGCTGGGGCTTTACGTGTTCGGCACGCTCAAAAACCTGTTTGGCAAGCCCGACGAGCCGCACCACCACCATTAGCGGAGCCTCATGCTCATCTGGCGTCCGCTTGTCGAAGCATTTCTACCGCCGAAGTTATCATTTTTAGTATTGCGGTAGAGATGCTTCGACTTCGCTGCGCTCCGCTCAGCATGACCGTTCTTTTTTACCCGCTTTCTCCCCCATTCGCCCTCTCCTGCCCATGACACCCACCCTCCCCACGCCACCCTTACCCGCCTCTTCCCCCGCCGAAAAGCTGACGCTGGCGGCCGTGGCGGCCGGCCTGCTGGCTCTGCTGCTGGCCTGGGCCGATGCCGACCCCGCGCGCCGCAACACCTGGTTCTGGCTGGCCCTAGGCCTGGTGAGCGCCGGCACGCTGGCCTGGAGCTGGCTGAAATACGGCCAGCACCCGGCCGGCGTGCAGCAGGATAACCTCTGGCTGCGGGCCAGCACCGGGCGCGGCGCGGTGGCTTGGGTCACGGGCCTGGTGCTCACGGGTTTTTACGTGGTGCTGTACTGGTTCAGCGACGGCGACGGCAAGGGCAACTTCGGCCTGCTTAATAACCTCATTCATCCGCTCGACGGCTTCAGCCAGTGGCTGCGGGCCAAGCCGGCCGACCAATGGTTTCTCTACGGCACCTTCTACACCGTGGCGGTGCTGCTGATGGGCGGCCGCGCCCTCTGGAAATACCGGCACTCGCGCTACCAGGTTATCCGCACCCTCTCGGTGATGTTCTTCCAGCTGGGGTTCTCGTTTCTGATTCCGGGGCTGCTGCAGCTGTTTCAGAAGCCTGAGTTCTACTTCAACTACTTCTGGCCGCTGCACTACCAGTACCTGTGGCCCAACGACATCCACGACCTGATGCAGAATGGGCAGGCGCTGGGCGTATTCATGGTGTTCTGGGGCGCGGTAATGTCGTTTGTGGCCACACCGGTGCTCACCTACTTCTACGGCAAGCGCTGGTACTGCTCGTGGGTGTGCGGCTGCGGCGGCCTGGCCGAAACCGCCGGCGACCCCTACCGCCACCTCTCCGATAAAAGCCGGACCGCCTGGCGCTGGGAAGTCCGCATCGTCTACACCGTGCTGGCGGCCATTATCGGCATCACGGCGCTGCTGTGGGTGCACTTCTACACTGGCGGCACGCTGCTGGGCGAGGCCGGCACCGTGGGCGCGAAGTGGTACGGCTTCGCCATCGGCTCGGTGTTTTCCGGGGTGATTGGGGTGGGCTTCTACCCCATTATGGGCTCGCGGGTGTGGTGCCGCTTCGGCTGCCCCATGGCCGCCTACCTGGGCCTGCTGCAAAAGCACTTCTCCCGCTTCCGCATCAGCACCAACGGGGCGCAGTGCATCTCGTGCGGCAACTGCTCGAATGTATGCGAAATGGGCATCGACGTGCAGCAGTACGCCCAGCGCGGCGCGCCCATCGTGCGGGCCTCGTGCGTGGGCTGCGGCATGTGCAGCACGGCCTGCCCGCGCGGGGTCCTCAACCTCGAAAACGGCCCGCGCGAAGGACGGTATCAGGCCTCGCAACTGATTCACGCCGACTCGCTGCGTATTCTGAGCTGATTGCTACTGGTTTTGCAGACGGTATTTTAATGCTTTATGAATTATAAGGGGGCCGGAAAGTTGCATTCTCACCCTTCTATAACATAGCATCCCCTACCGTGCACCTCTTGAAATAAGGCCGGTTTTTAGCTCCTGGCCGGGGTGTGGCCGAGGTATGGCCTGCGTGGTACTTTAGAGCAGTTTCGGCGTTGGTGTACACGATGTAGAGACGCAACATTTTGCGTCTTGTCGTTGAACGGCTCGCGGCCGCACCGCCACGCGATTTCGTTCAACGACAAGACGCAAAATGTTGCGTCTCTACATCGTGCAAAATGTGTACATCAATCCCGAAACCGCTCTAGCAAGGACGAAGCTCCCGTTTGGGCGTTTACAAAACTCACCTACTTGGCGCATTTCGTAAACTTTCATTCGTAGACGAGTTTCTTAAACTCGCTCGGCCCTGTAGCGGCCTGTTGGCATCTGGCGTCGGCCAGCTGCCAACTGTTCACCGAAACGAGGGGAATGGCAACACGATGTAAGCAGGACTGTGCCGCTACAGCGAATTAGTCGCTAAGTAGGCCATTGATATGAGTTGAGTGGGAGAAACCGAAACAGCAGTTAGCTGTGCAAACGAGGGCCGGCTGCTACTCGTCACGGCTTGGCCGTTGACCAACCATTCTGCTCTGAACCGGGTATTAGCGCTTCCCCTGATGCTGTTATTTAAACGTACGTTTCGAAAAGTGATGTCGGCATTGAACTCATATCGCTTGACGCCCGCCCGGTAACGGGGCACCGTCGCTATCGGAATAACCTTGATTACGTTGCCACTGTAGGACTCAACCCTATTCAGCGATGGGTCCACGTAAGTAGGCTTTCCGTCCTCTCCAACTGCTACTGCCACCTGTAGTTCTGCGCCGAGCCCGGTCACGTCTTCGGCCGTTACCTGCAGGCTGATGACATCGGTCGGGCCAGTGGGCGTGGAGCCATCTTTGGTAGAGCAGCCGGCGAGTAAGCCGAGCAGAGCGATGCGGAAGAAGGCAGCTTTCATGCAGGAAAGGTATGATATCGTTTATCGTGACTGGTGATGGTCTCGCTAGCCGCTCGACACTGACCACCACGATTAGACTTTAATGATGGTAGCAAGGTAAACGAGCCCCGTTCAGTTGAACGAGCAATTACGCAGGTTCTGTTTGTTTTCTGAGTTGTTCACGAAAACGGTGGTGGCTGTTGCAGAACTCTTGGATTCGCTCTGTATTTGACAACTTGGCGCGTTACCTCCTTCGAATGGCCCATTTTTGAGCCTTTTTAGCGCTCAGGCATGGGCTTTCCAACTCCGAAAATCGGTTGGCAGGAGTTCTGCAACAGCCACGGTGATTTCGATTTTGACCACTACTTGCGGACCATTCGTAGGCCGGCTCTAGTGCATCCGGTCGTCGCGCACGGGCAGGTTGGTCACGATTTCGCCTTCGATTTCGAGCAGCTCCTGCAGGCGGGCATCCACTACGGCGGGGTCGCAGTATTCCTTGGCTAGGTCCACGTAGCTCACGAAGTGGGCGGCTTCCGACACCATCAGCTCGTAGTAGAACTTGCTCAGCTCCTGGTCGGCAATGTGTTGCCAGAGCAGCTTGAACCGCTCGCAGCTGCGCGCCTCGACGAGGGCCGATACCAGCAGCTGGTCCATGAGCTGGCGCTCGCGGGCCCCGCCTTTGCGCACGTGGGCCAGC
>JANNDE010000135.1:0-13956 GCA_031387395.1 Hymenobacter sp.
GAAGGAAACGACCAAGGACGGGAAGAAGGCCACCTATTACATCGCACAGTTCAGCTACGAAGCCGCCGACCCGGCTGAGGTAGCCGCCCTGCGCGACTATGCCGCCGACTTCCCCATCTGGCGGGCCGAGACATACACCGGGCTGGCCGACATCAAAACCAGCGCCGGCTACACCGTGCCCCAGGCCGACGAGCAGCCTTTGCAGCTTGAAGCCGCCGAAGCCGCGCCGGCCGCGGCTGACTAACCGCCGGACGGGGCCAGCACCGCCACAGCTGGCCCCGTCCAAATCGGCGGCATCCTTCGACGACACCGCCAGAACGAACGGCCCCACTTCTCCCCGCTTCACTTCCATTCCAATGCTGCAACTCCCCGAACTACGCCAGGAGCTAACCCCTAACTCCCCCGAGGAAGCCGCCCGCCTCACGGAGCTGGCCCAGCTCATCACCACCACCGCCCCACTGCCCGACGTGCGCGAACTGGCCCCCGCCGTGCGCCAGCTTTTCCCCGAACCCGCTTACGAGGTTGGCTGTGGTGGCTCCCACATCTGGCTGCACCGCGCCGACGAAGAACAGCGCCTGGCCTGCATCCTTGACCGCCACCAGTAGCCCCGGCCGCCACTTACTTATTGCTCACTGTTAACTGCTAATTGTCAAATGTTCACCAACCACCGCCACCACGCCGGCCTGACCCAGGAAGCCCACCGCGCGCTGCCCTACATTTCCAATACCGACCTGACCGAAACCAAAAACCGCGCCCTCGGCATCACCCGACAGCCCAACCCGCAGGCCCTGATGTTCGGCAGCCACTTTCATACGGCGGTACTGGAGCCCGACCAGTACCAGCGCACCACCCAGCGCGTCCCGTGGCAGCAGATTGAGGACTTGGCCGCCGCCGTGCGCCGCCAACGCTTCTGCCGGGACCTGCTGTACCGAGGGCAGGCCGAACAGACCCACACCGCCACCCACGAAGGCACCGGCTTAGTAGTGAAGGTGCGCCCCGACCTGATGATTACCAGCCCCAAAACCGGCCGCGTGGTACTCGTGGATTTCAAAACCACCAGCGCCCAGGACTACGCCCACTTTGTCGGCACCATCGAGCAATACGACTATGACCGCCAAGCGGCTCTATACTCCGACCTGTTGGGGGCCGCCCGCTTTATCATAGTTGGGGTGCAAAAGAAAAGCCCGTTCGAGGTGTGGCAGTTCGAGGTAATGCCGGCCCCCGGCCTCATCGAGCAAGGCCGCAAGAAATACGAGCGTCTGATGAAGGCTTTTATCCAGCATCCGACACCTCATCCGAAAATTTTAATAGGCTCTTAGCTTCCAGCAGCGACTCCTATTGCGCAAGTTATCTAATGAAGTGGGGCCACTAGGGAAGTTGGCAGGCGCAAACCAATATTCTATACAGTTGGTGGTTCTAGCCTAGCGTCCGCAGATTAGACTCCGCGGCGCCCCTCAGCCCCCGCCGCGACGGGCGTGTTGGGGCCGCGGCAGGGGCATTGACAAAAGGGGTAAAACCGGGCTTATGTCGTTGTTGAGGAGGTCATGCATCATTTGTAAATCAAGATGTAAATTGCGAACGGTCTTAGTAATATAGTTTCATTTGGTATATTACTGAAGAAAAATGCATATCTTGGAGCTACCTCATATTACCTATACATTTTACCAAGCATTAACAGAAATTTTCTAATTATGAAAGATAATTTTTTGAAGCAAGCTAAATACTATCATAGCTTAGGATTGAACACAGTATGCATCAGCTCTGAAAAGAATATATTTAACTTTGATGATAATAATCTATTAAAGGCTCCGAATCATGACCAAAATTTATATAAATGCGAAAGGCAAACATTAGACAATTTAATGGGATTGGATTGGAATAGAGCGAGTGGAGTTGGTATTACTTTAGGGTATGATGACACCTATGCTATTGACATAGATGGCTGCACAGAATTTAAAATTGTGCAGGATATATGCAAGGTTCTAAACCTGCCAATCAATTATGACTGGATTATCAAATCAGGCAGTCATGAAGGATATCACATTTTGTTTCGTTGTAAAAATACCAGGAAAATTTCCAACAATTCAGATAAAATATTTAAGCTTAGGCATTCTTCTCAAAGGGACGAACCTTTCCCAAACGATGAAACAAACGCTTATTACCCTACTTTCGATAATAGAGCTTTTTATAAAATAGAGTTCAAGTGGAGTGGCAATCTGGTTTTGCCTGATTCACTACATGTGTCTGGAAAATGTTATGAATTCATTGCACACAGACCGATTAAACAACCTGCCTTTGTAGACTTTTATAGACTTCTAGCAGTCAAAAATATTTACAGTTCCATACAAGCAGAGCGTAGCGAATATTCTACTAGACAATTCATTGCTAGAAAGGATGAAGAATCACTTAATTATTCTACAAGAAAAATTGAGCCTTACATTCTCATTAAATCTGATTTAATAAGAATCAACAACAATGACTTAGCCAATCCGCAAGCTGATATTGTTGTAATCCAAATCAATTGGTTAGTATTAGATAAGAACTTCAATGTGCTGAAGCGAAAATCATACAATTATTTTAGAAAAACGAATGCATTAAGTAATTCTAAATTTTTTATAAGTTTAGATAAAGCTCATTGCATAACATCTAACAGGAGAAGCGTGCTGCTTGAATTTCTATTTGATTTAGGCCATGTAAAAAGAATAATTAGTGAAAATGCAAGCGCAATAGAATTCATTAAAAATGAACTTCTTACATCAGGTCTATATTTAGACAATTTTTGCACAAAATATACACAAACCATACAAGAAATCCCCGATATATCTGAATACCCAGGACCAGAAAAAGAACAAATATTTTTTGAGGACAACCTATGCGACAGAAATTTGTCCGTTGGAGAATTGTATAGAAAATTTCTTCTAAGTCAAGGAGTCAGTGAAATTTTTACTGAACTAACAGATAGTAAGATTGAATCCTGTTTGTTAGAAGCGCAAGAAATTATTAGTGATTCTATTGAAAGTCCGGCTCCCAATAATCCATCTAGTCACTCTGAATATCTGGAAGACCGAGACGAAGAAGAAGAAGGGAGATATAGCGGAAGCTATGCTCAGGAGCAAGAAGGATATAGCGACCAAGATATAGACGACATCTTTGATGGTGACCCAGATAATTATTGGAATATTGATTGAGATTAAAACAATATCAAATTCGGTATTAATTCTCTCATCATGAGACTGTTTAAAATTAGCAATGCCCTATGTTGCATGAAGCAATTTGCATTCTCTAATGACCCTGTTTTTGAAGTGAGCTTACATAACTGGCTATGAAAAACGGTTGTCTTTAGCCTGTTTAAGCGAGATAAGCATTCAGAAACTCTAATTTTTCAGGCTCTTAGTCGTGATTCAAACTCGCCATATACGCCTCTTCTCCACTTAATCCATTCCAACGAAAATTCTCATATGGGTCGTGATTATTATCAAAGCCCATATCCTGAGTATCTTCATAATCAGGAGGAATTACAGGGTTGTTAGCTTTAACAGCACTCCCTTCTGATGAAGACTTTTTTTCACTCTTGTTGAAAAGCCTTGATTGTTTTAGCAATAGCATTTTTTCTAAATCACACTTATCAGAGTATATTATTCCGCTTGCAATATTTATCTTTTCAGTGTAAAAAAAGGACTTCTTAATTAAGAAATCGAGTGCATTAAGTATTCTTTCAGCTAAAATATCATCAGTTTTGGCTTCAGACCAATCCTGAATACGCTCTATAAGGCTTTGTGCGTTTTCAACCCGAAGCTTCTCTAGATTCCATTTTGTTTTCAACCACTCCTGAAATGAAGACGTGGAAAGCACTTCGTCAAACAGAGAAATTCTAGACTCGCTGCATTTGAAATTTGCTTTTACATAATCAAGGCATAAATACTCACACAGAAAGTGCAATGACTCAAGCCCTATATTCCTACTGGTTAAGTATTGCTGAACTCTCATACTATAATTATTTGAAATTTATGCTCTCTTCCATGGAATTAAGGTCCGCCTTCTAGGTGACGAGAATTTGACCTAAAGGCCCAGCACGTAGTGCATGAAGGGCCCGATGCTGCCTACAACCACGGCGATAGCAAATGAATGACGTGTAAAGAAGTTGGGTTCAGATTTCATTTTCATACCGGCAATATAGGTGAGTCATTATTAGGCCGCAGCACCACCAGCCCCGACCAGTTGAGTTCTGGCCGGGGCTTGTTGTTGAAGCACGGGAATGATTACCCCGCTTTTCGCAAAGAGAAGAATAAGGTCAGTTCATGGTCTCGCAGGTGGGCCAACCACCGTTCGGCCGCTTCCACGCTGCTCATCTCCGACTGTGGCAGTGGAAATATCGGCAGCACGTCACTGCCTTCTGCGAGCCGCATTCGCAGCCCGTAGCCGCCCATTTCAGGCGCTGGCACTACGTCAAATTTGCACCCGCGCTGCTCATACGCGCCGTAATACTCGGTGATGGATTCCGCGTCCGGGATATAATGGGACATAACGATAGGGGTGAAAGGGTGAAGAAAAAGGCCCGCTACCAGCCGGCCCAAAGTAGATTAGTTGACCATCATCAGGTCCTCGAGCCGCGTTGTGTAGGCCGGGGTGCGCCACGCTGCTTGTCCCTTCCAGGGCACCGGCCCGCCGCCCTTTGGTCCCAGCGCCGCCGCCAGCTGCACCGTCCCGCGCCCGAACCGCGCATTGAGCCCGTCCAGCGCCGCCATCATCTGCGCGCTACGGCCTTCCACCGCTGCCCCCGCCGCCAGCGGCGCGGCCTCCCCGAATAGCCCGAGCTGCTGACCACCCGGCGCTTCCAGCCCCGCCATCACCACGCCCGCCTTCACGTACACCGCCCCGGGCTCCCAAATCCGGCCCAGCAGCTGCGCGGCCCGCGCCGTTAGCTCCCGCGTGTCGCTGGTGGGCACCGGCAGGGTCAGCACCGCCGAGCGCGAGTGGCCGCCCGCGTCCGGCCCGAACCTGCTTTGGCTGATGAACACCGTGAGTACGTGCGCCAAATCGCCCTGCCGCCGCAGCTTCTCCGCCGCCCGCGCCACAAACGCCGACAGCGCCCCCAGCACCGAGGCCCGTTCCCGTAGCGGCCGCCCAAAGGTGCGCGAGCAGCTGATGCTTTGCCGGCGCAGCGTCCCGTCCTCGCTCGGGGCCAGCCCCGCGCAGGGGTAGCCTTGCAGCTCCCGCACCAGCCGCGCGCCCACCACGCCGCCCAAAAACTTACGGGCCCAGGACTCCGACACCCGCGACAAGTCCGCCGCCGAGTCGATGCCCGCCGCCGTCAGCTTCTGCGCGTACTGCCGCCCCACGCCCCACACGTCGCCCACCGGAACTTGCCCCAGCGCCCACGTCCGCCGCTGCGCCGAGTCCAGGTACAGCACCCCGCCCAGTCCGGCATCTTTCTTCGCCAGCCGGTTCGCCAGCTTGGCCAGCGTCTTGGTCGGGGCCACGCCCACGCACACCGGTATGCCCGTGCGCGCTTTCACGCCCACCCGCAGCCGTTGCGCCAAGTCGGTCAGGTTGCCCAGGTACGGCGTCAAATGCTTCTCCAGGCCGCCCAAATCCAGAAAAGCCTCGTCAATCGAATAAATTTCCACCCCCGGCACCGATGCCCCCAGATAGTGCATCACGCGCCGCGACATGTCCCCGTACAGCGTGTAGTTTGAGCTGAACACCTGGACCTGCTCCCGTTTCAGCTGCTCTTTCACCTGAAAATAGGGCTCGCCCATTTTCAGCCCTAGCGCCTTGGCCTCGGCCGAGCGCGAGATGATGCACCCATCGTTGTTGCTCAGCACCACCACCGGCCGCCCCTCCAGCCGCGGCTGAAATACCCGCTCACAACTCACATAGAAGTTGTTGCAATCCACTAGCCCGAACATACTTAGTCGCGGCTGTGCAGCAACGCCGTGAGCCGGCCCGGCAGCAGTTCATGTACGACGTGCGTTACCACACCCCAGATGTGCAGTTCCTCCCCCGTGCGAATTTTGTAGGGCTGAAATGCCGGATTCGCCGGCACCAGCCACCACGTTTCCCCCCGGCGCTCCAACCGCTTCACCGTGCAGTCACCTTCGACCACCGCCACCACAATATGCCCATGGTCGGCTTCCAGGTGCTTGTCCACCGCCAGCAGGTCGCCGGCATGAATTTCAGCTCCGCTCATCGACTCTCCCGACACCCGCACCAAATACGTTGCGTCCGGGTGCCGGAACAGCAGGCTGTTGAGGTCGAAAAGCCCTTCCAGCTCATCGGTAGCCGGCGAGGGAAAGCCCGCCGGCACCCGGTAGCTGAATACCGGCAGATAAGCCGTCATCGGTGCTTCCAGCACCGGAATCAACAGTACGTCATGCATAAGGCGAATAGGATAGGCGTTGAACCTTCAAATAAACGCCTACTAATCCTATTAGTTTATAACAAGACTAATAAAATTGGCAATGTGTGCTGACGCTCAGGAAGAAAACTTTCCATGATGCGTGTAATGTATTGATATTACGGGTGTATTAAGATTGACAAGAATGTAAAAAACCGGTTGTTCGAAGTGGTTAGTCCACGGCATGCTAGCTAGATTGGCATACGTCTTCATATGCTGTTGCGCCTGTCGCACGGTGGAAATTAAGACCGCTGGACTGCATTACTAGACTGGTGGTTTTTTCGCCCCTTACAAACCATGCTTTGTATAGTAGCCTGCCTCTGTAATAAACGTACACCTCTTTATAGATGCCGTTTTCAGAGATTTCTGTAATGAAGAGGCCCATACAGTGTGCTGAATCAATACACTTCAAAAGATGCTCAAGGCCTTTTACGAGTTTGCTTTGAGCGTGGCTGCCAACTCTTTGAACTTATCAAAGCTCACTGCAGCCTCACGCAGCCTTTCTTCAAAAAGACGCTCTCGGGCCGTTTCGTCTGTAGCAGCTTGGTACAGCTCCGAAGGCGTTAGGTTGTCAAAATACCGATTTTCCATCCATTTTGCACCTAGCAAATTGTTGTCGCGCCTGAACTTTGCAATGCTGAGAACCAGGGTTGTTATAGAGCGCAAACCTTCTTCCGCATTGGATGAAACCCATTCTCCGTTCTTCTTTGCGCGAAAGTTGTAACTGTTGTTCAGGCGAGTAAAATAAATCTCGTACTCGGGTAGGGGCGACAAATTCTCGCTGAACCGCTGTTGCCACACTTCACCAAATTTCTCGGCTAGCTCCAATATAAACGCATTCTGGCTTTCTTCAAAAGCTAGTTTTAAGGCGTATGAGCTGACAAAGTTTTCCTCACTCTGCCGTACAATTTGTTGCATTTCCATTCTGGTGAAGTCGTTGGGCGTGTTGCCTGTGAGGTAGTTGATGAGGTGCTGGTACTGAACGATTGTCTCCCTGACGAGTGGGTAGGCAGCTGCAGCCTGCCGGCATTTTTCCAGCCAGCCGGCGATGTCTTTTTTGTAGGAGAACAACTGGTACTGGTCAGCCGTGAGCCCGCCTGCGCTCCATTCGGAAGCGTCGACTCCATCCAACGTCAGATACAGTAATCGGGCGTTCGTACGGTGCGCCAGATAACGCGCCAACTGATTTTGCTGGTCGCCGGCGTAAATCTTGTTCTCAATGAAAACATACTCACCGCCGGATTCAAGGTAGATATCGATACGCCCACCTTGTTGATAGTCGCTCGTAATTCGGCCGATGTCATGTTCAACCACAAGGTGCGCCGCCGCTGTATTGAATTCGGCGTACTTGTTCGCCTCCGGAGAGCGTTTCTGGTCCATTGCATCTATAAACAGCCTCAAAAAGGTGTCTTTCAGGCCATGGCTGCCGGCCGGGTTCAACAGCTCCCCCAGGAAGGCCGAATGCGTCCTTACCTCTCTGCTTTCCAGCCCCAGAATGCGAAATACGTTGAAATTCTCTCCGCTTAGAAGCGCAAGCTTCTGTTGCGTCCGGTGCAGGGACGAAGCCTGACCTAGCATTCCTGCTACTGACATAGATGTGTGGCGGGCGGTGGTAGAAGAGGCCCTGCGGCTGTAAAGATGCGGTAGCTCGACAATAAACCAAGTCGCCTTCTAAAAAAGAAAGTATGCCAGGGCTTTCGTTGTCCCTACATTCAGGCCACTATGCAAGAAATAACCTTGAACACTCCCTCCCAAGCCGGAGCTTCAGAAGAAACGAACGCCCACGTTGAGCAGGTCGCCAAGTTGCTTGCCCTGTGGTCCCGGCTTGATACCACAGGCCTGACGGCCGAAGCGCTGACGCTGCAGCCGTTGCTTGCGGGAAATGGCAGGTTTGTAACATCCTTGGCGCGGCAGTACCAGAACCAAAGTGTAAGCCAGGAAGTGTTGGTTACGGCCGCGCATGGGGCATTGATAATACTGCTGAACCAATACGCAGGACGCCCTGACAAGCTCGACAAGTTAATACCCCTCGCGCTGCGCAATGCCATGGTCGCCGTTGTTGAGATGCCAGATGGCCCGCACCACCAACCCTGAGCCCACAAAAAAGGCCGGCCCCATCAAGGGAGCCGGCCAGTCAACCGCGTTCTAACCGCTGCAATGAGCGTGTCCCGCTCCAGCAGTTACCCCAGGCCATCGCGCTGCGGCTGCAGAATCAGCGGCGTACCCGTCACCAGCTCGCCAAACAACGGGTTGGCCGGCAGCTCCAGCCCGCCGTTGCCGTCCGGCACCTGGTTGAACAGTACCACTTCCTCGCCGGGCGTACTCTGCGCCAGATGGTCCACCAGCACTTCCTGCCCGCTGTTGGCGTGTAGCGCCTGCGTGAGCAGCGTGTAGGTGCTCACGTCCACGTTGTAGAGCTGGTTCAGCGCGTTCATCTGCATGGCCGCGTCCTCGGCTGCGCCGATGGCATCGGCCAGCAGTTGGGTGTAGCGCCGCGCCTTCTGGTCAGCCTTGGCGCGCAGCTTGATAGCGCGCTTCATGCGCCGCTTGAATTGGGTTTGATAGGCCGTTAGTGCCATGATAACAAAGTAATTAGAAGATGAGAAGGAAAAAGGAAACGGCCAGCCGTTGGAGGCCGGCCGCTTCATTCGCTGCTACCGCGGTCTAGGCCACGTACTCAATGGCCAGAGGGTTCGTGCTGTTGTTGTTCAGCGGGTAGAACTTGCCATTAATCTGCTGGTAGAAGTTAATGCCCACCACGCCCACCACCAGGTTGGCATCGGCCGGAGCCGCGGGGAAGGTGGCCACCACCGTCTGATTCACCAGCGGCGCGCTATTCAGGGGCAGGATGCCCAGCGGAGCCGCCACTACGCCGTTGGTGTAGGTCAGCATCTCCATATCCAGCTCCGAGGCCGCAAACACCACCTCGAAGTGCGTAGCGCCTTGCGGAGCTGCGATGTCCGAAGCCGGCTTCAGGGCCGGGATGGTCATCGTCACGTCAGCACCCGCGCCAGCTACCTCGTAGGGGAAGTACATGGTCTGGCTGATGCCGGCCCCGGCGTTGAAGTTGAAGCCGAGCAGCGGGGCCGAGTTCGAGGAGTCGAACACGCGCTGGCCCCGGTCGTTGGTGTCGTCGAGGCCGACAATCTCGCGCATCTTCTGCGTGAGGCGCGAGGTCACGCGGCTGTCGCTGGCCGAGGCAATGGCCACGCGCAGCGAGTCGCGCAACAGCTTGCTGTACTTAGCCGACAAGCCGAATTCAGCCGCGTTTTCACGAGTACGGGCCAGGCTTGCCGAGTTGGCGAAGGCCGCTTTGTTGGAGGCGGGTTTTTGACGGACCGAGCCGTCTTTGGCGAACACAAGGCCACCCACGGTGCCTTGCAGTCCCAGAATGCCAGTTTGAGAGGCCATGAGAAAAGGGGAATAAAAAGTGAGATAAAAAACCCGACTGCTTTCACTTGCGCGGCTTTGTTACCAGGTGCAGCCAACCCGATAGCGCCGCTTGATTTCAGAATCGAATGACCGCCACAGCTTCGGCGACACTGCTTGGCTCACGCCGCATTTCCACAGCCCTAGCCCGGCCCGCTGCGCGGCAGTTTGCTGCGCGGCCCGCCCCGCCACCACGCGGTTGGGGTCGAAGGCCCAGCCCCAGCCCCGCGCCACCAGCAGCGAATCCAGCGGCACAGCGCGGCCGGCAGCGGCCACTGTTCCGGTCGGTAGCAGCACCGCGCCCAGCGTCCGGCCGTAGAGGTCTAGGCCAGCCCGTGCTACTAACACCACCCGCCCCGGAGTCAGCAGCCGCGCCACCGAGTCCGTAGCTTGCGGCCCGAACGCCTGGTCCTGCTCCGGCGCGTCCACGCCCAGGAGCCGGAGCCGGTATGTCGTAGAACCCGACAGCATGATGTAGGTATCGGCGTCGATGACGCGCACCACCCGGGCGGCTTCAGCGGCGGCAGCGGCGCGGGCCGTGAACGACAGCGGCGCGCCCATCTCGCGCTGGCTCGACAGACACCCCGCCACCAGCGCCCCAACCAGCGCCATTTCGCCCACCCGTAAAATCGTCCGTTTGGTGTTCATGTACCGAACCTACGGCCCGGTTTTAGCGGTTGTATCTTAGCCTACCACATTCACCCAAAACCCTCCCATTATGCCCCAGGTCTGCATCTGCCCGAAGGAGGCAGCCCAGCTTACTGGCACCAAATACAGCACTGCCAAGGTCCTGCTGCAGCGCATCCGTAAGCACTTCGACAAGCCCGCCCGCGCCTACGTATCAGTAGCCGAGTTCTGCCAATTCACCCACCTCCCCGAGGCCGAAGTTTCCCGCGCCCTGAACGGCACAACGGCCCAGGCCAACCGTAGCTAGAGCATAGCTGGAGTATAGCTAAAGCGTAGCTGAAGTGCCACCGCCATGCCGGCGTTCTATTTCAGCTCCGATAGCACCAAGCAGAGCGGAATCTTCGGGTTCGCGTGTCAACACTGCTTTCATACTGCCTAGGCTTTCCATAGTCGCAGCTGCCAAATAGGCTGCCAGTTGGTCCGGCTGCAAGGCTTTAGCATCACGGGCTTGAATGAGCGCCCAAGCCGTCGCGTTCCAATCAGGAACACTATCAAATTCTTCAATGGGGAATTCTTCGGCTGAAGGCATGGATGAGCGAACTATGTTGGCGGAGAGGGTAACTGCTAAATGCAACAGGCTAAAAGGCGCAGCTTTTGCAGCGTAGTTCAGGAACAATGCTGTTTTATTGATGCTTGCCAATCAATGGTTCGAGTTGACTGGCAACGGCCTTCTCCAAGAGGGGCAGCAATTCGGCTACATCGTTCCTGAATTCAAAGGCCGTAAGCCTCAACTGCAAACCTAGGCCGCGGGCCCAATGGCACAGCTGAAGGGCTTGGGTTTCAGCCGTACTTCCAAAGCCCAGATGCTGAACGACACGGGCCTGAAAATTAGACTTCACTTTGCCCACGTACAGGCATTGGGATGTGGCATCGGTGATGCTTCGGAAGGCAGGCATCTTCCGAGCCCCGCCCTGGTATGTCTGCGCAATTGCGCGAACCTCATTCGGATTAGCGGAGGATATGATTTCGAAAACATAAACTACTGGCCGCTTGATGGTAGCTATTTTGTCGAAAGCAGCCTTGTGTTTGGGGTGAGCACGAATAAGCTTAGCAGGGAATTCCGGTAAGCCGTCGATATCGAAAACGAAGGTGGTAACATCTTCTGCTCCAGCTTTGGCTATGTGCGCGAGTGGTTCGGCTGCCTGTGCACATTTATCTTTTACTGCATCAAGAATTTCCTGACTCTGCGGCGTAATACCCATGGCAATGTGCTTTTAGCATTTGGCGTATCACAAACCTACTCGTGTACACGGTTGCAACCTACGCTCACGCAGCCGAGGGCTGCACCTCACAAACCTGGCTGGCCCGCACCCCGGCGCTGTCAGTAGCCGCTCCCCTATCCTCCCAGATGCGCCGCATGGTGTGGTGCTGCAGGTCCTCCACCACCTTCGCGTAAATCAGGGTCGTTTGAATCTTGGCGTGGCCCATCACTTTTTGCAGCACTTCCACCGGCATACCGCGCAGCAGGCTTTGCGTGGCGAATGTGTGACGGGCCGTGTGCGAGGTCAGCAGCTCGTATTTCGGCACTGACGTTTTCACCATCTCCCCGGCCACCCGCTCCGATACCACCACCGGCGCGGTCAGCCCCGCGTACTTACCAACCTGCTTTAGGTGCCGGTTCATTACCTGGTTGGCCAGCACCGGCAGCAGCCGGGCCCGGTCCCCGTCCGCAGCGTACTTGTCGATGATGGCCCCGGCTGCTTCCGTCAGATAGATGCTCACGCCGGTGCGCGTCTTGGTTTGCACCAGCCGCAGAACCCGCGCCCCGTCCCATTCGTGCAGGTTGCCGGGCTGCAACGCCCACACGTCGGAGTAGCGCAGGCCCGTGTAGCAGCAGAACAGCAGCACGTCGCGTACCCGCGTCAGGTGCGCCGGCAGCATGGCCGTGGTCAGCGCCGCCAGGTCCTCGGCCGACAGCCACATTTTCAGCACGTCGGCGTGCTTCCCTTGCAGCTTGCGCAACTCGACCGGCACCGACATAGCCCGCTCTTCCCGGCACCAGCGCAGAAACACTTTCAGCCCGCGCACAAAGGAAGCAATTGTATTCTGCGCTAGGTTTCTATCAAAGCGCAGGTAGTGCAACACCCGGTCATGCGTTGCTAGGTCATAAGTCGTCGGGTCCAACAGTTCGCCCCGGTCCCGCTCGTAATTGCCTAGCCAGCTGCACAGCATCTTGCGCTGCCGCAGCGTGTGGTTGGCGTAGCCCCGCGCCCGCAATGCCTCCCGGTGCTCGGTGTTCAGCACCGTAATGGAATTGGGCGCGGTCGGGGCTGCCGCTTCTGCCGCCACCGGCCGCAGCACGGCCCGCAGGCCCGCCAGCGTGGGCGCTTCGCCAGAGGCCCGCAGCTTGCGCCACCACGCCAGCACATTGCCCGCCATCAATTTCAGCAGGTCGTTGGCCTCTTCCGCCAAGGGAAATGAGGCCCGAAACTTTTGCTTGTCCGTGTTCCAGTCGGCGGGCTTGCACTTCTCGCCGGTAGCACATTTGAGGCGGGCACCGTCGAAGTACACCACCAGATGCACCGGGCTCCGCCCGGCTGAATCTTTTTTGTCTGTCCGTAAAATGAATTGAGTAACCATACCGGAAAAGGGGGGCGTTAGGGGGGGCGTCCCTCGCGTAGGGAACCCCCTGTTTCGCGTCGTGGAGTACCGATTCCCTTGGACGCAAAAAACCCGGAAAACCGCTTTCCCGACGGGAGAAGCTGTTTTCCGGGCCTTCCGGTATTCAGTATTAGTACCAGAGACGGGACTCGAACCCGTACGCCTATTCAGCAAGGGTGTTTAAGACCCTAGTGTCTACCAGTTTCACCACTCTGGCTCGTGTTTGATTCTTGCCCCGATAGCTGGGCGTTAATGCGTGATAATTTGGACAAAGTAACTGCAAATTATTCAGACGGTGGTCATTGTTGCAGCCATTTTGGTGATGAAGTTCGAGTGGAATCTGGTTTCCCAGCCATTCCTGCAACCCACACAGTTCACATTTATGCTCTTTCAGCTTTTCCTTGAGAAGGCGTGTTCGAATGGTATTAGTTGCGTGTAAGGAGAATTTTCAACTAAAATTGTCGCTAATGGAAATGAGCGCCCAAAATTTTTGTAGCGCGTTCCCACATTTCAAGCAGCACCAGTGAAATGGCTTGTGTTTAGCTCCAATCGGGCAATACGGTTATGCACTGTTTTGTAATTACCCCCCGCCGGACCAGCCCGATGCGACTCAATACCTGCCGCACCGACAAGCTTTCGGCTACAATAAGCCGGAATTCCTCATCGGTCAGGTAGGGTTTAAGTCGAGCAGCCATTTGCAGCAGAGTAAAAAACAAGGGGCTTAGGAAGCAAAAAAGCCTTTTAAGGTCATAATTAACTTAAAAACATGCACTTATAAGCAAATAAGTTTTCAGTTCGTTTATGCCATGTAAAGCACTTTCTTTAAAAGCTTTTAATGATTG
>JANNDE010000143.1:0-9554 GCA_031387395.1 Hymenobacter sp.
GAATGTCGCCCCGCTGGGGCTTTATTCTCACTACCAGGGATTTACTACCGATATGTCGCCCCGCTGGGGCTAAAAAAACAAACCTTTGCGTAAGTCCTAATACAAATTACTTCACGTTTACCGCATTCATTGCCCGTTCCAGCCCCATCGCGCCGAAAGCTAAAACGGCTTCCGCCGCTTTTTCGATGCGCGTAGGCAATTCAATTAATTCATCGCCCGAAAACGGATTCAATACATAATCCACCTGTCGGCCTTTGGGGAAATTAGCGTCCACGCCGAAGCGCAGGCGGGCGTACACATCGCTGCTGAGTGTGGCCTGAATATCCTTCAGCCCGTTGTGGCCGCCGGCCGAGCCTTGCCCTTTGAGCCGCAGCTTGCCGAAGGGTAGGGCGAGGTCGTCGGTCACCACAATCATGTTTTCGGCGGTGATTTTGAGTGCGGCCAGCCAATGGGCGGCCGCTTTGCCGCTCAGGTTCATGTAAGTGGTGGGTTTCACCAGCACGTAGGTATGGCCCTTTTGCTTGAACTCGGTGGTGAAAGCGTGGCGGCCGATTTCGAAGCGCGGCGCGGCAAATTTCGCGGCCAGATAATCGGCCACCATGAAACCGATATTGTGGCGGGTATCGGCGTATTCGGGGCCAATGTTGCCCAGGCAGAGAACTAAAAAGACCACAGATTTAACGGATTTTAGCGGATTTAACGGATTTTTTGTGGTTTTGGCCCCGACGCGATTAGAACGGCGCGGTGCACTGGGAGTGCGCGAACAAATGACGCATAAAAAAACCGTCTGCTAGCAGACGGTTTTTTTATCAGCAACGGATTCAATAAACAGCCAACAGTTTGAAATGCAGAACAGCGAGAACCACAAAAAATCCGTTAAATCCGTTAAATCTGTGGTCCTTACTTGCCAGCGGCCAGCTCGCCTTTCAGGGCCCGTGGGATGGTGATGGTGGCGATGGGAGCCTCCGTGCTGGTGAGGATGGTGTAGCCCTTCGGCTCCACGGCACCTACCTTGATGGATTTGCCCAGCTCCATGGTGCCGATGTTCACTTCCACGTAGTCGGGGAGGTTGTCCATCGTGGCGCGCACGCGCACTTTGCGCAGCTTGCTCACCAGTTTGCCACCGGCCAATACGCCCGGCGAAACGCCTACGTATTTCACGGGGATGTCCATTTTAACCTCTTTGCCTTCTTCCAATTCCAGGAAGTCAACGTGGAGGAGCATTTCGTTTACGGGGTGGAACTGGGCGTCCTGCACAATCGCCTTATACAGCGTGCCTTCCACGTTCAGGTCCACGATGTGTGCCTCCGGCGTGTACAACAGCTCGCGGAACAGAATAGCGGGCACGGAGAAGTGCACGGTATCGGTGCCGCCATACAATACGCACGGTACTTGAGCGTCGAGGCGCAATGCCTTGGCGTCCGTTTTACCGAGATTCGCTCTTTTAAACCCTACAATCTCGAGGCTTTTCATAAAAGTGGTTTTTGGGATGAAAATATGGCCCGTCCGCACCCAATATTGGGGCAAACGGGCCGCAAAGGTAGGGCGAATCCGGCTGAAAAACCAGCGTGTTACGAAGAAATGCCCCAGTGTTAGTTCATTACGGGTACGCTCTTCAGCTGTTCCCGCACCAGCTCCTGCGCCCGCAGCCGGTCGTTGAGAACGCGCAGGTAGTTTTTGGCCTGGCTGTTGTTGCAGGTATAAGCCGATTTTTTGGCCCAGTCGATGGCCCCGGGCAGGTCGCCGCGCACCTCGCTGGCCACCGCCAGGTTGTAGAACGCCCGGCCGGCAATTTTCGGGTTGAGGTTTTTGGCGGCCTGCTGCCAGAGCGTGGCGGCCCCTTGCCAGTCTTCGGCGTCGGCCCGCACGGCGGCCTGCTTCATCAGGGCATCCTTCTTGGCGGTGGTGAAATAGTCGCGGCTGAGGTCGATGTAAGAAGGGGCAATGCGGCGGGCGTAGCCATCGCCGGCCCGCTGGGCCACCCGCCGGATGCACTCCTGTGGCGGGGGCAGCTGGCGCAGGGCCTGGCCGTAATCGTCGCCGTTGCCACTGAATACCAGCTGGTCTTCCTGCCGGGCCTGGTCGAGCACGAAGCCCTGGGCCGCGCCGTAGGTGCGGAAGCCGCTCACGATTTTCATTACCATCTCGACGTGCACGGTAGGCACCTGGTGCTCTTTGCCTTCCTTGTCTTTCACGGTGCGGGTGCCATTGGTGTGCGTCAGCAGCATGTCGGAGTCAAAGGCTTCGAGCACCACTAAGCCATCGACCTGGGTGCGGCGGCACAGGTCCTGCACGTAGCGCGGGGCCAGCGGCGGCAGAAAAAATTCGCGGCTGCGGCCCAGCAGCTGCAGCTGGGCCTGCGTCACCCGGAAGCGGTAGCTATTATTGGCCAGGGCCTGGCCCACCACGTTCACGCATTCATCAGCTCCGGCACGGTCCACGCCAATGCCCTCACCGGTGAAAGCGCCTTCCAGCACGTCGAAGAATTTCTCGCGGCGCGATTCGGGGATAATGCGGTTGGCGGTGGCTACGCTTTGCAGGTTGGCTGGCATGGGCACCGCCGCCGGAGCCAGCGCCCGAATGTGTACGGAGGAGGCGCAGGCGCTCAGCAGCAGCGCGCCTAAAAGGGTTAAGGCGGAGGAGTAAAGCTTGTTCATCAGGTTTGCAGAAAAAAGTTCCAGTTGAGAATTCCTTTCTACAAAATTGTGCCAATCTTACGGATAAAGTAGGGCAACAGAGATAAAAAAGCACGTCGTACCGAGCGCGGCCAAAGAAGCGCTCAGCACGACGTGCCGGGGCAAAGTCAATCAGACCGTTGTTTACACGAACAGCGAGCTGATGCTCTCGTGCGTGACCACGTTGCGAATGGCGGCCGCGAACAGCGGAGCCAGCGAAATCACCCGGATTTTATCATTGACCTCGCGCTGCGGGATGGTATCGGTCGTAATCAATTCGGTGAGGGCCGAGGCGCGGATGCGGGCGTGCGCCGGGCCGCTCAGCAGCGGGTGCGTGATGACGGCGCGCACCGAGTTGGCCCCGCGCTCCATCACCAGGTCGGCGGCCTTGCAGATGGTGCCGGCGGTGTCCACCATGTCATCCACGAATACCACGTCCATGCCCTTCACGTCGCCGATAATCTGCATGGAGGCGATTTCATTGGCCCGCACGCGCATTTTGTCGCAGACTACGATTTCGGCTCCGAATTTCTTCGCGAAAGCGCGGGTCCGCACCACGCCGCCCACGTCGGGCGAGGCGAAAATCAGGTTTTTCAGGTTCAGCGACTCGATGTAGGGGGCCGTGACAGTGGCTCCGTCGAGGTGGTCGACCGGGATATCGAAGAAGCCCTGAATCTGGCCGGCGTGCAGGTCGCAGGTCATCAGGCGGTCGGTGCCCACACTCTGGATGATGTTGGCCACCACTTTTGCGCCGATGCTCACGCGGGGTTTGTCTTTGCGGTCTTGGCGGGCGTAGCCCATGTAGGGCATCACGATAGTGACCTTGTGGGCCGAGGCGCGCTTGCAGGCATCCACCATCAGCATGAGCTCCATGAGGTGCTCGGAGGGTGGGAAGGTGCTCTGGATGAGAAACACCTCGCAGCCGCGCACGCTCTCATCGAAGCTCGGGCTGAGCTCGTCGTCGGCGAAGCGCTGAAGAGTGAGGTCGCCCAGGGGCTGGCCAAAGGCGGCGGCAATTTTGCGGCCCAGCTCCTGCGAGGCGCTGCCGGCGAATAGTTTAGCGTGTGGGTCCATTAAAAGAAAGGTGAAGCAAAACCGCCTGTTAATCCGGGTTTAAGCAGAGTAACAGGCGGCCAAGAGATGATGAATAAATAGCGAAAGGCGCTGACTTGCTCCCGGGGAGGGAGAAGCCAGCGCCTTTGCTAAAGTTGTCGAGCGGTGTCGAAGTTGTCCGACCAGGGCTCGAACCTGGACTTTCTTGAATCAAAATCAAGCGTGTTGCCGGTTACACCATCGGACAATTTCCCAGCTGGCTACGTGCCGTTTGGGAGTGCAAATGTACAGCTGAAAATATTCGAGGCAAGTATTTGGCGAAAAATTTTCTGTAAAAAATTGGGCCGCCCAATACTGGAAACGCCGTGAATGCCCGCTACAGGCTGATTTTCACCGGCTAACTAGTTTGGGGTGGGGGTAGGGCTAGCCTGGTAGCCGCAATGAATTGGGGTTGGAAAACCGGGGTTTGGGCCGTAATTTTGCGGCCTGAAAAGAGCATCAACTTCATCATAAATACAACCAAATGGCCAATACCGGCAAAATCACTCAGGTCATCGGACCCGTCGTGGACGTCAGCTTCGCGGGTGAAAACACGAAGCTGCCCAACATCCTCGACGCCCTCGAAGTAACCAAAGAGAACGGCCAGGTGGTCGTGCTGGAATGCCAGCAGCACCTGGGTGAGGACCGGGTTCGGACCATTGCCATGGACTCGACCGAAGGCCTTGCCCGTGGCGCGGAAGTACGCGACTTGGGTGCCCCCATCTCGATGCCCACCGGCGACGGCGTGAAAGGCCGCCTTTACAACGTGTTGGGCGAAGCCATCGACGGCATTCCGCAGCCCAAGAGCGGGCCGCGCTTGTCCATTCACCGCAACGCCCCGGCGTTTGAGGAGCTGGCTACGTCGTCGGAAGTATTCTTTACCGGCATCAAGGTTATCGATTTACTGGCGCCTTATGTAAAGGGTGGTAAGATTGGGCTGTTTGGTGGTGCCGGCGTAGGTAAAACCGTACTGATTCAGGAGCTTATCAACAACGTGGCCAAGGCTTACGAAGGCCTGTCGGTGTTTGCCGGCGTGGGCGAGCGGACCCGTGAGGGCAACGACTTGCTGCGTGAATTCATCGAATCCAACATCATTCTCTACGGCGATGCCTTTAAGCATTCGATGGAAGAAGGTGGCTGGGACCTGAGCAAGGTGGACATGGAGGCGATGGAAAAATCGCAGGCAACCCTCGTGTTCGGCCAGATGAACGAGCCCCCCGGAGCCCGTGCCCGCGTGGCCCTGTCGGGGCTGACGATTGCCGAGAGCTTCCGCGATGGCGACGGCACCGGTGCCGGCCGCGACATCCTGTTCTTCATCGACAACATTTTCCGCTTCACGCAGGCGGGTTCGGAAGTATCGGCGCTGCTGGGCCGGATGCCTTCGGCCGTAGGCTACCAGCCCACGCTGGCTACCGAAATGGGTGCCATGCAGGAGCGTATTACCTCGACCAAGCGCGGTTCGATTACCTCGGTGCAGGCCGTGTACGTGCCGGCCGATGACTTGACGGACCCGGCCCCGGCCAACACCTTTGCCCACCTGGACGCCACGACGGTACTGAGCCGCAAAATCGCCGAGCTGGGCATCTACCCGGCCGTTGACCCACTGGACTCGACCTCGCGCATCCTGTCGGCCGACATTCTCGGCGACGAGCACTACAACACCGCCCAGCGCGTGAAAGAGCTGCTTCAGCGCTATAAAGAACTTCAGGACATCATCGCCATCCTGGGGATGGACGAGCTGTCGGAAGAGGACAAGCAGGTCGTGAACCGCGCCCGTCGCGTGCAGCGATTCCTGTCGCAGCCCTTCTTCGTGGCCGAGCAGTTCACCGGCCTCAAAGGCGTGCTCGTTGACATTAAAGACACCATCAAAGGCTTCAACGAAATCATCGACGGCAAGTACGACCACCTCCCCGAGGCGGCCTTTAACCTGGTGGGTAACATTGAGGATGCCGTGGCCAAAGGCGAGCGCCTGATTGCGGAAGCGAAATAGATAGAAGGGTTGAATTTTGAGGGTTGAGGGTTGAATGGCTGTTCAATTAACTCAACCCTCAAAACTCAACATTCAACACTCCAAAACATGCATTTAGAAATCATCACCCCCGACCGCAAGGTTTTCGAAGGCGAAGTGACGGCGGCCCAGTTTCCGGGGGCCGATGGCTCGTTCGAAGTGCTGAACAACCACGCCCCGCTCATCGCGGCCCTGAAGGCCGGCGACGTGACGCTCTCCGGTGGCGCGGGTGGCCGTGAGGTCATCCGCATCGAAGGCGGCGTGGTGGAAGTGCTGCGCAACAATGTGATTGTGCTGGCCGAAGGTGCCGTGGCATAAGCGGCAGCCTCTCGTAACTGGCTCCCGAAAAGCCGCTTCTGCCTGGCAGAAGCGGTTTTTTTGTGCTTCGGCGCGCGCGAACGTAGCTTGCACGTACAGGACAGGGAAACCGCTATTCGCTCATCGTACCGCTTATGCAGAAGCCGCTAAATAACCCTTTTATCGCCGTCGAAAATATCTACACTCACCGGCAGCGCTACGTGCTGCTGGTGGCCTGCCTGCTGGGCCTGGCGGGGTTGATAGTGTTTGGCCTGGCGCAGTATCTCACGGCTTTTCTGGCGGCGGGCATTTTGTTCGTGGTCTTTCGGCCGTGGTGGGTGGCGCTGGTGCACCAGCGCCGTTGGAACCGCCGGTTCGTCACCATCGGCATTCTGCTGGTGACGGTGGTGGTGCTGGTAGTGCCCTTCTACGCGCTGAGCTCGCTGCTGCTCGACCGGCTGGTGGCTTTCGCCCGCAACCCCGACCAGATAATGGAAGTGGTGCACAAGGTGGAAAGAGCCACGGGCTTCCGCCTGGCCGAGCAGCTGAACGTGCGCCAGCTGGTATTGCAGGGAGGGGCCAAGGTGAGCAGCTGGCTGCCCACCATTGCCAGCAGCGCGCTCAATTTTCTGGTGGTAGTGGGCCTGATGCTGTTCACGATGTACTACCTGTTTATGCAGGAAACCTACTTCCTGCTGGGGCTGCACCGCTACCTGCCTTTCCGCAACGATACCCTGCGGGAGCTGGGCGAGTCGCTGAAAAACAACGTAAACGCCAACGTGCTGGGCCAGGTGCTGGTGGCCCTGGTGCAGGGCATTCTGACGGGCTTGGCGCTGTGGATATTTGGGGTGCCGGATGCCCTCTTCTGGGGCGTGGTGGCTTTTTTTATGGCTTTTCTGCCGGTGCTGGGTACCCCGTTGGTGTGGGGGCCGGCGGCGCTCTACCAGTTTTCGCAGGGCCACAATGGTCAGGCTGGGGGGATTTTGCTGGTCGGGTTCATCGTCATTATCAACGTGGATAACCTGCTGCGCATCATGCTGGCCAAGCGCATGGGCAACATTCACCCGCTGGTGACGCTGGTGGGGCTGGTGCTGGGCGTGGAAGTTTTCGGCCTTATCGGGCTGGTGGTGGGGCCGCTGCTGGTGTCCTACTTCCTGGTGCTGATGGAGGTGTTCCGGCGCGAAAACCGGGCGCACAAGCTGGCACCGTCGGCCACTGCAGTGGCGGCGCTCCCGCCGCCGCCGCCAGCCGGGCCGGCTACGGAAGGGTAGGAGCCCGGGCACTCGAATTGAAAATCCGGGACATGCCCCCGGCTGGGCCTCCCGGCCCGGCCCTACCTTTGCGCGCCTATTCAACCGCCTTCTTACGTGTTCCTCATGCCCAACATCCAGCCCAAAATCACGCCCATCTACCAAACGTCGGTGTTCAGGTTTGAGGACCTCGACGCGGTGCAGCAGTACTTCGACGAGCCGGGCAGCCGCTACCTGTATTCGCGCAATGGCAACCCCAACACCGACGAGCTGGCCACCGCCATCAGCCACTGGGAGGGGGGCGCGGGGGCCGTGGCTACGGGCTCGGGCATGGCGGCCATTTTCGCGGCGCTGCTCACCTACTGCCAGGCCGGCGACCACGTGCTGTGCGCGGCCGACATCTACGGCGGCTCGGCGGCGCTGCTGAACCTGGAGCTGAGCCGGCTGGGCATTGCGGTGACCTACGTGCCGTTCGAGCACCTCTACGACCTGGCGGCTTACGTGCAGGCCACTACCCGGCTGCTGCTCTGCGAAACCATGAGCAACCCGCTGCTGCGCGTGGTGGACCTGCGCGCGGCGGCCGATGCCAGCCACCGCCACGGCCTGAAACTGGTGGTCGATAACACGTTTTCGACCCCGGTGCTGACCCGGCCGCTGGCCTACGGGGCCGACCTCGTGCTGCACAGCGTGACCAAGTACCTGGCCGGCCACTCCGACGTGACGGCCGGGGCCGTGGTGGCCCGCACCCCCGACGATGCCGCCCGCCTGCGCCAGATTGGCGTGGTGTTCGGCCTCACCCTAAGCCCCATGGAAAGCTGGCTGAGCGTGCGCGGCCTGAAAACCCTGCGCCTGCGCGTAGCCGCCCACAGCGAAAACGCCTGGGCCGTGGCCGGGTTCCTCGGCCAGCACCCCGCCGTGCAGGCCGTGTACTACCCCGGCCTGGCTACCCATCCGCAGCACGAGCTGGCCGCCCACCAGGGCGGTGGCCGCTTCGGCGGGATGCTCTCGATGCGCCTGCCCGACGACGCGGCCGTCGTCAACCGCTTTATGCAGCGCAGCCAGCGGTTTCCGTTCGCGCCCTCGCTGGCGGGCGTCGATTCGTCGTGCTCACACCCGCTTTATACCTCGCACCGCGCCCTCACCGATGCGCAGCGAGCCGGGCTGGGCATCACCGTGGGGCTGGTGCGGCTGAGCGTGGGTATTGAGCCGGTGGAAGAATTATTGGCCGATTTGGCGCACGCGCTGGCCTGATTCGGGACGGAATGGCAGGGTGAAAAGTCTGATAATTTGAATTTGATGCCTTGTTTTTCAGTTGGTTGGGGCTGGTTTGGCTGGAACGGGCAAGTCGGAGCGACCCGTATTATGGCTTGGAATATGCCCGGGCGGCAGCCTTCCTTTGTGACGGTTCTGCTGGCGCGCAACGGTGCGCCGCCCGCCGATACCGCCCCATTTTCATGAACGCTGCTTCGCCCCGCCTGCCACTTTCGCTCAAACTCCTCGTCAGTGCTTTTCTGGCCGTGATGGTGCCGGTGTACTACGTCAACTACGGGCCCACCAACTTCCTGTATTTCTGCGACGTGGCCCTGCTGCTGAGCTTCATTGCCCTGTGGTCGGAAAAGGCGCTGCCGGCTTCGATGGCGGCGGTGGGCATTCTGGTGCCGCAGGTGCTGTGGTGCGCCGACTTCCTGGGTGAGCTGCTGGGCGTGCACCTGGTGGGCCTCACGGCGTACATGTTCGACCCCAACCGCTCGCTGTTTCTGCGGGGGCTCTCGTTCTTTCACGGCTGGCTGCCGTTCCTGCTCATCTTTCTGGTGAAACGCCTGGGCTACGACCGCCGCGCCCTGCTGGCCTGGACGGCCCTGGGCTGGAGCCTGTGCCTGGTGGCCTACTTCTTCCTGCCGCCGGCCGGCACCGTGCTGCCCGACGCCAAAATTCCGGTCAACATCAACTACGTGTTTGGCTTTGATGACGCGCACCCGCAAACCTGGCTGCCCGCCCCCCTCTACCTGCTGAGCTGGATGCTGGGGCTGCTGCTGGTGTTTTATGTGCCTTCGCACCTGGTGCTGCGCCGGCTGTTTGCCCGGCCGGTATCCCCATCCCTGGCTGCCAGCCAGCAGGCCGCCGAAACCATTACGCTGGCAGTGGGCGGGCGGGTATCCCGCTAAGTCTTCCCGGGCCCCAAACGAGAACCCCCGACGCCAGGAGCCTGGCGTCGGGGGTTCTCGTTTGGGG
>JANNDE010000148.1:0-2735 GCA_031387395.1 Hymenobacter sp.
CTTGGTCTGATTCTGCGTCCGCAGCCACGTCAGGGCATTGTTCACGTTCTCGGTGGTGGCATAAGTCGTCACCGTGCTGGCCACGCCGTTGGTGTATTTCTGCCAATTGGTGAAGCTGGGCAGCTGGCCGATAAACGGCCCCTCGTACCAGTCGTAGCCCAGGGTGAGCGGGCTGAGCAGACTGGCCGACGAGCCAGGCTGCTTCAGGTGCCATTTCCCAATGTTGGCCTTGACGATGTTGGGGTTGTAAGTCCGCAGCAATTTGGGAATGGATATTTCCGTCACGTCAATCTCGTTCGAGCCGCCCGCCCCGCCCACGATGCCGCCCACGCCGGTTCGGAAGCTGTAGCGGCCCGTGAGAATGGTGGTGCGGGTAGAAGAGCACACCGGGTTGCTGGTCAGGTTGGTGAAGCGGACGCCCCTGGCCAGCAGGCTGCGGATGTTGGGCACGTCCACCGTGTCCAGGGTGTTGCCGTAGAAACCAAAGTAGTCGGGGCTCAGGTCGTCCGCGATTATCAGAATCGTATTGCGCTGGGCATGGGCCGTGAGGCCCAGGGCAACCAGTAAGAACGCGAGAAAGTAGCCTTTCATCGTTTCAGGCGATAATTGATTGGTTGGGATAGCGACGGTTTTTGGAATGAATTAAAAATTTGAAAGTCAGATATTTAATTCATTCCAAAACCACCAGGCATTACTCCACCACCAGCTTGCTGGTCCAGGCCGTGGTGGCGGTTTGCACCTTCACCACATAAGCGCCGGTAGCCAGCGGGCCGGGATTGATGCTGGCCTGGTACTGGCGCGTGCGGTACACCAGGGCCCCTTTCTGGTCATAAATGGCAATATCCCGCACGTCGCGCTCGGCAATGCCCGCGCTCAGGGCCAGCGAAAACGTCTGGCTGCTGGGGTTGGGGTAAATAGCTACGGCCGCGCCGCCGACGTTGCTGGCGCGGGCGGCCGTGGGCACGGCGCAGGGGGCGGTGCCATTGTAGGTGCTGGTGGTGGTGCCGGTGGGGGCCACCAGGTTGAAGGTGTAGAGGCCGGCCGTGGTCCAGTTGTAGTTCAACGAGTACGACTGGTTAGCAAGCGTATATGCCACGGCGTAGCCGTTGCCGGCGGCGTTGGCCACGCAGCCGGTGATGACCGCCCCACGCAGGGGCTGCTGGCCGGGGCGCACGGGCCGGGCCGCCGCCTGCGGGACAATCTGGTGGGTGGCATCCTCCGTTACCTGGCCCACCATGCTGCCAATCATGTAGGGCGCGGCGGCCGTGCCGTGGTAGTGGTACACGCTGGCGGTGCCGTAGTAGTGGCCATGGTTGGCATCAAGGGTGGTCATGGCCGCGCCGTCGGGCTCGGTGGGGCCGTACACGGCAAAGCCGTCGAGGCCGTAGGCAATGGGGCGCGTGGCCAGAGTTGTACCATACAAGCTCAGCGGGGCGGTGTGGTAGTGGTAGTCATCGGCCATGCCGCAGTGCCCGCCGAAAGTGTCGAGCTGCCCATCGAGGAAGGCATCGACGCCGGTGTTGGTGTAGGGGTTGAAGATGGCCACGCCGTTCACGGCCACGGCTATCGCGCCCCGGTAGAAGTGGCTGGCATTCACGGGCACGGGCGTGGCCGCCACCACCGGGTTGAGCGGAATGGGCCAGGCATTGCTGCCCACGTAGCACTGCGGAATGGGCACCTGCTGCTGCCAGCCGGTAATGCCCGCCATCATGCGGTGCGTGGTGGGAATGCCCTTCGACTGCACATAGAAGTAGGTGCTGGTCCAGTAGGTGCTCACCTGGGGCTTGAAGGGCGTGAAGGCCGCATCCAGCACCAGCGGGTCGGTGGTGGTTTGCTGGGCTTGCAGCACCTTTTTGGTGAAGCCGAACAGCAGCACCGCGCTCAGCGCCAGCCCGATGGGCCGCACGTAGCGCCGCCGCTCCTGGTCGGCCACCGCCAGCACATACCAGCCCAGGAGCCCGAGCACCCCGGCCAGCAGCAAAAACCGCGTCGTAAACGAGACCGGCGCCGGCGCGGGCACCGCCGCCGCGGCTTGCGCGTGCGCCGCCGAAAATTCGCGGTTCAGCCGGGTGACCCAGGCGTGTTTTCTCCGGGCAAATTCCTGGTCGGCCGGCGAGAAAGCGGCCAGCGGGAAGTGGCTCACGCGGTGGTTGCGCTCCTCGATATACACCTCGTGGTTCTTGTACATCAGAAACGCGCCGTCGAGGGTGCGCGGCGCGGCGGTCAGCGTCCAGTGCCGGAGCACGGCGGGGCCGTAGTCCGGCGTGTGGGCGGCGAGTTGCTGGCTAAGGCCGCAGCAGAGGGCGAGGAGGAGTAGCTGGCGTTTCATGGGTAACTGGAGAAAAGGTGGGGCGGCTGGAGTGGGGCTGAGTTGCTGGCGCGCGTCTGCGACGCGCTGCCGACTGGCTTCGAGCCTGTGGCTCGGATATTAAACAACTGGCGGCTTCGTTCACGCAGTGAGTCTGGAGACTCGAAACCAACTGGCAGCGCGTCGCAGACGCGCGCCAGCAACAGGCTGGAAGCCAGCGCTACTGCAGCTGCTTGCGGAAAAAAATGGCGCAGCCGAACGAGTCGGTTTGCGGCTGGGCCACGGGCTGGCCGGCCAGCAGGGCCTCCACGGCGCGCACCACGTAGGCGTTTTTCACGCGGCTGGGTTCCGCGCCATTGTCGTCGATGGCGCCGCTGTACTTGATGTGCCACGCCTGCGCCTCCCGCCAGATAACGTAGGTTTGGGG
>JANNDE010000166.1:0-16181 GCA_031387395.1 Hymenobacter sp.
CTGTTGTTGTTGTTGGCCGCGATGAAATCCAGGTCGCCGTCCACGTCGCCCAGCGCCACGGCGAAAGGATTGGCCCCCACGGCGGGGTTGGCGTTGGTGGCCGGAGCCACGAAGGTGCCGCGCCCGCTGCCGCCCACGGCCGTGGTAAACTGCTGCACCCGGCCCGCCGCCAGCACCGCGCCGCCGCTGCTTTGCGCGGCCGTCGTCACGGTCGAGTACACGGTTTCGCCGGGTTTGAAGTCGGTGGCCGGGTCGAAGGTGAGCGTATTGCCGCTGGCCGTCGTCACGCCCCGCGCCCCGTTTTGCAACCGCCCGCCGCGCTGGCTGCTGAAGACCTTCACCGCCAATAAGCTACTTGCCGCCCCGCTCATGGCCTGGTCGAAAGTAAAGGCCACGTTGCTGCCGGTTGCCGCGTTGCGGGCGTTGCGCGTGGGGCTCAGGCCCGTGAGTACGGGCGGCGGCAGCACCGTGAAGCTGGTGCCGCTGCTGGCCGGGCCGCCCGGCGTGGCGAGGCTCACCGCACCCGTCGTGCTGCCCGCCCCCACCACGAAGGTGAGCGAAGTGGCCGTGGGCGTGCCCGTAATCGTGCCGGCCGTGCCGTTCACGCTGGCCGCCGTGGCGCTGCCCAGGTTGGTGCCCGTGATGGTGATGCTCGTGCCCACCGGCCCGCTGGCGGGCGCGAAGCTGGTGATGAGCGCGCCCACCTGCTCGTAGTGGCGCAGCACCCCGTCCGACCCGCCGACCAGCAAATCCAGCAGCCCGTCGCCGTCGAGGTCGGCGATGGCCGGGGTCGTGTAGCCCGCCAGGCCCAGGCCGCTGAACGCCGCCGACACCGCCGGAAACGAGGCGCTGCCGGCGCTGGCCTGCGCGTGGTGGAAGAGCTGCCCGTTGGCGCGCCCCACCAGCATATCGAGCAGGCCGTCGCCGTCGAGGTCCACCACGCAGCTCGCCGACCCGCCGTTGCCAGCGTCGGGCGTGGGGCCGAAGTTCTGGTTGTTGAGCTGGGTGAAGATGCCCCCGTTGGCGGCCGTCTGCTCGTAGCGGCTCAAAAACTCGTCGCCCACCAGCAGGTCCAGCAGCCCGTCGCCGTCCACGTCCGTAAAGTGCGGATACTGGTACGTGAGGCCCCCGTTGGAGAAGATGCTGTTGAAGTCGTTGGCCAGTTCCGTAAACGCGAAGCTGTTCAGCGCCGTTTGCTCGTAGTGCTTGAAGTTGCCAGCCCCGGACCCCACCACCAGCTCCAGCAGGCCGTCGCCGTCGATGTCCGTCACCGACACCAGGGAGTTGTAGTGGCCGCCCAGCCCGCTCAGGTTCGTGGAGCGCAGCGTGAAGCTGGTGCTGTTGGCCGCGCTCTGCTCGTAGTGCGCCACCAAGCCGTCAAGCTCCCGGCCCACCAGCAGGTCAAGCAGCCCGTCGTGGTCGAGGTCGGTGAAGGTGGGCGTCGAGTAGTCGCCCACGTCGATGCCGTTGAAGGCATTGCTGCGGAGTTGGTACGTCAGCGAGGCGCTGGCCCGCGTCACGGCCAGGTCGGTGCCACTCAGGGCGTTGCCGGTGGCCGTCGTCAGCCGAAACCGCCCGGTGCTGGCCTGCGCCGGCACCACAAACGAGGCGCTGGTGGCCGAAATCGCCGTCATGTTGCACGGAATGCCGCGCAGTACCACCGACTTGATGGTGGCCAGGTTCGTGCCCGTTATGGTGACGGTGGTGCCCGCCGGCCCGCTCGCGGGCGTGAAGCTAGTGATGGTGGGGGCCTGGGCAAGCGCAAGGGCGGGCAGCAGCCACATCAGAGCCAACAGGGCGGCGGCGGCCCGCTGTCGCAGGGGCACCAACACACCGGATAAAGCAGTCAGCAGCAAGCTTTGTAAAGAACGCACTGGCGAAATGGGTACCTTCTGGGGCGGGGGCATGATAGTCAGCAGCAAGCTTTGTAAAGAACGCACCATGGGAATATATATGAATTAACGGCAAAGGTCTGCCGGGCCCGTACCGCCGGGCCCATTCGGTTTGTACCCTGTTTAGGGTACACGGCGGGGGGTAGTAGCCCGCCGGCCGCTGGCCATCTTTGCCTTCGCTATGACAATCCCCGCCTTCCCCATTCAGCTGGCTATCGTGGAAGACGATGCCCATGTGCGCGAGCTGCTGCGCGAGTACCTCGGCTACCAGCCCGAGTTTACCTGCTCCGTCGTGGTCGGGTCGGTAGCAGCGCTGTGGGCCGAGCTGGACCTGAGCCTCGTGCCCCGCGTCATTCTGCTCGACGTGAGCCTGCCCGGCCAAAGCGGCATCGACGCCCTGCCCGAGCTGCGCCGCCGCCTGCCCGGCACCGACATCATCCTGCAAACCATGCACGACGACCCCGAGCGCATCTTCCAAGCGCTGCGGGCCGGGGCCACGGGCTACGTCATCAAAAACGCCACCAGCCTGCCCCAGTACAAGCAGGCCATCCTCGACGTGCTGCACGGTGGAGCGGCCCTTTCGCCCTCAGTGGCCCGCAAGGCCCTCCAGCACTTCCAGCCCGCCCCCAGCCAGCAGCCGGCCCTGCTGTCGGCCCGCGAGCAGGAGGTGTTGCAGGGCCTGGTCGAGGGTCTCACCGAAAAGCAAGTGGCCGCCCGCCTCACCCTGGCCCCCGACACGGTGCATACCTACGTCAAGCGCCTTTATGAAAAGCTGCGCGTAAGCTCGCGCCACGAACTGCTAAGCCGCGCCATGCGGGGCGACCTTTGAGGAAAGGAGTTAAAAATCAGCCGGTACTCGGTTTAACTTTTAACTCTCAACTTTTAACTCCTTTTGTTGCCTCAGCCCGGCACACGCAGCCGCACCTGCCAGCCGCCCGGCACCGGCCCGGTTGCGAGCGTGGCCCCCAGCCGGGCGGCGCGCTGGCTCATGTTGCGCAGGCCTTGCCCGGCCCGGCCCGCCGCCGGGGCCTCTCCCGCGCTGGTCACGGTCAGTTCCAGCAGGGGCGAGGCGCAGCGCAGCACCACTTGGATGGGCTGGTCGGGCCGGGCATACTTGAGGGCGTTGGTCACGGCTTCCTTGAAAATCAGGTATACCTGCTGGCGCATGGTGGGTGGCAGTGGGCGGTCGAGCACGGGCGGCAGCGCCGCCTCGTCGAGGTGCAGCAGGCGGCCGGTGGCCCGGCTTGTCGTATCGAGGTGGTCGCGGATGCGGTCGACCAGCGCGGTTAGCGTGTCGGCCTGGGTGTCCACGCTCCAGATGATGTCGCGCACGGTGCTGGCGGCGGCGCGGCTGTCGGCCACCAGGGCGGCCAGCCGCGCGGGTGGGCCTTGTTCCAGCTCGTGCAGCAGCTCGGCCTGCATGGTTACGCGGGTGAGCAGGGCTCCCACCTCGTCGTGCAAATCGGCCGCCAGCTGGCCGCGCAGTGCGTTATCGCGCTGCATTTGGCGCAGGCGGCGGCGCTGCCATTGATATACTGCCGCCACGGCCGCCAGCCCGGCCAGCACCCAGGTCAGCGGCCGGCTCCACCAGGGGGCCGTCACGGTCAGGGGCAGGCGCAGCTGGTTGGCGGCGGGCACGCCCTGGCTGGTTTCGGCCCGGATTTCGACCGTGTAGCGGCCCGGCGGCAACCCTTGCAGCCGCAGCAGCGGGGTGGTGCCCAGGCCCAGCCAGCGGTCGGCGAGCCAGCCGCGCACCCGGTAGGCGTAGCGCGCCCGGCCGGGGTCCGAGTCGTTGGTCAGGGCCAGGTGCAAGTCGATGAGGGGCGCATCGGGAGCCAGCGCCAGCGGCGGCGGGCCGTCGGCGGGCAGCCGGTAGCGGACGCGGCTGGTAGCGGCATCCGCGCTCAAGGCCTGCCAGCCGGTGAGCAGCAGGCGCGAGGCGCGGGAACGCGGGCCGGGCATCTGCCCCGGATAAATGCGGTGCAGCCCCGCCACGCCCCCAATCAGCAGCGAGTGGCCGTCCAACGGGTCGACGTAGGCGGCACGGGCGTTGCACTCATTCGAAGCCAGCCCCTGGGCGGTGGTGAACACGGACAGCTGCCCGGTGGCGGGCTGGTAGCGCACCAGCCCCTGGTAGGTGCCCAGCCACAGGTGGCCGCCGGGGCCGGGCAGCACCGACGCAATGCTGGCATCGGGCAGGCCCTGACCCAGCGTGAGCACCGACCGGGCGCGACCATCGGGCTCAATAACCAGCAGTCCGTGGGTGCGGGTGCCCACCCAGAGACGGCCGTCGGGGCCGTGGTACAGGCAGCGGGCACCATCGAGTGGGGCGCGTCGCGGCGGGGCGGCCAGCGGCCCAAAGTCCTGGCGGACCCCGGTGGCCAGCGTCAGCCGCTCCACGCCTTCGGGCGTAGCCAGCCAGAGGTGGCCGCGCCCGTCGGGCCAGATGTCTTCGACAATGCGCCCCGCCAGCGGCGCGGCCGGCTTACTGGCTGGCCCGGCCTGCGGCAAGCGGTAGGGTTGGAATACCTGGCGGGTGCTGTCGTAGAAATGCAGGCCCGAGCGGCTGCCGGCCCACACCCGGCCAGTAGCCGGGTCCCGCGCCAAGCACAAGCCGTTGGGGGTTCCCTGGCCCACGTCGGCCAGGGGCACCTCGCGCAAGGCCCCGGTTCGGGGGTTGAAACGCAGCAACGGACTGACCCCGGCGGCCAGCCAGTCGCCCCGCGGCCCAACGGCCGCCGGCACCACGCCCATAAGCGTCGGCACATTACCGGTGGGCAGGGTCGCGGCGGCCCAGTGCCGCAGCGGAGCCAGCGGCGAGTCGGCGGCTTGGGTCAGCAGGCCGGTTTCGTAGGTACTCACCAGCAAGCGGCCATTGGGCAGGCGCACGGTCGCCCGCACACTGTAGGGTTGCCCGTCTGGTCCGGGCAAGGCCCGCACGAAGGCCGGAACGGCCTCGCGCCGCCAGCAGGTGCGGGTGCCGCTGTCGAACAGCCACCAGTGGCCGCCCTGGTCGTGGCGCAGGCGGCCGCTCCAGGCGGCCGTGGGCCAAGGAGGCAGCAGCAGCGTAAACAACACGCGGGGCCGCGGCGCGGAGCCGGCCGTCCAGCCGAGCTGGCGCAACTGCCCCCGGCTCAGCAGCCCGAGGCCGCCAGGGCCAGCACTCAGGTCGACGCGGGCTTCGGGCGGATAGCGGGCGGCGGGCTCCCAGGGCGCGGCCGCCTGCCACTGCCCCGCCGGGGCCGGGCGATAGGCCCCGCCGGCCGTGAGCACCCAAGCGCGGCCGGTGGGGTCCAGCACCAGGCGGCCGTAATGGCCCGTGGTGGGCCAGGTGCCCAGCACCCGCCCGGTGGCGGCAAGGTGTTGCAGGCCGGCCGTGGGGTCGTTGGCCCAAAGCGTGCCGTCGGGGGCGGCCCGCACATCGTACACGCCCGCCGTGCGCAGCGGCAAGCCCAGCAGGCGGCCGTCGAGCGAGTAGGCTTGCAGGCCGCCGCCGCGCTGGCCCACCCACACGCGGCGGCCATCGGGGGCCAGCGTGAGGCTTTCCACGGCCCGGCTGGTGCCCTGGGGGTTAGGCAGCGGCCGCCTGCGCAGGCGGCCGTCGGCCCCGAGCAGGTACAGGCCGGCCTCGGTGCCCAGCCAGAGGCCCCCCGTGGCCAGCGGCAGCAGGTGGTCGCACGCCACGGCGGGCAACGCCGGCCCTTGGCGGCGCAAGGCGTTGAGCGGCACCAGCCGGGTGCCGTCGTAGCGGTACACGCCGTCGTCGGTGCCCACCCAGAGCAGGCCGTCGGGAGCCTGCACCAGCGTGCGCAGCATCAGGCGGCTTAGCAGCGCGTCGGGCTGCCAGCCAGCACCCGGCGCTTCCGCCACGGCTTGGCTTGGGCTGGCCGTTACCCACACAAATAGCATAATCCAACCCCAGCCCCAGTGCATCATGGCCGAAAGATACGGTCGGGCTTAATCCAAGAAGGCAAATATTTAAATTGAGCGGATGTAAGGAACCAGCCAGCAGCAGCCGGGGCAGAGAACACCTCCGGGGCTTTCGTATTCTGGCCAACATCTGCTGCCCTTTTCAATTATCCCAACCCCTATGCAAGCTCTCCGCCTGCGCCGCCACCTCGAAAATTTTCGATGGTGCCGGCACGCGGTGGCGGCCAACCCCATCGAGCTGTTTACCGAGTGGCTGCCGGAGGATTTGCGGGAAATAGAGCAGGGGTACCAAGCCCGAAGTTTATTTTGCCGGTTCAGGCAATGCCCGGTCAAAAGCTGCGCTCGTAGCTGATGGCGGGCAAAATGGGGAACAAGCTTAGCTGATAGAGCTGCATTTGCCAGGCGGCATCCAGGCTGTAGTAGATGTAGTACGGGTTATTGCGGCTGTAGGCATTGTAGGCCCCGAGCCGCCAGATTCGCTCGCCGTGCCGGACGGACTTGGTGAACGTAGCGCCCACATCCAGACGATGGTAAGCGCGCATTCGGAAGCTGTTTTTGGAGCCGTACAGCTCCGCTTCCTGATAAAAATAGCGTTCGGGAGCGATGTTGGAGCGCAGCTCGTAGCCGTAGCTCTGCTCGATGATGTTGTAGTTGCCTTCGGTCAGGGTCAGGGCGTTGCCCGTGCCGTATACCCAGTTGGCCGAGAGCGTGATACGTGGGCGCAGCTGGTAGATGAGCACCACGGACGCATCGTGGCGGCGGTCGAATTTGTACGGGTACTACTGGCCGCCATCAAGCTGATCGAACTGCCGCTCGTTGCGGGCCAGGGTGTAGCCGACCCAGCCGGTGAGGCAGCCGGTTTTCTGCTGCACCAGCAGCTCGATGCCCTGCACCTGGCCCCAGCCCCGGCCGCCGGTCACCACTTTGTCCTGCCAGTCCTGGGAGCTGTTGTAGAACGTGGCCCCCTCCCGGAATTCAATCAGGCTATGCAGCGATTTGTGGAAGGCTTCCACGCTTACTTCGATGCCCCACGCGGCGATGGTGTGCGCCATGCCCACCGCCAGCTGCTGCGCCCGTTGCGGCACGACGCGCGCGGTGGCGGGCACCCACAGGTCGGTGGGCAGCCCGGCCCCGTTGTTGAACAGCAGGTGCAGGTACTGCTGCATGGTCGAAAACGAGGCTTTCAGGGCCGTATGCTCGCCCACCAAATAGGTGGCCAGCAGGCGCGGCTGCACCCCGCCAAAGGTGCGGCCCGCCACCGAATAGGCCACGGCCCGCAGGCCGATGTTGGCGGACAGCCGGGCGTTGACCCGAATTTCATCTTCCCCATAGAGGGCCACTTCCCGGGCGCTCACGCGCTGGCTGCCGAAAGTGGTATCGACCGCGACGGCGCTGGTTTTGGTGGTGAAGGAATTCACGCCGGGCGTGAAGACGTGGTAAATAGCCGTGCCGCCAAACCGGAGGTGGTGCTTCGGGCTGGCGTAATAGTCAAAGTCGGCCTTCGCCTGCACGTCCTGCACGCCGGACGTGAAGAGGGCCTGACTGTCCTCGCTGCGCCCCGTGGGCGAGTCGTCTTCGGAATGATAGGACTGGCCGTTGGTATAGCGAAACCGCGTCGCAGCCACGGTCGCGTTGCCAAATAGCTTGGGCGAAAACTGCCGGTTCCAGCGCAGCGAGGCCAGGGCATTGCCGTAGCGCAGGTTGCTCTCGTTCTGGTACCGAAAATCGCCTTGCGGGTTGGGAATGGTTTGCGGCTTCTGGGCTAGGAACAGCCGGTCGCCACCCAGGTACACGGCGGCAAAAACCTGGTCGCGGGCCGTGAGCTGGTGGCTGACTTTCAGGCTGGAATCGCAGAATGAATAGCCCACCACGCTGTTGCCGCCCGAAGAAATACGGCTGGCCACCCGCGAAAACAAGTCGAGGTTGCCGCGCCGCGCCGATACCAGAAACGTGGTTTTGCCATTTTTCAGCGGGCCTTCCAGCGACAGATGCGTGGCCAGCACGCCGATGCCCGCATTGCCGCTCAACCGCTGCTTGTTGCCTTCTTTGAGGCGCACATCGAGCACCGACCACAGCCGCCCGCCGTAGCGGGCCGGGAAGCCGCCCTTGATGAGCCGGACATCGCTGATGGCATTGGCATCGAACACCGACAAAAAGCCGCCAATGTGGCTCACGTAGTAAATCGGCACGTCGTCGAGCAGGGTCAGGTTCTGGTCGGGCGAGCCGCCGCGCACGTAAAGCGCCCCGCTGCCCTCGCGGCCCGACTGCACGCCGGGCATCAGCTGGAAAGCGCGCAGCACGTGGGGCTCGCCCAGCAGGGCCGGCAGCTGGCGCAGCAGACTAACCGGAATCTGGAGGGTACTCATTTCGACGCGGCGTTCCAGGGGGGCATCCCGCTGGCCCGTTACCCGCACGTCGGTCAGTTGGTTAGCAGCCAAAAGAGCGAAGAAATGCGCCGCCGTTTGCCGCCCCGCGAGGGCAATGCTGGCCCGCTGGTAGCCCAGGTAGCTGGCCGTGAGGCGCATGGAGTCCCGGGCCGGCAGGGTGAGGGAGTAGAAACCGGCCGCATTCGTCGTGGTGCCCGTCTGGCCGTTGGCCACGTACACTGCCGCGCCGAGCTTCTCCCCGCTCCGGGCATCCTGCACGAAGCCGCTGAGCGTAATGCGGGCCAGTTGGGCCTGCGCCGGGGCGGCCATCACGAGTCCGCCCGCCAGGAGCGCCCACCCTAATCCAGTTCGGTAAATTGAAATTATCATCAAGCTAGCGCAGGTGGAGCATGAGGGACTACGCGGCGTAGCCGACCGCCACGCCGTAACCGCCATCCACGTTGGAATACATCGTGCTGGGGTCGCCCAAAAAAAGCAGCTGGGTCAAGTCGTAGGTGTCGCCCTTGCTGCCTTGGTTGTAGAGGTGCCGGGTCCAGCTTTTGCGGTACTGGTAATACGCCCGGCTGATGGACCGCAGCACCAGGCGCGGCGGCAGGGTAGTAGGGCCACTCGAACCGCTGCCTCGGTTATGCGGCTCAAACGAGGCCCGCGGCTCAAAGCCGCGGCCATTAAAAAGCTTGTCGGAAAACACCAGAGACTTGGGGTTCAGGCCACTATCGTCCTCGGCCGTTAGGGCGGCATTGCCGCGGGCATCAAGGGTCAAAAACTGGCTTTCCTGATACCCGCTGATTTCGTAAAAATTGGCGGTTTGCGCCGGGTCATTAAACCGCACCACGATGGTGCCCAGCAGCTCGTTGTTGCGGTCGGTGCCCGTCGGGTAGGAGAACCACGCCTCCCGAATGGGCACCAGGGCCGGCACCGTGTCCGTGGCGCTCACACTGGGGTAGCCGGGCGCGGCCACCTGCAACGTGTAAGGGGTGCCACTGACGGGTTTGGTGAGAGAATAATACAGGCCATTGCCCTGGTTACGCAACGCTTCTACGACCCCGCCGGGAGTCAGGAGCGAAACCTGGGCCGAGGCCAGCAGCCGCGAAGAAGCGTCGGTGGCGCTGGTCACCCGGCTCACCTGCACCCGAAAGAGGCTATCCGGGGTCAGAATAGAATTGACGACCAGTCGCTTCGGCGGCGCGGGCAGGTCGGCACTTATCTAGTCAATACAGCCCGTCAGGGACAACAGGAGGCCGCCCCAGCCGGCGAGGGCAGAGCGGGAAAGAATCAGGTTCATCGGGTAGACTTATGTGGACCTTCCCAACGCGCCGGGGCCGGGCGTAGTATCAAATGCTTTTCGTCAACCGCGAACTCGTTTCATCCAAAACGGGCTGCGGGGTTTGAATTGCGTAAATTTGTAGCCATCAACGCCGGGCGGGCTTTTTTTCGCGCCAGGTTTCGCCAAGTTGAAATCAAGTTTCGCAAAGCTTGGTTCTAGCCTTTATCGCCTTGGCGAAACTTAAATTTTAAACTTCGCGAGACTTCGCGCGCCTATGTTTCAGCAAGAAGAATACGACGTGATTGTAGTGGGGGCGGGCCACGCCGGCTGCGAGGCCGCTGCCGCCGCCGCCAACCTCGGCTCGAAAGTGCTGCTGGTGACGATGAACATGAACACCATCGCCCAGATGTCGTGCAACCCGGCCATGGGCGGCGTGGCCAAAGGCCAGATTGTGCGCGAAATCGACGCGCTGGGCGGCCAGTCGGGCATCATCACCGACCAGACCATGATTCAGTTTCGGATGCTGAACCGCTCCAAGGGCCCCGCCATGTGGAGCCCGCGCGCCCAGAGCGACCGCATGCGTTTCGCCGAAGCCTGGCGCCTGACCCTGGAAGGCATCGCCAACGTCGATTTCTGGCAGGAAGCCGTGACCGACATCGTGGTGGAAAACGACACCTGCGTGGGCGTGAAAACGGCCCTCGGCATCGAGTTCCGGGGCAAGTCGGTGGTGCTGACCAATGGCACGTTCCTGAACGGCCTCATTCACATCGGCGAAAAGAATTTCGGGGGCGGCCGGGCGGCCGAAAAGGGCAGCCGGGGCATCACCGAGCAGCTGGTGGAGCTGGGCTTTGAGGCCGGGCGCATGAAAACCGGCACCCCGCCCCGCGTGGACGGCCGCAGCCTCGATTACTCGAAAATGGAAGCGCAGGGCGGCGACGAGGTGCCGAGCAAATTTTCCTACCTCGACACGCCACGCCTCACGCAGCAGCGGCCCTGCTACATTACCTACACCAACGAGCGGGTGCACGATATTCTGCGCGAGGGCTTCGAGAAGTCGCCCATGTTCCAGGGCCGCATCAAGGGCCTGGGGCCGCGCTACTGCCCCAGCGTGGAGGACAAAATCAACCGCTTCGCCGACAAGGACCGCCACCAGATTTTCGTGGAGCCCGAGGGTTGGAGCACCGTGGAATGCTACGTGAATGGCTTTTCGAGCTCGCTGCCGGAGGACGTGCAGTACCGCGCCCTGCGCGAAATCGCGGGTTTCGAGAAGGCCAAGATGTTCCGGCCCGGCTACGCCATTGAGTACGACTTTTTCCCGCCCACGCAACTGGCGCTCACGCTCGAAACCAAGCTGATTGCCGGGCTGTATTTCGCGGGCCAGATTAATGGCACCACCGGCTACGAGGAGGCCGCCTGCCAGGGCCTGATGGCCGGCATCAACGCCCACAACAAGGTGCACGGCAAGCAGCCGTTCGTACTTAAAAGGAGCGAAGCCTACATCGGCGTGCTCATCGATGACCTCGTGAACAAGGGCACCGACGAGCCCTACCGCATGTTCACGAGCCGCGCCGAGCACCGCATTCTGCTGCGCCAGGACAATGCCGATTTGCGCCTCACGCCGTTGGGCCATACGCTTGGCCTGGCCTCCGATGCGCGCCTGGAGCGCGTGCGGATGAAAGAAGCCCAAACCGCCGAAATCGGCGCGCTGTTCCAGAAATTCGCCATCGAGCCGGCTGAAGTCAACCCGCTCATGGTGGAGTTGGGCTCAGCCGAAATCCACGAGAAAACCCGCGCCGTGAACCTGCTGCGCCGCCCCAACGTGGAGCTGGCCGACCTGCGCCGCGCCTTGCCCGCCCTTGACGAAGCGCTGGCCGCTTACGACGCTGAGGCACTGGAGCAGGCCATCATCAACATCAAATACGAGGCTTACCTGGTGAAAGAGCAGCAGCAGGCCGAGCGCATGCAGGAGTTGGAAAACTTCGTGATTCAAGGCCGGCTCGACTACCGCGCCATGCCCGCCCTCTCGCACGAGGCCCGCGAAAAGCTGCTCAAGATTCAGCCCGAAACCATTGGGCAGGCCTCGCGCATCAGCGGCATCTCCCCGGCCGACGTGTCGGTGCTGATGGTGTACCTTGGCAGGTGAAATGAATTAAAAATTGAGAATTAAAAATTAAAAACTGAGCCTGCGCAGACCAAACAGCGCCAATCAGTCCAATAATTTTTAATTCATAATTTTTAATTTTTAATTAGAAACGAGTGTCGTACGAACGAATTGAGCATTGCCCGGTGTGTGGCAAAACAGACTTTAAGAACAAGCTGGTGGTGGAAGACCGGACGGTGAGCCACGAAAGCTTCGCCATTGTGCAGTGCGCGGCGTGCAGCTTCCAGTTCACCAACCCCCGGCCCGGCCCGGCCGAAATCGGCAAATACTACGAGTCCGACGCCTACGTGTCGCACAACAGCGCCGCCCAAGGCCTGGTGAACAAGGCGTACAAAGTGGCCCGGTTTTTCACCATGCGCCGCAAGGTGAGCCTGCTGACCAGGATGGCCCCGCGCCGGGGCAAACTCCTGGATTATGGCTGCGGCACGGGCCATTTTCTGGCCGCCGCCAAAGCCGCGTACTGGCAGGTTTCGGGCCTGGAACCCAACGCCCGCGCCCGCGAAGCGGCCAGTAAGCGCCTCGGCCAGCCGATAGGGCAGGAGAGCCTGGCCCAGTTTCCGCCCGGCACCTTCGATGCCATTACGCTCTGGCACGTGCTGGAGCACGTGCATACCCTGAATGAGACCCTGGCCCAGCTGGTGGCCCTGCTGAAGCCGGATGGCGTACTCCTCATCGCCGTGCCCAACGTCGAAAGCCTCGACGCCCAGCATTACCGCGAGCTGTGGGCGGCCTACGACGTGCCCCGTCACCTCTACCATTTCGCGCCCAAAACCATGGCCCAGCTGCTCAAAAAGCACAAGCTGGCTATTCGCCAGACGCTACCCATGCCGCTCGATGCCTACTACGTGAGCATGCTGAGCGAGAAGCACAAAGCCGAGCGGGCCGGTGGCCTGCTCACGGTGTTGAAGGCCGGCTACAAGTCGAATGTGTACGCCGAGGAGCACGAGGGGCAGTATTCGAGCCTGTTGTACGTGGCCGGGCGGCGGCCCCCGGCCGGGGCCTGATGCGGCCGGCGGCGCGGTGGCGGCTGGTAGTGGCGGCCGGCCTGCTGGCCACGGCCGCCCTTGCTCAAACCGTGCCCGCGCCGCCGCCTGATTCCATGAAAAAGCCACCGCCGACCTTTGCGGCCGATACCGCCCGGCACGTCGTGGTCGTTAGCCCCGCCGAGCCCACCACCGAGGTCACGCGCCGCACGGGGCTGCGCATTGGGGCGGCCATCGTTGTTCTCACGCTCACCACGCTGCTGTTGTATAATGTCCGTTCGCGCTGAATTGCTGGCTTTGCTGGCGCTGGTTGCCCTGCTTGAAAGCTGCGCCGCCGTGGCCCCGCCCCTGGGCGGCCCGCGCGACCGCACCCCGCCGCGCCGCGTCAGCAGCTCGCCCGACAGCGCGGCCCGCAACGTGAAGCAGCAGTTCGTGCGGCTCAATTTCTCGGAGCCCATCATCACCAAGGACCTGAGTAAAAACCTGCTCATTACCCCGCAGCTGCCCGACGACAACCCCTACAAGCTGCGCGAAGACCGCAATTCCATTTCGTTGCTCTTCGACAAGCCACTCGACGCCAACACCACCTACAGCTTCAATTTTCGGGAGGGCGTGGTAGATATCACGGAAGCGCTGCCAGCCAAAAATGCCTACCTCACCTTCAGCACCGGCCCCGAGCTCGACTCGGGCAAAGTAAGCGGCACGCTCACCGACGCCCTCACGGCCCGCGCCGTGGAAGGGGCCAGCATCGGCCTCTACCGCGTGGCCGATACGGCCGGGGTGCGCAAGGGCCGGCCCTACTACACGGTGCTCACCGATAAGGCCGGCAACTTCAGCCTGAGCTTTTTGAAGGCCGGCGACTACAGGCTCTACGCCGTGGCCGATAAAAACAACAACGGCCACTACGACGACGGTGAAAAAATTGCCTACCTGCCCGCGCCCATCACCATTGCCGGCCGCACTGGCGCGGCCGTGCCCCTCATCCTCACCCAGCCCGACCAGCGGCCGCCCCTGCTCACCACCCGCGCACTGAGTCCCACCCAGCTGCGCCTGAGCTACAACGAGGGCCTGCGCACTGCCCGCCTGGCCCCGCTGCCCGCCGCCGCGGCCGCCGCCGTGGCCGAAGCCACCCAGCTGGTGGAGCGCGGCCGCACCGTGGTGGTGTATAAAACGCCCACCGTAGACGATGGCCGCTACCTGCTCACGGCCACCGACAGCACCGGCAACACCAGCCGCGACACGCTGCAGCTCAAGTTTGCGGCACCGCCGGCCACGGCCAAAAAAGCAGCAACCCCGCCGCTTTATACCGTGGAGGGCTCCCCGCGCACGGTGTTTCCCGAGGGTCAGGTGAAGTTTCAGTTTGCCGTGCCGGTGCGCGTGGCCACCAATAAGCCCTTCGGCACGCTGGCCGAAGATTCGTTACGCCGCCGCCTGCTGCGCCTGCCCGCCGACGGCACCCTCAGCCCCGACCGCACCGAGCTGGCCGTGCGCTTCAACACCAAGGCCAAAAGCCGCCTCGATATCAGCCTCGACAGCACGGCCATCACCACTATTACCGGCCAATCGCTGCACCTGAAACCATTGCGCCTTGGCCTCAGCGAGCAGGATGTGTCGACCAGCCTTTCGGGCACCATCAGTACCAGGGAAAAAAGCTTCGAGCTACAGCTGCTGGACGAAAAATTTCAGGTGGTAGCTAGTCTGGCTTCGCCCAAAGGCACTTATCTGTTCTCCGACATGCCGCCCGGCACCTACCGCCTGCGCGTGCTCATCGATGCCGATGGCGACGGCCGCTGGCGGGGCGGCGACCCCAAGCTGCTGCTGGCTCCGGAGCCCGTATTTCTCGTGCCCAAAACCGTGCAAATCCGCGCGGGCTTCGATGTGGTCGAAGCGTTGAAATTCTAGCGCCAACCCACTTTTACGGCGGTGTGCCAATCTGTCTGGTTTTACCGTTGGTGAAGTTTTACGGCCTTCCGGCGCTGCTATTCAGATTGGCATTTTGTTGCTGGGCGGCACCGGCCGGCAGCAGCTCGCTCACCTTCCCCCGCTGGTTTCGCTCGTTTTGCTGGGCCTGACTTCGGTCGCGGAATCGGCCAAAACCCTCTGAACTTTCCACATTGGTGGATAACTACGCTTTGTTCCCAGTTAGTGAGCCGTGTTTTTTGCCTTAATCCACCGCTTTTCCACGGGGTTTTCCACATCGGTTATTGAATGCGGATAAATACGGGGATAACCTGGGGGAAACACTGCCGACCCACGGGGATAAGTGGGGTAGAAGTTTTTTTGGCCGCAAGGCTGCCCGCACAGGGCAAACCGGCCGGGGATAACCGGGGATAACTTCCCCCGGCCAAAACGCCTTCCCACACCCTCGCTTTTCGTGGGGAAACTTATTTGGGGAAAGCTGGTGGAGATGTTGAAAAAGCATTCAACTGCCTGATAAACATCTTTATATTTTCCACAATGCCGGTGTATAGCGCGTGGAAAAGACCATGCTTTCCCCCACGTTATCCACGCTGGGGATAACGTGCCCGGCTTTTCCACTTATCAACCGACCTAATGAGTGGAAATAAAAAGAGTTTTTAAGAAAAAAATTTAATCAAAAAGTAAGACTGGGGAAAACCCGCATCAAGGGTTTCGCCCCGCAGCAAGGGTTTCGCCCCGCAGCAAGGAGTCCGGCTTGGGAGAAGAGCAAAATCCGGTTCGGGCTCAGAAAGCATGCCCGCCGGAAAATGCGAGCACTTCAGGTTGCAAATTCTAAAAAAGCGGGCTTCCGGTTTTTGCGCGAATCCGTATGAGTTATGCACACAACTCCCGCATCTTTCCCCAATGCCGTTCGATTACACCCTCGATTTCCATTCCGTCGATTTCCGCCAGCACCCCGAGCTCTACCGCGTGGGCCGGGGCGAGCAGGGCGTGCTGCTGGTGCAGCCCTACAAGGCCGAAATTCTGCCCCAATGGCGCTTTAAAGACGCGGCCGCGGCCCGGGAGTCATCCGATACGATTTACGGGCTGTTTGAGGCATATTTGAAGGCCCGCGACTTTGTGGGGGCCGACATGGCCCGCAAGTTCATCCAGATGGGTTTCACCCGCGCCCGGCGCTACGCCAACCACGCCGGTGGCAATAAATACGCCGGCCCCGTGCCCGCCGACAAAAAAGGCCAGAGCGGTGCCCACGGCCGCGCCGAACTGCCCCGCAATCCCCATCCCGATGTGGATAAAGTGGAGGCCGCCGCCATTTTCAAGCGCAAGTGGGACGAGGCCAAAGCCCATCCCGAATACCTGCGGCAGAAGCAGGCATTTATGGAGAAATACGGGAAGTAGGGGCGGCTCGCTGCCGCCCGCTCGTAAGGCGGCGGCCAGCGTACCGCTTGCCTCACGCAACGGAGTAGCAATCGCGTTTAGCTGGCGCTGCTGCTACCTTTAGCCAACCGGGCGGCCGCCAGCCGTTCCTACCTTTAGGCAAATAATAACCGGGCGGGCGGCTGTCAGCCGCCCCAAACCAAAGTTCAACCAACCAATCAGACCAAACGCAATAGCACACCCCAACCCAACAGCAAAGAGGAA
>JANNDE010000169.1:0-7563 GCA_031387395.1 Hymenobacter sp.
GGCCAGGCCGGGCACGCCCACCAGCAGGCTGTGGCCCTGCGAAAACACGGCCGTGAGCACCAGCCGCACCACCTCATCCTGCCCCACGATGACTTTACCGATTTCCTGGCGCAGCTGCTGGAAGGAGGCAGCCAGGGCATCAGCCGCTTCTTTGTCGTTTTGGAATTGAGCCATTGAGGATTTTAGGAGAAAGGGAAAAACGGGTCATGCAGAGCGCAGCGAAGCATCTTTACCGCAGTCACTAATCCTTATTTTGCGTTGAGCAGTAAAGATGCTTCGCTGCGCTCTGCATGACGCTCAAGAGTAACACCGCGTTACTTCTCCGCCACTTCCAGCACCTTGCACTGGGCGTATTCGGCGGCTACTTCGAGGTATACCGTGCCGCGGTTTTTGGCAAACCACTCATCCAGGGCTTTGTTCTTTTTCTCGTTGAGGGCGGCGGCGGCGATTTTCTGGTAGTCGTCCTGCAGGTTGGCCTGATGGGGCGCGGTGTTCGATTTCAGCCACAAAATGCGCATGGCATCCTTGCCGTCGTCGGTGCGGTAGCGCATGGGCGGGGTAATATGGCCCACCTTCATGGTATCGATGGTGAAGAAGATGGCCGGGTCGAGCTTGTCGAGGGGCAGGCGCGAGCCGCCGTCGGCGCGGTTGGCCAGCAAGCCGCCATTGTTGGCGCTCTGCTTGTCGGTCGAGTTATCCTTAGCGGCTTTGGCAAAGGTGAGGCTGTCGGTCAGAATCTGCCGGCGCAGGCGCGTGAGTAGCGTGGCCGAGACGCTGATGTCGGCCGCGCCTGTTTCGGGCTTCAGCAGAATATGGCGCGTCGAATACTTGTTGCCCTTGCGCTCGATGAACTGAATGAGATGAAAGCCGAACTGCGACTGGACCACCGGCGACATCTGCCCCGGCTCCAGCTTCATCGACGCGGCTTCGTACTCCGGCACCAGCTCGCCGCGCCCGAACATGCCCAGGTAGCCGCCCTCCTTGGCCGAGCCCGGGTCTTCGGAATACTGCTTGGCCAGCGTGGCAAAGTCGGCCCCGGCCAGAATCTGGCCCCGGATGTCGTTCAGCTTGGCAATGGCGGCCTGCTTGGCTTTATCATTCACCTGGGCGGGCACCACAATCTGGCCTACTTCCACCTCGGTGCTGAAGTAGGGCAGGCTGTCTTTCGGAATGCGGGTGAAGTAGGCGGCCACCTCGCGGGGCGTCACGGCCACCTTACCGGTGATGGTTTCCTGCATCTTCTGCTGCGTGAGCTGCTCTTTAATCTGGGGGCGCAGGTCTTCTTTCAGCGCCTTCAGCGTCTTGCCGTACTGCTCTTCGAGGCGCTTTTCGGAGCCAATCTGCTGCACGAAATAGGCCATGCGGCGGTCTACTTCGCCATTCACCTGTTTGTCCTCCACCGTCACGGAATCGACTTCGGCGCGGGCCAGCATCAGCTTGTTCAGCACCAGGCTCTGCAGAATTTTGCACTTGAGGTCGGGTGGTATGGGCTTGCCAGCGGCGCGGGCCAGCTCCTGGGCGTAAATGAGCTCCACGTCGGAGCGCAGCACAATCTGGTTGTCCACTTTCACCACGATGCCGTCGAGCAGCTCCTGCCCCTTGGGGCGGCTGATGCCCAACTGGGCCCGGGAGGCGGGTGCGAAGCCCAATAACAGCGCCAACGTCAGCAGGGCCAACGTCGCGGCGCGATTCACTTTAACAAGCATAGAGTAGGATTGAAGAGCCCGGACTGTTGCCCGGCCAGGAGCCATTGAGGATACAACACCGCAACGGCCGCACAAATTTCACGATAAATCCGTCGGCGGGCAATTGCAAGGAGCCAAACGGGCGAATAAGGGTTGCAGAAACAATGGGTGAATGGGCGAATGGGTGAATGAACAAGAGCCATTCATCCATTCGCCCATTGTTACTTCGTTATCAGCTTGTTCACTTCGGCCTCGTTCACTTTCACGGGGCGGGCGGTGCGCAGCTGGGCAATCCACTCTTTTTCGAGGTAGGTCTGGTAGTCGCTGGTGGCCTGGCCGCGGGCATCGGCCAGGGTTTTGGGGCCGGCGGGCAGGGTCTTGTCGATGGTGACGGCGTAGTAGCGGCCGTCCTTCTGCACGTCGTAGGTGCCGGGGCCTTTGGTCAGCAGGTCGTCCATCACCTTGTTGTCGCCCTTGGCAAATACGCGCTGGCTGATTTGCACCGACAGCGGGTTCTGTTCGTTCAGGCTGGCTTCCAAGGCGGCGGGTGCCGATGTTGTGAAGGCCAATTGGGCCCCGCCGTCGGCGGTAGCGCCAGCCAGCGTGGCCGTCCGGATGCGGCGGGCCGATACGCCGCGCTGGCGCAGCAGGCGGGCGGCGGCATCGGCGCGGGTGCGGGCCAGGCTGGCTTTCTCACCCTTGCGCACGCGGCCCGTCACGGTTACTTTCATGAGGGTATCGCCAGCCATACGCTTGGCCAGGTCGTCGAGGGCAGCCTCGCCGGCTTTGCTCAACTCAGCCCTGCCCGCGTTGAACACCAACGACTTCGCGCCAGGGTTGGCCATCGGGAAGTTGCCGGTTTTCAGCTCTTTCTGCACGCGGGCTAGCAGCGCCGGCGTGGCGGCGCTAATTACGCGGCCCTGCACCCGCTGGTCCCACTGGTACTTAGCCTGGTTGTCGGCGAAGAACTTCTTCAGGCCCACGGTGTCCTCAATGGCTTTGCTCCACACCTTCTCATCCATCAATTGGAAGAGCAGAATGCCGTCGCGGTACTCCTTCACCAGCATGCGGTAGTCCTCATACTTGGTGTCGAGGCTGCCCTTTTCGAACTCGGTCAGGCTTTGCTCCACGTACTGGTCGTAGAGCTGCTGCATGATGAAGCCGGGCTGCGCGCCCATGCGGGGCCGCTGGTTCTGCTGCACGTAGGCCAGGAAATCTTTTGCCGGATAGGCCTTGCCTTTGATAGTGAACAGGGCTGCGTTATCGGTCGCGCCTCCTTTGGGTTGCTTGGCCATCGCGGCCGGCGCGGCGAGCTTGAAGCGGCCCGCCACCAGCGCCGTATCGGCCTTGCCGAAAGCGTAGGCTTTGGTCGTCGGCATCTCCACGAACTGGTCTTCCTGGCGCACGCGCTTCAGGAAAGCGGCCTTGTTGAGCTCCGAGCGCGAGTCTTTCGATACCTTGCTTTTCAGGCTGGCTTCGAGGTCGGCGAACTTGGCCAGGGGCTGCTTCTCAAGGAGTTTGATGACGTGCCAGCCGTAGGGTGTTTGCACCGGGGCCGCGAGGTCGCCGGGCTTTTGCAGCTTGAAGGCGGCTTCCTCGAACGAAGGAATCATGCGGCCGGTGCCGAAGGGTGGCAGTTCGCCGCCGTTGGCGGCCGAGCCGGCATCTTCCGAAAACTGGGCCACGAGCTTTTCCCAGCTTTCGCCCTTTTTCAGGCGGCTATACAATTCGTCAATTTTCTTGTGGGCCGTGAGCGAGTCGGCCTTGGCCGCGCCCGGGTTCATGCGAATCATCAGGTGGGCCACCTTAATTTCGCCCTGCGCCGTGCGTCGGTCGTTCACCCGGATAACGTGGTAGCCGAAGCGCGTGCGGATGGGGGCCGAAATCTGGCCCACCGGCGTTTTATACGCCGCCGACTCGAACGGGTACACCATCTGCATGGCCGTGAAGTAGCCCAGCTTGCCGCCGTTTTCGCGGGCCGAGGGGTCTTCGCTGTTGGCACGGGCCAGCTGGCCGAAATCGGTGCCGGCCACGGCCTGCTGGCGCAGGGCCGCAATCTTGTTGTAGGCGGCCAGCGTATCGGCCGGGGCCGCGTCGGGGGCCACCCGGATGAGGATGTGCGAGGCGCTCACCTCCTGGCCCATGCGGTCGTAGGCCTCGCGCACCAGCTGGTCGGTCACGCTTTTCTCGGTGAGGTAGGGCTGGGCCAGCTGCTGGCGGTAGCCGTCGAGCTCGCGCCTGAAGGCCTGGGTGGTATCGAGGCCGCGCTGCTCGGCTTCCAGCACTTTCAGCCGGAAGTTGGTGTAGAGGTCGAGGTAGTCGGTCACGCTCTGGCGGGTGGCGTAGTCGGCGGCCGTGCTATTATTTTTGCGGTACACGTAGGCAAACTCGTTGGCCGGCACCGGGTAGGTACCCAGCATTTCTACTGCCGGCCCGGCCGCCGGAGCCCTCGAAGTAGTAGCAACCGGTTTGGAAGCCTGGCAAGCCGCCAACAGTGCGGCAGTGGCCGCGCTGGCATACAAAATGCGTTTGTGCATAAACAAGAGAAAGAGTCGTAGGGAGCTGGCACAGTGAAGCCAGACTCCTGGGTATGAAATTACCGGTGCGAAATTAACCAACTTTCCGGCCCGGCACGAGGAGCCCGAAAAAAGAACGTCCGGCTACCAGAGGCAGCCAGACGGTTTTGGTTGGGGCAAGCACGGCGAATTCAGGCCAGATGCTTGCTGAGGTGGCAAACGGTGTGGTTGCCACGGGTAAAGAATTCGACGCGGTCCATGAGGCGGGTCACCAGCGTCATGCCCATGCCGCCCTTGCGGCCCTCCTGAATGTAGGCGCGCAGGTCGGGTTCCTGGTGCGGGCCGGGCTGGTAGATGGTATCGCCGTTGTCGGCAATCTCCACGTTCAAATCGTGGTCGTCGAGCTCCAGCTTCAGGTCGAGAAACTGCGACTCGTTCTCGCCATTGGCGTGAATGATGAAGTTGGCCACTACCTCATCCACGGCCAGCACCACCTGGTTCACCGTTTTTTCCGGCAGCTGCCGGGTGCTCAGGTAGTTCCGCACAAAGTCGCGCACCTGCTGGAGGTGGGCACGCGAGCAGGCAATGCGGAGGACTGACTTCACTTTGGAAACGTTGAGTTATGAGGGTTGAATGCGGAGTTAAGTAAAGGGATAGAGGAAGTGGCGCAAAGCCCTCATCAACTCACCATTCAACCCCTCAGTTACGCGGCTTGGGCTTCGGTGGCGCTGGATACGATGGTCATGAGCGCATCGAGGCCCAGAATTTCAAATACGTTGAATACTTTTTCCTGCATGTTGAAAAACACCAGCTTCACATTGGCATCCTGGAAGCGCTGCAGGTGCGAGATGAAGACCCCCAGGCCAGCCGACGAGATGTAGCTGAGCTTGGAGCAGTCGATGAGGACTTTGCGAAAATGCAGAATATCGGGCTTAGCCAGCTCGGTATCAAGCACAATGGCGGAGCTCGCGTCGAGTTCGCCGTCGAGCAGCAGGGTGAGGGTATCAGCGGATGGTTGCGCGGTAACTTTCATAGTGAGGGCGATACGTCAGGCCAGCGGCAGGGGTTGGGCCGACTTGAATTTAATGACGAGCAGGGTCTGGTCGTCGTGGATGGGGTGGCCGGACGTAAACGCGTTGAGGTCGCCGAGGATGAAGTTTTTAATGTCGTCGGCCTCCTGAAAATAGCTTTCCTCCAGCCGCAGCTTCAGGCGGTCTTCGCCGTACTCGTCGGTGCCGGAGCCGCCGCGCGCCTCCACGATGCCATCGGTATAAATCACCATCACATCGCCGGGGCTGTAGTCGTAGAACTGGTTTTTGATGTGCTTTTCGTATGATTCGTTGCGGATGATGCCCAGCCCGAGCCCCTGCGACTCGAAGTAAAACACTTCCTCGCGCAGGGCGTGGTAGTAGAGCGTGTGGCAGTGCCCGGCGCGGGCAAACACGAAGCCGCCCTGCTCATAGTCAATAATATAGAGCGAGGAGGTGATGAACGACGACTTCTCGAGGCAGTGCACGAGGGCCGTGTTGGCCTGCGCCATGAACTTGCTGGGCACCGGAAACTTGTCGCGCTCGTTCTTGGCCAGTGGGTTTTCCTGCATTAGCGAATGAAAGATGCCTTTCATCTGGGCCATGTGGAAGGCGGCGGTGACACCCTTGCCGCTCACGTCGCCGATGATGACGGCCAGCCGCCGGCCCGGCAGGTGCAGGAAGTCGTAGAAGTCGCCGCCCACTTCCTTGGCTGCCAGCGAGTGCGAGCTGATATCGAACCAGTTATCGGTGGGCAGGTTTTTCGGGATGAGACTGTCCTGGACCTGCGAAGCGATTTTCAGCTCTTCCTGGGTGCGCTGGTTCGCCAGCGAGGTCTGCATCAGCTCGATGTTTTCGATGCTGAGCACGGCCTGACCGGTAAAGGTTTGCAGAATGCTGAGGTCGTCGCGGTTGAAGGTACCGGGCTCTATCTTCAGCAAATACAGCGTGCCGTAGCTGAAGTGCAGGCCGCGCAAGGGCAGCTGAATGAGCGAGCGAAACGCCTGCGCGGTACCCAAAAAGCCGGGATGGCGGTTCAGGTCGTTGGTCACGTACTCGCCCGCCGGGGCTGGATGAGCCCGCAGGCCCGTACGCAGGGTGTCGGCCTGCGCGGGCAGCAGGTGGTAATACTGGGTGGTACTGGTGTCGTCGGTGCCCGTGTGGTTGGGGTCGAGGTCGAGCCAGGCGGCATCGGCGCGCACGGTTTCCACGGCCGATTTCAGTAATACGCTGTATACCTCGGTGGAGGTCTGGCCGCGCTGCACAATCTGGGCCAGGCGCTGCAGGCTCAGCATCTCGCTCTCACCACGGAGCGCCGCCGGAGGAGCAGTGCGCGCCGCGGACGGCACGCGGCAAAACAGCTTGACCAACACCGCCAGGGTGCCCAGGTCGGCCAGCAGCAACAGCCAGATGGCCCACGGTGCGCTTCCGGTGCTGCCAGCCGTCAACAAGTTGCCAACGGCCAGCGCGCCACTCAGCAGTGCCAAAAGGAACCCAATGTACAGTAACGGATGACGCACAGACAGAAACGAGGAATAACACAAGCACACCAGCCCCCCGCGCCTTTAGCCGACGCTCAACCGGCGTGCAAGATACAATCTGCTATGCGAAAAGGCTCTATTCGATGCGAGGCATGAAAAAGGGGCAATGCCGGTCGTAGCCAGTATTGCTCATTGTAAATCAACGCGCTATCTGGCCCCGGCAAAGTAGCGGTTGGCCTAGCGGCTCGAATAATTCGGGGCCTCGCGGGTAATCTGCACATCGTGGGGGTGGCTCTCGCGCAGGCCGGCCCCGGTGATGCGCACGAACTGGGCCGCCTGCAGGGCGTCGATGTTGGCCGCCCCCACGTAGCCCATGCCGGCGCGCAGGCCGCCCGCCAGCTGGTAGATTACCTCGCTCACGTTGCCCTTGAAGGGCACGCGGCCCACGATGCCCTCGGGCACCAGCTTCTTCACGTCGTCCTCGGCATCCTGGAAGTAGCGGTCCTTGCTGCCGTCCTCCATGGCCTCTACCGAGCCCATGCCGCGGTAGCTTTTGTACTTGCGGCCTTCGTAGATGATGAGGTCGCCGGGGGCTTCCTCGGTGCCGGCCAGCAGCGAGCCCACCATCACGGCGGCCGCGCCGCCGGCCAGGGCCTTCACGATATCGCCGGAGAATTTGATGCCGCCGTCGGCTACCAGCGTTACACCGGTACCGGCGAGGCCCTTGGCGGCTTCGAGCACGGCCGAGAGCTGCGGCACGCCAATGCCGGCAATAATGCGCGTGGTGCAAATGGAGCCCGGGCCCACGCCCACCTTCACGCAGTCGGCCCCGGCCTCGGCCAGCGCCTTGGCA
>JANNDE010000181.1:0-7329 GCA_031387395.1 Hymenobacter sp.
TTCCTCTTCGTGACGAATATAACAGTTCCGGAACCATCGGCTCGTAGCGCGAACTTTCAGCTCGCGTCCCCGCGCCAAATAGCGGTTATTCCGGGACGCGAACTACACGTTCGCGCTACGGCGGCCCATACCCGGCCGTCGAAACTGCGCTAACCAGCCAGGCCGTGGAAGTTGCGCACCAGCCGGCTTATCCACCGCACCTGGTCGAAAGTTAACTCCTGGTAGAAGGGCAGGCACAATATCCGCCGCGAAATATCTTCCGAGACGGGACAGGGCGCGCCGGTCAGGTAAGGCAGCTGGTTGAGGGAAGGGAAAAAATAGCGCCGCGTGTTCACCATCTGCGCCGCCAGGCCGGCCTTCACGCGCAGCAAGCGGGTTTCTGAGTCGAATAATACGGGGAAATACCCCTGATTATACTCCAGGCTTGCCTCGCCGGCCTCCGGGAACTGTAGCGGCAGCCCGGCTAGCTCCTGCCGGTACAGGGCCGCCAATGCCCCGCGTCGGGCAATAAACTCCGCCACGTGGGGCAGGTTGCAAAGGCCCATGGCCGCGTGAAACTCCGAGTTTTTACCGTTTATTCCCAGCGTAAAATATTCATCCCCCAGGTGCCCGAACGATTTATAAAGCCACACCTTGCGCGCCAGCTCCTCGTCGTTCATCACGAGCGCCCCGCCCTCCACGGTATGGAACAGCTTGGTGGCGTGAAAGCTGCAGGCCGTCAGGTCGCCGTAGCTAAGGAGTGAGCGGCCATGTATCCGGCCGCCAAAGGCATGCGCCCCGTCGTAAATAACCTTGAGGTTATGCCGGTGGGCAATGGCTTCAATGGCCAGCACGTCGCAGGGATAGCCGTAGACGTGCGTGGCCAGAATAGCCGTGGTGCGGGGGGTAATCGCGGCTTCAATTTTAGCCGCATCAATGCAGAACGTCCGGGCTTCAATATCCACGAAAACCGGGGCGCAGTTTTCCCAGATAATGGCGGTAGTGGTCGCCACGTAGGAGAACGGGGTTGTGATAATTTCCCCGCTTAGACCCAAAACCTTAATCGCAATTTGCAGCGCAATCGTACCGTTGCCCATAAACTGAACCTGATTGCCATCCAGATACTGGCTCAAGTCAGCTTCCAGTCGCTGCACAAGCGGCCCGTTGTTGGTCACCCACCCCCGCTCCCAAATGCCTTCCAGGTAGGCAGTGTACTCGGCCAGCGGCGGCAGATTCGCTTTGGTAACGTTGATGGTCATGCGGTCAAAGTAAGTCAGGTTAGCGCGCGTGAGCTAACTCGGCATATTGGCGCTCGGCCACAATCCGGCCTTCGCTCATTTCGTATATCCGGTCGCACTCGCGCAAGGTAGTCAGGCGGTGCGCGACGATGAGGATAGTAATATTGATGTGCGCTAAGCGCGCAATGGCCTCGTTTACCTCCCGTTCGGTTTCGTTGTCCAGGGCACTGGTAGCCTCGTCCAGCAGCAGAATCTCGGCCTGCTTGTATAAGGCCCGGGCAATACCGATGCGCTGACGCTGCCCACCCGAGAGTTTGGAGCCCCGCTCGCCAATCAAGGTACCAAGCCCCTGGGGCAACGCCGCCACGAAACCTGCGAGCGAAGCCTGCTCTACGGCGTAGCGCAGGCGCTCGGCGTCTACTTCCGCGGCTGGTGCTCCCAACGTGATGTTGTCCTGAATAGAAGCTTCCATCAGGAAAGTATCCTGCTTCACGTAGCCCACCAGCCGGTACCATGCCTGCAGGTGTTGGGCAGTCATCGGTTGCCCATCAACGAGCATTTGCCCTTGCTGCTCGCGGTAAAAGCGCAGCAACACGTTCATAAGGGTCGTTTTGCCGGAACCAGACGCGCCGATGAACCCGATTTTTTCGCCCCGCCGGATGCGCAGGCTGATATTTCGCAGCGCCGGGGCTTCGCCAGCGGGCTGGGCAGGAAACGTAAACGAAACGTCTTTCAGGGCCAGCTCGCGTTCGAAGCGTAGGGGCAGCTGGGCGGCGGGCGGCCGCTCATCGAACTGTGGCTTGCGGAATAGCGCCAGGTCCTCGATGGCGTACTGGTTTTGCTTTATCAGTACCGCCGCCATGAGCATGCGGTTCACGGAAGGCATGAGCCGGTAAGCGGCAGCGGCGAACATCCCCACCAGGGCAATCAGCCCCCCACTCCCTACGGGGCCATACAGCGAATACAGAAAAATGGTGAGTACCCCCACGATGGCGACCATTTCGATAATGCGTACCGGCAGCAAAGCATGCAGATAGGCTTCGGCATCGAGGTCCTGCACGGTCGCCTGGTTGGCGAGCAGGCGCTCGGCAAAAAGGTCCTGGCGGCCAGCCAGCTTCAGCTCGGCAAAACCCGAAAACAAGTCGTTGACGATGCTGAAAGAGGCCGGCCGTAATTCGTTAATCCGGTTACCGATAAGCTGGGAACGTGTCCGTAGTGCCCGATAGGTAAGCAAGGTGGCCGGGGCCAGCACCAAAGCCAGCACCGCAATCAGCAGCGGCTTATAAAGCAGCAGGCCTACCGCGATAACAAATACAACCGTTAGCTCGGAGAAAAACACAAACAACGGCCGCAGTACCGCATTCACATAATTGCTGGGTACCTGTAGCGCGCTATTGATAAGATTAGTAGAGCCAAAGTCATTAAAATTCCAGAAGGGCAAATACACATATTTCCGCAGCTGGCTCCGGATGATTTCCAATCCAACCGCGGCCGTAAAGCGGGCTTGCAAGTAGCTGACCCAGGTACCGAACAAGTTTTTGAGGAGAAAAAAAACAAGCAGCGCCACAATCAGGGCGACCGTGAACGTGCGCTCCGACTGAAAGCCCAGGCTCTGGTAGATGGCATGGAAGAAGCGGCTGCGCTGCACGCCTCCCGGCTCCGCCGCTACCAGCAGCACGGGCACCAGCGAGGCCAACCCAAATACGTCGAGCACCGACGAAATCAGCAATAAGCCAAATTGCATTAGCGCTTGCCTCCGATGCTTCGGGCTTAAATAATACGAAACGCTGCGGAGCGCGTTAGGGATAATGCCTTGTATCATGGCAATGACAACAACGGTGGTCTGGAACAGAATAATTTTCGCCTGACAGTAACATCAACTCGGATTGAAATCAGGTTAAAAAGAGTGATTTGCGTGGATAGCTGCTAAAAAAACTGATGCTATAACAACGAAGCTATTTAGAGAGTCTTTTTCTAAATCGTCTGTCATCCTGAGCATTCTGCGACTTTTCAAACAGATTCAACTAAAAGAGTCATATCAACCCCACATCTAATTACCTACCGTTTTTTCACCTCACTCGCTTAGTGCCACCGGATGTTTTCGCGGATAACCCGGGCCGGCACGCCAGCCACCAAGCTGTTGGGTGGCACGCTACGCGTTACCACCGAGTTAGCGGCAATCACCGAGCCCGCGCCAATGTGTACGCCTTTTAAAATCGTGACGCGCATGCCAATCCAGACGTGGTCGCCAATCTCGATGGGGGCCGAAGGCTGATGGGCCGGGCCGCCTTCCAGCTGATGATTGTCGCTGTCGCGGATAATAACCTGCTCGGCGATAGCTACATCGCGTCCAATCTTGATATGGTTGTAGCAGCCAATGCGCAGGTCCTCATTCATGTAGCCACTGCCCAACTCCAGGCGGGCCCCTTCGGCTACGTAGATAGCGCCACCGGTGTGCACGCGCATATCGCCCTGTAGCTCAACCCGGGCATTTTTGCCAATGCTCAGCAGGGTGCGGGACCGCACAAAGCGCGACCACGACGTACCCAGGCGCAGGCTGCCCTGTTGCAGCTCCAGCACCGCGCCGGGGTTCATTTCAACCACGGCACCAGTGCACAGGCGCACCGCAAACACGTGGCGGCGGTCGCTACGGTTGCGCACATGCCGCCACCGGAACCACAAGCTCCGCAGTAGCGAAACGCCCCGTAGGCTTTCGAGCTTAGCTGATAGTGTACTTAACATACTCATACTATTTCAAAAGCGCTGTGATTAGTGTTCGGCCGTATTTTTTTTACTGATGCCGTACAACGCTTCATAGGCAGCTACGCACCGGCTCATGCTGAACTTGCGAAAGGCCAGCAAAGCCAATGCCTGGTGGCGTTGCAGCAGGTCGGCATCGGTCGCGTAACGGCGCAGGGCGGTATACAGTTGTTGCGGGCTTGCCTGCTCGCCGGCAGGCGGAAAATCAATCAGGAAGCCCGCGCTTTCCGTTGGCTCACCCGCTACTGGGCGGCCCAGGTCCAACTCCGGTCGCAGCATATTGCCGATTTCGCCTACGTCGGTACTCACCACCGGACGCCCGGCAAACAGGTACTCGGCAATAGAGTTAGGCAGGCTCTCCTTTAGACTCGAAGCCAGTACGCCGACATCGAAGGTTGGCACACAATCGACCGGATTGTTGACAAAGCCTGGAAAATGCGCCCGGGAATTACCGGCGTACTGTTCCCGCAGGCCGTCAATAAACGGGCTGCTGCCTACTACTACCACATGTACCGGCCGCGATAATAAAGCGGAGTCCTGGCTCAGCAGGTCGAAAGCCTGCATCAGCGGTTCCCAGCCTTTTTCGGCAACGCCCCGGGCCACCATGCCCACCACGAATGCTTCGGGCTCGATGCCCAGGGCCGCACGGGTGTACAAGCTGGTGTCGGCCGAAAAACGCCCTTCCATGCCATTGTAGATGCGGCGGCGCTGAATATGGGCCGTATGCGCCGTGGGCACCACCGCGGGCTCCAGCACCCGCAGGTTCTGGTCGGCGAGGTAGGCCATGCCGGTTACGCGCGCCAGCGTGCGCGCCAGGCGCGCCGGATACGCTGGCAGCACATAGGCCCCCGCCGCCTGATAAAAGGCCCAGAACTGTTCATAGTCGCCATGCATCGTCACCACCAGCGGCACGCTGGGGAAGCTGGCGGCCAGCACCTCTGCCATCAGCTCATCGCTCTTAAACGTGTTGCTGCTCACCACCTCGATGCGGTACTGGCGCAGCATGCGGGCCAGGTGCGCACGTAAGGCCCTGCGGCGCAGGGAGCGGGGCTGGCCGTGCCGCTCCAGCCACCCGTCAGCCCGTTGAACAAACGCATCGCGGCCGGCGCTATCCGGCTCATACGCCAGCACGGGCACATCGGGAGCCAGCCGCCGCACCAGCTCCGTTTCGGTAAGGTTGCCATACATACTGTACAGCCACACATTGTGCCCGGCCTCGCGCAAGGCTTGGGCAAAGCGTAGGGCAAAAGTTTGCGCTCCGCCGAAGCGCAGCTCTTCAACGGCAACCAGAATATTCATATCAACTTAGCAAGACGTGCCAGCGTTGCCCACCGGCATTGGAAAAAGCAACCCATCGAATACGAACCAGGGTTAGGACACGACAAAATGAGGGCTATGCCCGCACCAGCAGGTAACGGCGAAAGCGCAGCGGTATGTATTCGCTCAGAATGGGGCGCAGGTACACCAGCCAGGCAAACGCCCCCAGCACTAATGCCACAACCGCTCCCACAACAATGAATCCCAGCCAATGGCTGAGCTGCGGAATGGCATCAACCTGTCTGGCCAGGTAAACAACAATTGCACCTGCAAAGCTCATACCCAGTACGGGCCACCCAATCGCCCGTATCACCGAGTCACGTAAGGAAATTCCAAAGTGCTTTTGCAACATGTAAGGCACGTACCACGAAGAAGTGAGCAACGAGGCGATGATGGTGCCTAGCAGAATGCCACTCATCCCAAGCCGGTAACCCAGGCCAATCGACAAGGCCAGATTGAGCGCGGCTTCCGCCATAGTTAAATAACTCAACTCGCGGGCGATGCCTTTAGCATTGATAAAGAAGCCGCCCGTGCGCGTAATAGTTTGCTGCACCATAATAATGAGTGCCAGGACAAGTATTTGCTGGCCGGCAAAAAAATCGGGGCCAACCCACATGCGGATAAACCACTCGTCAAGGGCCAGCATCGTCCAGAAGGCAACCATGCTCAGGCTCACGATGAGCAACATCATCCGATGGAAGTAAAACCGTGCCCGCTCCGGGCCTTCATGCACCACAATCTCTGCTACCGCGGGCAAAGAGTTCTCGGTGATACGGCCGAGTATATTCATACCAACTTCCGGGATGCGAACCGTGAGCGAAAAAACTGCAACCAGTGACAGCGACAACACCTTACCAATCACCAGCCGGTCGGTATACAAGATGACCTGGGTTGCCAAACCCTGCAAAAACATGAAGAACCCGTAATTCATCATCGAACTGGTCAATGCTTTATCGTAGAAGCGCGGCCGGATGAGCACATGCGGATAGTATACGCGCATCATGCCTAGCAGCATCACCGTCGTTATCAGCAGTTGAAACACGTTGGCGTACACAAATGTCCAGAGGCCCACGCCGCTCCATAGCAGCCACAACGTAACGCCCGTGGTGAGGATATTCACTATAAAATAAGCAGTAGCAATCAGGGTTTGCCGATGATTAGAAAAGAAGATACCAAACAGCCCGCGCTGAATAAACTGTGCCCCCACCAGAACACTCAGGGTGATAACAATGGGCACCGCAGGTGCCGCTAGCTCCGGTCGCAGGTCATAGATACGCGGCAGAAAAGGAGCAAAGCACAGCCCCAATAGCGTAACAAAACCGGCAAAGCCCGCTGCGACGAATACGCCCGTTGACATGATTTTATTCACCATTAGCCGATTCCCATCATCATCGCCCCGGTGTAGCGCCAGGTTACGAATAACAGCCGTTGACAAGCCGAAATCGAACAGCGAGAGGTAGTTGATGATTTGGAAGAATATCACCGACAAGCCATAGGCATCCTTGTCCAGGTAGCGCACCATCAGTGGGGTACTAACGATGGAGATAACCATCGAGATAATGGTAAACGCCTGAGTGGATATGGTTCCCCAGAAAGCTGATTTAGTACGGGATACTTCTGCCATGGATATTTTTACGTGATAAACATTACAGACTTGGCAATCATTATATACCGCAGTCAGTATTTACTATATTTTTTCCTCAATAAGAAATTGGTTATTTTCCAAGCCTTACTTGGAGCCCGAAACAGTAGCTGCTCAAAGCATCAACGGATACTGGCTTGGTCAAGCGAAAAAAAACCTTTCAGTTACCAAAGGCGTCTAAAGATTTCAGCCATTGGTTATCCAGAAATAAGTCTAATCACTTATCGATAATATCGAAGCCCTGGGGCAGGGCCCATACCAGCACTACCATCATGGCTAACACCAATAATGCCACTATTGCATAAACCGTAGGATTAATCCACCGGAAACTAACACCACTTGCACTGTTCATCCGCTCACTTCGTGCATGAGGCCCAATCTTAGCGGCCCCTG
>JANNDE010000209.1:0-5811 GCA_031387395.1 Hymenobacter sp.
CTCCGCGGGAGAGGGGCCGGGGGTGAGGTGCCCCGGTCACGCGGCACCACCTTTCTTTGAGCCTTTATATCATCATTACTCCCCGCCGCATGGCCAACGCGAACGCATCCAAACTCTCCCTCTATGGCGGCATCGCCGCCAACGTCGCCATTGCCATCAGCAAATTCGTGGCGGCTTATTTCACCGGCTCTTCGGCCATGCTCTCCGAGGGTATTCACTCGCTGGTTGATACCGGCAACAGTGGGCTGCTGCTCTACGGCACCGCCCAGAGCCAGCGCCCGGCCGATGCCGAGCATCCTTTTGGCCACAGCAAGGAGCTGTATTTCTGGGGCCTGATTGTGGCCGTTTTGATTTTCGCCATTGGTGGCGGCATGTCGTTCTACGAGGGCATCAAGCACATTCAGCATCCCGAGCCCATCGAAGATGCGGGCTGGAACTACGTGGTGCTGGGGCTATCGCTGCTCTTCGAAGGCATTGCCATGTACCTCTCGGTGAAGGCCCTTATTGCCACGGCCACGCCCGGCCTGAGCTTTGTGCAGATGCTGCGCACCAGCCGCGACCCGGCCGTGTTTGCCTCCGTGATGGAAAACCTGGCGGCGCTATTGGGCCTGCTCATCGCGCTGGCGGGCGTGTTCCTGGGCCACTTGCTAAACAACCCCTACTTCGACGGCGGCGCGTCCATCGCCATCGGGCTGCTGCTGATGCTGGTGGCCGTGTTTCTGGTGGGCCGCACCAAGGGCCTGCTGGTGGGCACCGGCGTGGATGCTCCCACGCTGGCCAACCTGGAGCGCATTGCCCGCGAGCAGCCGCAGGTGCGCGAAATCCGCTCGCCCCTCACCATGTACCTCGGCCCGAACGACGTGATTATGGCCCTCGACGTGGACTTTGCCGACAACCTGAGCTCGACCCAAGTGGCGCAGGCCGTCGAAAAGCTGCAGGATGCCATCCGGGCCGAGCACCCCGAGGTGCAGCGCATTTTCATCGAAGCCAAAAACCTGATGAAGCCGGCCCCCGCGCAGGAAGTCTAACTTAGTCTCAACCCCAAAGCCGGTTTTGGGGTACAAGCAGCGGCGGCCCGCTCCAGCTTTCGGGCGGGAGCGGGCCGCCGCTTGTTTCACGCAGCCCCCCGATTATGGCTTTTGCTAACCCCGATACTTCCCCCTTCCGCTCGTTCTGGTGGGGCGGCTACGAGTGCACCGACCAGCTCAACGCCTTCGGCCACCGCGTCGATTTCCTGCCCCTGACCGGCCACCTGCCGCTGCTCGATGCCGACTACGCCGCCCAGCAGCCCTTCAACATCGGCACCGTGCGCGAGGGCATTCGCTGGGCCCACATCGAGAAAACACCCTACCAATACGACTTCAGCACGGTGCAAACTATGCTGGAAGCCGGCCGCCGCCACGGCATCCAGCAGGTGTGGGACCTGTGCCACTTCGGCTACCCCGACGACCTCACGCCGCTGCACCCCCTGTTTGCCCGGCGCTTTGCCGCGCTCTGCCGCGCCTTCGTGGCGTTTTACCGTGCGCAGCGGCCCGACGACGTGCTCATCGTCACGCCCATCAACGAGGTCAGCTTTATTTCCTGGCTGGGGGGCGATGCCTGCGGCACCACGCCCTACTGCAACCACCAGGGCTGGGAGGTGAAATACGGCCTGATGCGCGCTTACATAGAGGGGGCCCACGCCCTGCGCGAGGCCGACCCGGGCATTCGCTTCCTCAGCACCGAGCCGCTGGTGCACATTATGCCGCCCCTGAACGCCACGGCCCGCGAGCGCCGCCTGGCCGCCGAAGCTCACCGCAACCAGTTTCAGGCCACCGATATCCTCAGCGGCCGCCTGTGCCCCGAGCTCGGCGGCCACGAAAGCCTGCTCGATATCATCGGCTTCAACTACTACTACGATAACCAGTGGCAGCTTGACCCGCACCAGAAACTTGGCTGGAACGACGATGTGCCCGACCCGCGCTGGCGGCCCCTAAGCCAGCTGCTGCGCGAGGCTTACCGCCGCTACCGCCGCCCCTTCGCCCTCACCGAAACCAGCCACCCCGGCCTCGACCGCCCCCTTTGGCTGCGCATGGTGGCCGACGAATGCGCCGCCGTGCTCCGCGAGGGCCTGCCACTGCAGGGCATCTGCCTCTATCCCCTCATCGACCGCCCCGACTGGGACCACCTCGACCAATGGCACCGCTCCGGCCTATGGGATGCCGACTTGAGCCAGCCCGGCCCCGCCCGGGTGCTGCACCAGCCCAGCGCCGAGGCATTGCTGGCCGCCCAAGCCGTGATAACCGAAGCCACGCGCCGGCCCCGAGCCGTATCGGTGTAGCGCCACAACTTTGTAGTGCGCGTCCCCGCGCCGTTCCAACGATTCGCTAACGGCTCGGGGATGCGAATTGCAAAGCTTGCGCTACGTTTGCCCCGTTACCTTTGGTGCATGGATGCCATCGCCACGCTGCTCACGCCCCTCGGCCCACTCGCCCTCACCGGCTCCGACGCGGGCTTGAGTGCCGTCACGTTCCTCAATGAGGCGGCAGCGGCCACCGCTTTGGCCGCCGTGCCCGCCTGCCTACGCTCGGCCCACGCACAGCTGGCCGCCTACTTCGGCCGCGAGCTGCGCGATTTCGAGTTGACCTACGCCCCCGGTTTTGGCACCGATTTTCAGCGGCAGGTGTGGCGGGCACTAGCAGGCATCGGCTACGGCCGCACGGCCTCTTACCTCGATGTGGCCCGGCTGCTGAACAACCCGAAATCGGTGCGGGCCGTGGGCGCGGCCAACGGCCAGAATCCGCTGGCCATTGTGTGGCCCTGCCACCGCGTGGTCGGGGCCAATGGCAGCCTCACGGGCTACGCCGGCGGCCTGCACCGCAAAAAGTGGCTGCTCGAATTCGAGCAGCCCGCGCGGCAGGGCGGATTATTTGGGTAGCGCCAGATGCGCAGCACGGACTTTTATCGCACCATTTTAGCGACGTTTCTTTACGCCCCCACAAGTTTCAGCAGCTGCTGATAGATGATGTTGTGCTGCCAATACAGCTGCAGCACCATCGGAATATGGTGCCGGCCGGGAATAATGGTGTAGCCCGGGGCCTGTCCGGTAGCCTTCAGCTGGTCGCGAAAACGCCCCGAGCTGCCGCTGATGCTGGGGTACGTCTCGCCACCAATGAAGAACAGAAAAGGCGGCAGATTCGGCTTAATCTTATAGATGGGCGACATTTCCTTCCAAACGGCCGGGTCGTTGCCAAAGGGCACCTTATATTTTTCGTCGCCCTCGTACTTCGACTCTTTAAGGTAACTATACATGTCGAGCCCGGCGGGGTCGTCCATAATGGCCCCGCGCACGGGGTTGCGGGGCAGGCCATTGGCGGCCAGCAGGGCGTCGTCGGTAGCCAGCAACGCGGCCAGGCCGCCACCGGCCGAATGGCCCATCACGTACACGCGGGCTGGGTCGCCGCCATACTGCTGAATGTTACCGATGGTCCAGGCCAGAGCGCGGGCGCAGTCGGCGGCCTGTTCGGGCACGTGCACGGCCGGGGCCAGCCGGTAGCTGATAACCACGGCCACAACCCCCTGCTTGGCCAGCCGCCGCCCTACGAAGCTGTACAGGTTCTTGCTGCCGCTCGTCCAGCTACCGCCATGGATGAACAGCACCACCGGGTAGCGGGCCGAGCCGGGCGAGGCCTGGTGCGGCGCGTACACATCGAGCAGGTGGCGTTCCTTGTCGAAATCGGGAGCCGTGGCGGCCACGTAGGCAATGTTTGGGGTGCGGCGGCTGGGCCGGGCCACCACGTATTCGGTGGCTAGCACCACCACCAGGGCGGCCAGCAGCAGTGCCACCGGGGTGAGCAACAGGAAACGACGCATTACGAAAATCAAGGAAAAAGCTGCCGCCGAATGCCGGGGCAGTGGCTCCACCTACGCCCGGCGGCCCGCCACAGTTTGCGACCGGCGCGGCGGCAGCGGGGCCCGGAGCTTGCCGGCATTGGCTTTATCTTTGTCAGAACCAGCGCTGGACGACTATTTTGCCCAGCGGTATTCCTCGCCCTTTATTTCCAATCCGTGTTGATTTCCGCTTCGCTTAAGTCTGTTTCGCACTCGCTGGCCGCTTTGCTGATACTGGGCCTGCTCGGGGCCGCACCCGCCCAGGCCCAGCGCAAAAGCCGCACCAGCGCCGCCAACGCCGACGGCAGCCTGACTGCCACCAATGCCCCCGCGCCCCGCGCGGCCCGCCTGCAGCCGCTGTTTGGCGGCCTCACGCCGGCCCAGGCTACCCAGGTTATTGGCGCGGCCCAGCTCCAGGCCATTGCCGCCAGCTTTGCTTCGCCGGCCGAAGCCAGCGCCTTTTTCACCAATAAGGGCTTCGAATACCTGGGCGAAAACCAGCCCGACACTGCCGCCTACCGCTTCAACCTGGCCTGGCTGCTCGACCCCAAAAACGCCGACGCCTACCGCGGCCTGGGCATTGTGGCCAGCGCCCAGCCCACCCCCGATGCCGCCATTGCCCTGCTGAGCACCGGCCTGGCCCTGGCCCCCACCAATAGCTTTTTGCTGAGCGACCTGGGGGCCAGCCACCTCATCCGCTATGGCCAGACCAGGAAAAAGAAGGACCTCACCGCCGGCCTCGACTTGCTGCAGCGCGCCACTACCCTCGATGCCGCCAACGCCAATGCCTGGCAGGAGCTGGCCCGGGGCCTCTACTACCAGGAAAAATATGCCGAAGCCTGGGCGGCCGTGCACAAAGGCCAGGCCCTGAGCCCCGGCAGCCTCAATTTTGGCCTCGTGTCCGACCTGCTGGCCAAGCTGCCCGACCCGCAGGGCATGTTCAAATAAGCGCTGTTCCGTACCGATTCCGGCCCCGTCCGCGTTAGCGCCGTATAGGCCGGCTTATGCACCATTCACTCTGCTTATGCGCTTCCGAGCATTTGTTTTGGGCCTGATGGCCACCAGCGCCCTGGCCGCCCGGCCGGCCGCCGCCCAGCACCAGCGGCAGGTACGCCGCTACAACCACCAGGGCCGCCCCTACTACCAGGGCCCGCTGCACGTGACGCTGGCCGGCGGCACGGGGCTCTACGATGGCGACCTGGGCAACAGCCCCGGCGATAACTTCTACGGCCTGGCGGGCAGCCTCGGCGCGCGCTACCGCCTCACGCCCCACCTGCACCTGGGCAGCGAGTTCTCTTACGTGCCACTGGGTGCCCGCGACAAAGCCAAGGAGCGCGGCCTGGCTTTCACCGGCAACAACGGCCTGGGCACCGTGTTCATCCGCTACGACCTGCTGGCCGACGAGTCGGTATTCGCGGCTTCGAACAGCGAGCCGCCCATTTTTCAGGTTTACGTACAGGGCGGCGTGGGCCTGCTGCTCTACAGCCCCCAGGCTTACCTTGGCACCAGCCGCGCCACCGACGGCACCGCGTTTTTCGCCCCTGAGCGCAACGACTACCCGGCCCTGGCCGGCGCATTTCCGGTGGGCGCGGGCTTCAGCGTGCATCTGCTCGACCGCTGGCGCGTCGGCCTCGAAGGCAACTATTATCGCACCACCACCGACCAGCTCGACGACATCAGCAACAAGCGCCTGGGCGGAGCCTCGGCCAGCCGCGACGGCTTCGGTACGCTTATGCTGAAGCTGGATTATTCGCTGGAATAACCCGTTTTCGGGTGCCGGGCCCCGGCTTTTCTACTCCAGACTTATACATATAATTGGCTCCCGGCAATGCCGTGTGGCCTTTTTACTTGTTCTCGGGAATGAACTACTCCTTGACGTAGGGCTTGTGGTTCACTTTCTGGCCGTCGCTCTCGGTCAGGGTGTACATGCCCTTGGCCAGG
>JANNDE010000303.1:0-7034 GCA_031387395.1 Hymenobacter sp.
CTAGGACTTACGCAATTTAAGCCCCAGCGGGGCGACATACCGGTAGTAAATAATTGATAAACAAGAACAAAGCCCCAGCGGGGCGACACTCGTTGGCATCCATCTGACGAATGTCGCCCCGCTGGGGCTTTGTTCTCACTATCAGGGATTTACTACCGATATATCGCCCCGCTGGGGCTAAAAAAACAAACCTTTGCGTAAGTCCTACCAATAAATCCGTGGGCTAGATTTCATCGAAGAATGACTTTTCCGTCACAGTCACTTCAGCCGGGGCGGCCGCCACCGTCGGAGCACTGGCCGCCATGCCGGGCTGGCCGGGGTGCGTCACGGGCGAGGGTTGGTTGATTTCGGGATAGTTGGGCGTCACCGGCTGGATATCGGGCGCGGTGGGCTGCACGTAGGGCGGGTTGGGCTCGGGCACCTGCGAGGGCGCGGGCGGGTCGATGTGCGGGGCGGGCGCGATGCCGGGGTTTTCGGCCGGCGCGCCGGGGCGCTCAATGTCGGGGCGCGGAGCTTCGGCGGGGGCACCGGGGTCGGGCTGCTGGCCGGGCTTGGGGTTGTAGCCCGTGGTGTGGGCGGCACGCTCCAGCGTTTCCCCGGCCTGGCCACCGTGGCCGGGAACAAACGAAGCGGGTGTAGCGGCGGCTACGGCGGCGGCCGAAGAAACAGCAGAAGAAGTTGTTACCTGCATGGCGGATGGGGTTTCGGACGTGGGTTCGGCGGCCGAATCTTTCGGCCGCTCTACCTGTACGCGGGCCGCGCGCGAAAGGATGGCCGCCGTGCCGCCCTTGGGCCGGTTGTGGGCCTTCTCCACTTTCTCCAGCGCATCGGAGGCCAGGTGGTGCAGGTCGCGCACGAGGCTGTCGAGCTGCTGCTCGAGGCGCTGGCACTCCTGACCCAGGCCGCCTACTTCGCGCTGCATGTCGGTCACGGTTTTTTCGGCTTGCTGGTAGGCCCCGTCCACCACTTCGCGGGCGCGCTGGCGGGCTTCGTTGAGCATGTTTTCGGCCTGCAGCTGGGCTTCGCGGATGCGCAGGTCGGCATCACGCTGGGCCTGCTCGGTGATGTTGTTACCGGTGTCTTCGGCCGTTTTCAGGGTGCGGTAAAGGCTGCTTTCCACTTCGCGCATCTTCTGCACGTCCTGCTGGGCGTGCTCCAGCTTGAGGCGCAGCTCGCGGTTTTCGTCGCCCATGCGCTCCCACTGCTGCGAAACGGTGGTCAAAAACGCCTGGACCTCTTCGCGGTCAACCCCTCGAAAGGATTTTTCAAACGTTTTCTGGCGGATATCAAGGGCGGTGAGTTTCATGATTTATAGTAGTCAGTATTGAGTATTTAGTAGTCAGTCTGCACTGGTTTTAAAAGATAAAAAAGGCGGCACACTGGTATCTGACTACTGACTACCAGCTACTAACTACTCTGAAAGAATTGCCCATACCGCCAGGCTGCGGTCGTCGCTACACGAAACTAGCCGGTTTTCGGTGCCCGGCCAAACCAGCCGGTTCACCGAGGTGCCGTGGCCGGCGGCGCGGGCGCGGTCGAGCACGCGCAACAGGGTAAGGGTGGCCGCGTCCCAGAGCTTGATGCTCTTATCGAGGCTGCACGAGGCCAGGTAGCGCCCATCGGGGCTGAAAGCCAGGTGATTGATGGTGTACAGGTGGGCCGGCACGGTATCGGCCAGCGCGTAGCCGGCGGCCACGTCCCAGCGCCGAATCTGGGCATCGCGGCCGGCCGTGAGCAGGTGCGCGCCATCGGGCGAAAAGGCGGCCGAGAACACCGAATTGGTGCTTTCGGCGAGGGTGAATTTGGTTTCCAGCGAATCCAGGTCCAGTACGCGGGTGAGGTGGTCGGAGCTGCCGATGACCAGCTCGCCCCGGCCTTCGTGCAACACCAGCGTGCGCAGGCTTTTATCGGTGATGCGCAGCAGTTTTTCCAGCCTAAAGTCGGGCAAGGTCAGCACGGCCAGCGTGCCGTCGGCCAGGCCCGCAAAAAGCCGCTGCCGGCTCTCCGAGAACACGATTTCGAAGATAGCGACCGGTGGCAGGGCCGTGGCATGGGCCAACTGCTTCCGGCATAAGTCGATGGCCTGAATACCCTGAAAATTATGCCCCAGCACCAGCAAATTCAGCTCGGGCAGGTGGCGCAGGGCGTACACAGAGTTCTGCACGCGGGCCAGCAGCTCGCCGTCGCGGGTAGGGTCGGCGGCATCCCAGCCCACCACCATGCCGTCGGCGCTGCCGGAAAAAACCTGGCTGCCGGCACCACCCGTGAGGGCGTACACGGCATCGCGGTGGCCGGCAAGAGTGGCCATTCGGGTAACGGGCGGGCGGAAGATTTCGGACATAACGGGTGCCGCAAAGGTAGCTTTGTTTGGAAGTGGGGCCGCCCGCCACCCTAGGCAATATCTGTCATCCTGAGCGGAGCGAAGGACCTTATCACCCCTGAACGGTTTGCAATTATTCAAACGGCGCAAACGTGATAAGGTCCTTCGCTCCGCTCAGGATGACAGACAGCCCTAATATTCTAGCCAGCCCCTATGCCCCTGCATTCCATCCAGCGCCTCTCCCCGACCGCCGTGCTGGGCCTCTGGCACCTCACCGAAACACCCGAAGCGCTGTGGGCTGCCCTGCCCAACGCGGCCGCCTACCAGCCGCTGCTACCCGCCACGGCCGATGCTAAGCGCCAGGCGCAGTGGCTGGCGGGCCGCCGGCTGGCCCACGCACTATTTGGCGAACTGCCCACGCCGCTGCCACCCAACACCCTGGTGCGGAACGACGCCACCGGCCGCCCCTGGCTAGCGGGCGCGCCCGCCGGTGCGGTGCTATCGCTGTCGCACTCCGGCGAGTGGGCGGCCGCCGTGCTGGCCCAAGGCGGCCGGGCCGGGGTCGATGTCGAGCTCATCCGCGACAAAGCCCAGCAGCTGGCCGGAAAATTTCTGACCGAAAAGGAGTGGAACCACGCCCGCGCCGCTACTGTCGATTTGACCGCGGATGCCCATTACACCCTGCTCTGGAGCGCCAAAGAAGCCCTCTACAAGCTGGCTGCCCGGCGCGGCATCATCTTTCGCCAACAGCTGCTACTGCACGAATTCAACCCGCAGGCGTCCGGCGAAATCCCCGCTACGTTAGTGCTGGACGGGGGCCAGACCCGGCACCGCATTTGCTATACCCAGCCCGCCCCGGGCTACGTGCTCACGTACTGCCACGAACCCGCCGGGTAGCCGTGCGCCTCCGGGCCGCGCCGTTTTGCCTTACTTTACCGCCATGTCTTTTCGCCGAATCTCCATTCTTACGGCCGTCGCCCTGCTGGCCGTGACCTTCGCCGTGGGCGTGGCCCGCGCCCAGGGCGGTGGCACCGTTTCCGATTTCACCCTAAAAACCGCCTCCAATGCCGATGTAGCCCTGAAAAGCTACGCCAAGGACAAGGCCGTGGTGGTGGTGTTTCTGAACCCGGCCTGCGCCTTCTCGCGCCTCTACCAAGAGCGGCTGGCCTCGCTCAGCAGCACTTACCGGGGCCGGGGCGTGCAGTTTCTATTCATCAATGTGCCCATCAACCTCGACGCGCCCGGCACCGCCGCCCCCGGCGAGGTCGAGCTACCCACTCTCACCGATGCCAGCCAGCAGGTCGCCGGCCTGCTCGGCGTCACCAAAACCGCCGAGGCCGTGGTCCTGGAGCCCGCCGGCAATAGCTTTGTCATTCGCTACCGCGGCGCGATTGATGACAACCCCCAGGTAGCCGGCAGCGTGCAGCAGGCCTATCTGAAACAGGTGCTGGATAACGTGCTGGTCGGCCGCCCCGCCGGCGTGGCCGACAAGCGCGCCGCCGGCTGCCTGATTAAGCGGTAGTCGGCTGTCGTTGCGACTGGAACGCAGCGCAGCAACCCGTCCTCTCTCAGCAACCAACCCTTATGATATGAAAAAGCCCCGATGCCACGCAGTATCGGGGCTTTTTGCGTTGAAATAACGACGCAGAAGCGGGGCTTGCCCCGCCCACACATTGAGCGACGTATGTCTGAACAGTGCGCAGGTTGTTTTTACCCTCTGTTATCCTGAGCCTAGTACTTCCACTTCTCAGCAGCAGCCAGCGGCAGTTGCCGCACCAGAAACGCCAGAATCTCCGCCTGCAATTCTCCCTGAAACCGCGCCCGGTCGAACCCCGGCGGGTCTTGCGAGGGCGGAAACGCCGGACCCGTGCGCGCGGTCGGGAAAGGGCTGAAGAAAGAGTAATGGCCCGCGTTTTCGATGATGCGGTGCTGCACCTGCCGGCGGTCGGGCACGCCGTTGAGCACGATTTGGGCGTGGAAATCGGGGGTCCATTCGTCCTTCCCGCCCACCAGCAGCAGGATGGGAACCCGCACTTCGCGCAAAGCCGCCGCCGCCCGGTACCACCCGGTGGCCGGGGCCAGCAGCACCAGCGCCCGCACCCGCGCATCGGGCGTAACGGGGATGCGCTGCGGCGTGCCGTCGGCGTGCTCGTGCGGGAGTGAGCCCGGCAGCCCGCCGGCCAGCGCCAGGGCCGTGTAGCCGCCCAGCGAGTGCCCCACCAGGGCCACCCAATCGGGCCGCAGCGCGACTCCAAATTCCGCCAGCAGCCCATCGATGGCCAGCGTGAGGTGGCGCGGACGGGCCACGAGGTTGTCGGGGGTGTTGTGCCAGGAGTTGTCGTCGCGGTGGTTGGCGTGGTGCCGGGGCAGCCCCACCACAAAGCCGTGGCGGGCCAGAAAATGCGCCAGCAGCCGGTGCGTGAGCGGCGAGCCACCGGTACCGTGCGAAACCAGCACCAGCGGAAACGGACCGGGCCGAATGGGTGCATCCAGGGCCACATTGAGGGTGTAGGGGCCGATGGGCTCGGGCCGGCCGGGCGTGCTGCCGGGGTACAGCACGAGCAGCGGAAGGGTCAGGCCCAGGGCGGCATCGGCGATGCCCAGGGTGCGGCAGCCTACAAAATCGGGCATGGGTGGCTTGGGTTAATTCGGGCGCAAGTACCGCCCAAAGCACGAGTACCCCGGACTTTTATTTCGGCCCGGGCGCACGGCCGGCGCGCCGGCTGTTCTGGCTGGCCGAAATGACGTTGCGGGGTACCCGTTCGGCTGAAATCCCGCCGGGCACAACGCACAATGCGGCGCTGAAGGCGCAAACCCACGCCCCTATTCCAGAACGCTCAGCAGCACCGCCACTTCCGCCGCTTTCAGGGGCTCCTGCAGGCGCTCGAAGCTCATTTGCAGGTTGCGCATGGCGCGGCGCACGATGTCGAGGTGCGAGCAGGGCTCGAAAAAAATGGGGTTCGAGGTGATGTTGAGCTGGGCCACGTAGTGTTCGATATCGGTGCGCGAGAGCACCAGCCCGCGGTTGTAGCAGTTGATGTAGAACGGCTCGGCCCCCGGCAGCTCGGGCCGGAAAGTGAGCACGAACAGGTTGGGCAGGTTCACCCCAAACACCGGCAGATGGAGCCGCTGGGCCACCAGCAGGTAAATCACGCACAGCGTGAGCGGGTTGCCGCGCTTGGTTTCAATCACGCGCTGAAGCATGGAGTTGGCCGGCGAGTGAAAATGCTGGGTGTTGGCCGCGAACTTGTGCGTCCGGAACATCACGTAGTTCAGGGTTTGCACCTGGTCGGCGGGGTGCATCTCGGGGCGCAGGGCCGTCCAGGCTTCAAAGCGCAGCTGCTCGATGGCGCGGTTCAGGGCCTGGTAGTCGGCATCGGGGTATTGGTAGGTATTCAGCAGCCACATGCCTTCGAGCAGGTCGGTGGCCCCGGCCTCGCGCCACACCCGCAGGCGCTGCTGCAGGCCCTCAAACTGCAGGTGGTGAATCAAATCCTCGAGCCGGTGCTGCTGCTGGCCGTCGAGGGTTTCTTCCCACGACTCCTCCAGAAATGGAATGATGCTCTCGCCCAGGTGCTGGATTTTATCCTGGATTTGGGGCGCGATTTCCGGGTCGTCGAGCAGCGAGATAAGGGCTTTGATTTCTTTGTTGGTCATTGGATGCGAAACGGACGGCGCTAGGGTTACGGGGCCGAATTTAACACCTCGAACGAGGTTTGGGTTTCTGTAGCGCGGACTTTAGCTGCGCTACAGAAACTGCCGGTGCGCGGCCTCGTCCATTTTGGTCAACTACCTCGTGGGCCCATCATCGTTGCTTTTCACAGCTGCCCGTCTTCCCTGCCAGGCTACTCTGGTGGGCCGGGAAAACGAGAAACGGTGGCCGGAAGGGGGCGACGTGCGCAACCGGCCCACCTTTAAGCCCCCTCCGCAAATACTACCGTGCCGATGACGGCTATACCTGCTGCCGGTTTTCGCACCCATACTTCCAAATCAGGCGATTTCAGGCGACTTTTACGGTTACTACGAACCTTGATTGGCCTGCCTTATGCCCTCCAAACGCCCTGCTGCCAACGACGACGACGATTCCATCATCGATGTAACCGGCCTTTTGCTAAAGCTGGAGGCCGCCTTTAAGCAGTTGGAGTTCAGGCCTCCTGCAACGACTTCGCCACCGGTGCCTTACTACAGCCGTGCGCATTACCACGCTTATTCGCTGCTCGGCGACTGGTACGGAACCTCCCTCGGCCTGCAACCCAAGGAGGTGACGTGGCTCAACAAATTTGACGCGCCCACCCACGCCTTCATGCAGATTGAGGTGGCCCGCGAGGCCACTGTGCGCCTGTTTGTGGCCGTGATGAACGAGTTGGAAACCTGGTGCAAACGGGCCGGCTCTACGCTACTGAAGCGGGTGAAAGAGCTGCACGAAGCGCCGCAGCCCTACTCCTACAACTATTACGACCGGGGCTACCTCAGCCGCCACCATGCCGGGCACAAAGTGGGCGCGGCCGTGTTCCTCACTGTTTTTCAGCGTTGCGAAAATGCCGTGCGCGAGCGGTTCGGTTTCAAGCTGATGGATGCCGACGTGTATTTCACCGAGCGCAGCGACCCCGACCGGCTGTTCAACCAGTATTTCGGCGACGTGGCCCAGGCCTGCCTGCCCGCCCTGGCCCGCACCCTGCCCGCCCCCGATGATGACCTGGAGCAAGCCCTCAAC
>JANNDE010000316.1:0-1499 GCA_031387395.1 Hymenobacter sp.
CTGCTCCAGTTACTGGCCCAGCTTCCGCGAGAGGAAACGACCCCGATAGGCTAACTACGCATTTGGTGCAATGGCCCTATACCACAATTCGCCTTATTGTTTCTGCTGCTCCTGCCGTTGCTTGGATGGGCGCAGGAAATCCACATCACTGGACGCGTGGTGGACGCCAAAACCAAGGAGCCAATTCCTTTTGCCTCCCTTAGCCTTTTAAAGGCAAGTGCGGGCGCGTTAACTGGCGAGAACGGCTATTTTCAATTGATAAGACCGGACGGATTCAAGCAAGACTCTCTGGTTGTGATGACGCTTGGTTATGACCGTAAGGCGCTGTTTGTGGAGCAGGCAAAAATGGCAGACCTGCGAATTGAAATGGCTTCATTGCCAGCGGGGTGGATTATAGGCTGCCCGGTCAAACCTGATAAAGTCTCTGCTAAGAATACGCTTACCACCAACGATTTGGTAATAACCGGGTTGCCGGGCACGCAGTACGCCTTTCTTATTGAGAACGACAAGCGGAAGCAAGCCCGCGAAATGCGGTCGGTATCGTTCTACATCGGGGAGAACGGTTTGCCGCTGGCACCGTTTCGCGTTCGTTTCTACAAGCTTGACGGCAGCAATCAGACTCCTGCCTCCGACTTGCTCACCGAGCGTATTGTGCTCATGCCTGCCAAAAGCGGCCAGTGGTTCACCACCGATTTGAGCCGCTACCGCATTGCTGTTCCCAAGGAAGGCTACTTTGTCGCGTTAGAATTTGAGGCGGCCGCCAATCAATCGCCTCAGCCAATTCTGGATAACTACGTTCCTGCTGGTCAAATCATGCGGCCGCCATTCGACTTTAAAAAGAGCAAACTTTGGAGCTACACTTCGGAAACGGGCTGGAAACTGTTTCCGCAATCCAGTAGCTCGCGCCGATACCATGCTATGGTCAAGGTGGAAGTCGAAGCCGTAGACTAAAAAACATTCGGTACCGAAATGCAAACAGGCCGCTGCGAATATTATCGCAGCGGCCTGTCTTTTTAAGCGGACCCAGGAAATAATCTACCCCAAATCCGCCAGCTCCAGCCAGCGCAATTCCTTTTCCTCGAGTTCCTGATTAAGTGCCGACAACCGCGCACCCCAGGCGGCAAAGTCCTGCGGCGAACCGCTGCCGCCGTTCAGCTTGGCGGTGATTTCCTCTTTCTCGGTTTCCAGAGTTGCCATAGTTTTTTCGAGCTGCTCGTGCTCCTTTTTCTCGGCGAAGGTGGCGCGGCGCTTCTGCGGCGACGGCGCTACCGCCGTGCTCACGGCTACGGGCGCGGCCAGCTTGGCGGCGGCGCGGGCGGCTTTGGCGGCTTTTTCTTCTTCAAGAATGGCGGCTTCGGCTTCGCGCTCTTCGAGGTACTCGCGGTAGTCGGTGTAGTTGCCGGGGAAGTTGAGGACGGCCCCGCCGGGCTCGAGCACGAAGAGGTGCTCGGCGAGGTGGTCGAGGAAGTAACGGTCGTGGCTCACGATGAGCAGGCAGC
>JANNDE010000298.1:0-1798 GCA_031387395.1 Hymenobacter sp.
CAGCGAAGCATCTTGCCCGCCACCACTAATTCGAAGATGCTCTCCCGTTTGAGTTAGTGGTGGCACGCGAGATACTTCGGCTCCGTTCAGCATGACGTTCAACTAGCTTACGGTGCCCATCGCCAGCAGCTCCCGCGCCGCCCGAATGCCCTGGTAAAACCCCTCCTCGAAAATCGAAATGCCGCTGTAATCGGTGTGCGCAAAAAATACGCGGCCGCGCACCGGCCGCATCGCCGCCGCCCGCGCCGTGCCCCAGAGCAGGCCCGGCGTGGGGGCCACCATGCCGTGGCCCCACACCCAAATATCAGTCTGCTGAATGTAGGGCGTTACGCCGGGGTGGTAGGTTTCGAGCTCGGCCACCACGCGGGGCAGCCACTCGGCGTAGGGCGTTTGGTAGGCGCGGCGGCGGGCCGGGCCGGTCGCTTCGTCAGTGAGGGGCCAGTAGAGGGTGATAACTTTCGGGCTCCCGTCATCCTGCTTCACCGATTGCTGGGTAGCGTTGATGTAGCCCAGCGAGGCGCTGCCGTAGCGCACGTTGTCCCAGCTGAGCGGGCGGCCGGGGCCCTGCGGCAGGCCCGCCACGGTGATATTGGCGATGAGCCAGGGCGCGTGGTGCAGGCTGCCGGGCGGTGGCAGCTGATGGCCCGGCATGGCGGCCAGCAGGCGGGTGGCAATATGCTGCGGGGTGGCCAGCAGCACCTGCCGGGCGCTCACGCGGGTGCTCTGGCGGGTGGCCACGCTGTACAGCATGGCTTCGATGCCGGTGGCGGTTTCGCGCAGGTCGTAGGCCAGGGTCTGGGTCTGGATGGGGGCGCTGGCCTGGCGGCGCAGGGCTTCAGTCAGGAAGTGGTTGCCCTCGGGCCAGATGAGCACGTCGGAGCCAGTGGCGTTGTGGGCCTGGCCCTTGCGGCTGGCGAAGTAGTGCAGCCCGGCCCAGGCCGATATTTGGGTGGCGTGGGCACCGTAGTCGTCGCGGCAGGCATAGTCGAGGTACCAGCGTAGCGCCGGCGTGGTGAAGCCTTCGCGGTCGAGGTAGGCGGCGAAGGAAATTTCATCGAGCCGGCGGTATTCTGTATCCGCCGAAGACTCGTCGAGGGGAATGCGGAAAACGTCGCGCCCATCGCGGCCGACGGCGTTTTTCAGCGTTTCAATCAGGCGGAAGAACCGGGCCCCCTGGGCCTGGTCGGCGGCGCTCAAACCCAGGCTGGGCACCAGCCCTTCCTGCCAGTGGCCTTCGATGCTGAGCCGCTCTTCGGGGTCGTGGCAGAGGTGGTAGTCGTTGTAGATGGGCCGGCCGTCGGGCGCGTAGCCGGTGAGGGTGCCGGCGGCTTCCAGAAACGCCAGCAGCTCCGTGTTGCGCACGTCGGGCACGGGCAGGTAGTGCGCGCCCCAGGGGTAGGCCGAGGCGGCGTTGCGGCCGGCGCTGGCGTTGCCGCCGGTTTCGGGGGCCAGCTCCACCAGTAGCGTGTTGGGCTGGCCGTGCTGGTGCAGCCAGCGCCGCGCCGATAGCCCCGCCACCCCGCCGCCAATGATGAGCACGTCGGTGTCAATGGTTTGGGTGGGCGCGGGGATTTTGCCGGGGTCGCGCAGCAGGTGGCCGGTAGCGGCATCGGGGCCGAGCAACTGGCCCTTGATGTGGGCCAGCGGGCTCGTGGGGGCGCAGCCGGGGAGGGCCGGCAGGAGCAGCGCGCCGGTGAGGGCCGCGCCGCTTTGGGCCAGGAAGGAGCGACGGGTGGGCATATTCAGGCGGGTCACCTCACCCCCCGGCCCCCTCTCCTTGGGGAGAGGGGGAGCCGAG
>JANNDE010000335.1:0-1187 GCA_031387395.1 Hymenobacter sp.
TCGCTGGAAACCCTCTTTCGCCACGTTAGCAAAGCGTCTTTCTAGCAAGTAGGCTCAGGTCGTGCGTAACATCAGTGAGTTAAATGGCTGAATTGTTAAATGGCTGGTCATTCCATGTTATTAGAATGACCAGCCATTTAACAGTTCAGCCATTCAGCCATTTAACCATTCGGTCATTTAATGTTAACAAATTGTTAACTTGTTGAGTCGTACTTTTGTCGCCCCGTCTCTGCGGGGCGGCTTTCTTTTTTCAAATTCCCCCCCACTTTTTTGTTCTGGCTTTTGGCGCGGTGCCGGAAGCCAGCAGTAAGCAGCGTACTAGTTATGACCAAGCTAAAAAAAACCAGCCGGACCAAAGTAGCCGATGAAGTGCTGAACGCCGGCAGCGGGCAGACCATCCGGCAGCCCAACGTCAACGACAACAAAGTAAAGACCATCAGCGACATCCGCGAGCAGACCCACGGTGAGCGGACGGTGCAGGTAGACGATGAGCAGCGCATCCGCAAGGCCTTTGTGGACAAGGACTGGAACGAAATCAAGATTGCCGACTCTTGGCAAATCTTCAAGGTGATGGCCGAGTTTGTGGAGGGCTTCGAGAAGATGTCCAAAATTGGTCCGTGCGTGAGCATTTTCGGCTCGGCTCGCACCAAGCCTGACAACCCGTATTACAAGATGGCCGAGGAAATTGCGTCCAAGCTGGTGCGCCACGGCTACGGCGTTATCACGGGCGGCGGCCCCGGCATTATGGAGGCCGGCAACAAGGGCGCGCACGCCGAAGGCGGCCGCTCGGTAGGCCTCAACATTGAGCTGCCCTTCGAGCAGTTCAACAACATCTACATCGACCCCGACAAAATCATCAACTTCGACTACTTTTTTGTGCGGAAGGTGATGTTCGTGAAATACGCACAGGGCTTCATTGGAATGCCCGGCGGCTTTGGCACACTCGACGAGCTGTTTGAGGCCATCACGCTGATTCAGACCAAGAAAATCGGGCGCTTCCCGATTGTGCTGGTGGGCACCAAGTACTGGCAGGGCATGTTCGACTGGATTCAGCAGGTAATGCTGGAAGACGAGCACAACATCTCGCCCGAGGACATGAACCTGGTGCAGCTGGTCGACGACGCTGAATCGGCGGTACGCATCATCGACGAGTTCTACAGCAAGTACCTGCTGTCGCCGAACTTTTA
>JANNDE010000302.1:0-1128 GCA_031387395.1 Hymenobacter sp.
GCCGACTCGCTGGTCATCCACCTCACGCTGGTGCCCTACCTGAAGGCCGCCGGCGAACTCAAAACCAAGCCCACCCAGCACTCGGTGCGCGACCTGCGCGAGGCCGGCCTGCAGCCCGACATCCTGGTGTGCCGCACCGAGCACCCGATGCCGGCCGACATGCGCCGCAAAATCGCGCTGTTCTGCAACGTAAAAATCAATTCGGTCATCGAAAGCCTCGACGCCGACAGCATCTACTCGGTGCCGCTGCTCATGCGCAAAGAGGGCCTCGATGAACGGGTTATCAAGCGCCTGAAGCTGACCGGTGGCACCTTGCAGCCCGATTTGGAAGCCTGGAAAGACTTCCTCGGCAAGCTGAAAAACCCCACCGAGGAAGTGACCATTGCCCTCGTGGGCAAGTACGTGGAGCTGCCCGACGCCTACAAGTCCATCAACGAGTCCTTCGTGCACGCCGGCGCCCAGAACGAGTGCAAGGTCACGGTGCGCAGCATTCAGTCCGATAACATCACGCCCGAAAACATCGCCGGCCTGCTGCACGGCTGCGACGGCGTGCTGGTAGCGCCCGGCTTCGGCGAGCGGGGCTTTGAGGGAAAAATTGCCGCCGTGAAGTACGTGCGGGAGCACAATATCCCGTTCTTCGGCATTTGCCTGGGCATGCAGGTGGCCGTGGTAGAATACGCCCGCAACGTGCTGGGCCTGCTCGATGCCAACTCTACCGAGATGGACGCCCTCACGCCCAGCCCCGTGGTGGCCATGATGGAAGCGCAGAAAAACGTGACCCTCAAAGGCGGCACCATGCGCCTCGGGGCCTACGGCTGCGACCTGCGCCGAGGCTCCCGCGCCGCCAAAGCCTACGGCCGCAACCACATCAGCGAGCGCCACCGCCACCGCTACGAATTCAACAACGAGTTTCTGGCCCAGTTTGAGGCGGCCGGCATGCAGATGACCGGCACCAACGCCGAAACCGGCCTGGTGGAAGTGATTGAGCTACCGGCCCATCCGTGGTTCGTGGCCGGCCAGTTTCATCCCGAGCTAAAAAGCACCGTGGAGCAGCCGCATCCGCTGTTCGTGCGCTTTGTGCGGGCCGCCATTCAGCATAGGAAGGGGTAGCCGTTTAGGAGTGTAAAA
>JANNDE010000394.1:0-9171 GCA_031387395.1 Hymenobacter sp.
GTTGACGTACATAATCGGAAATTCCGAGAATGACACTTCCATCACGTTCGGCGGAGCGGGCAGATCGTTCGGCAGGTCGGCGCGGGCCTTGTCCACGGCGTCCTTCACGAGCTGCTTCGCCACATCGACTTTGACGTTGGCGTTAAACTCCACGTCGATGACCGCGTAATCCTGATTCGAGGTCGAGGAGATTTTCTTGACGCCGTTGAGCGACTTCAACTGCTTCTCGATCACGCGCGTCACGATATTCTCCATATCGGCCGGCGCAATCCCCGGATACACCGTGCTCACGATGATGCGCGGGATTACGATGTCCGGGAAGTTCTCCTTTTGGAGCTTCACGTAAGTAAAAACCCCCGCGATGGCCAGTATCAGCGTGAGGATGTAAATGCTGGTCTTGTTGTCGATTGACCAACTGGTTGGGCCAAATTCTTTTTCGATGTCCTGCATGGTTTCTTCTCTAAAATCTTGAGAAATAGTTGCGTGACTACGCGCCCTGCACGGTCACTTTCTGGCCTTCGTTCAGGTTCTGGTAGCCGCCCGAGATGATTTTATCCTCGCCCGTCAGGCCGCTGGTCACTTCGACTTTGCCGTTGTAGGTGTTGCCGGTTTTGATGATGCGCTTCTTGGCCACAGCTTTGCCGGCCTCCTGGGCCACTACGTACACGTAGCTGTTTTCCTCGTCGTGCTGCACGATATCGACCGGGATGACGGTGGCGCTGGCGGCGGCGTAGTTCTGGATGCGCACGGTGGCCACCATGTTGGGGCGCAGGTCGGCGGCCTTGGCATTTTTCAGGCGCAGCTCCACCGTGAAGGTGCGGCTGGTAGCGTTGATGCTGCGGCTCACGACGCGCACCGTGGCGGGAATTTCCGCGTCGCCCAGGTCGGGAATGGTCACCACGGCGTTGTCGCCGGCCTTGATGCTGTTGCCGTAGGCTTCCGACACGTCGGCCAGGATTTTGCCGCCCGTGCCGCTGGTCAGGCGCACCACCGGCGCACCGGGCGCGGTGATTTCGCCCAGCTTGGGCAGCACCTCATCCACGGTGCCCGAATACGGAGCTACCACGTTGTAGAGGGCCTTTTGCTGGTTGAGGGTGGCCAGGTTGCGCTGCAGGGCCTGGTAGTTGTTCTTGGCCGTGAGGTACTGGATTTCGGTGCCAATCTGCTGGTCCCACAGGCTCTTCTGTTTCTCGTACACGATGCGGGCGAGGTCCAGGCGGGTGCGCAGCTCGGCGGCGCTGGCATCGAGAATGCTGGCATCGACGGTGGCCAGCACCTGGCCCTTGCTCACGCGGTCGCCGCGCTGCACGCGGATGCTGGTGAGCGAGCCAGCGGCGCGGCTGCCCACGGTGGCGTTCTGGTCGAAATCGACGCGGCCCTGCACTTCGAGGTAGCTCTTGAAGCTTTCGGGCTTGGCGTTCATCACCGAAACCGGGGTGGCGGCCACGGTGGCCGGGCCGCCGTTTTTGGCCTCCAGGTCGGCAATCTTGGCCTGGGTGGCGGCCTGCTCGCTCTTCAGCTTTTCGAGCTGGGCCTTGGGGTCTTTGCTTTCACCGCCGCAGGAAGCGAGCAGCAGGGTGCCGGCAAAAAGCAGCGCGGCGGGTTGAGTTGAGGAAAAGCGCATGGGTAAGCGGGGTATTTGTAGGGGCGGGTTGCACCCGCCCGTCGTTGTAACAAATTCGTTGAAGTGGCGCGCACGCCGGGCGGCTGCAAGCCGCCCCTACCTGTGGTTGAACAGCTCGCCAGTCGTTTTGTCGCGGTCGACTTTGGCCACCAGCACGTCGTAAATCGCGCCGTAGTAGTTGGTCTGGGCCGAGCGCAGGTCCGTTTCGGCCGTAATCACCTCCAGGTTGGAGCCCACGCCGGCGTTGAACTTGATGCGCGTGACGCGGGCCACGTCGGTGGCCAGGGCCAGGTTGGCCTGCTGATTGTCGAGCACATCCAGCGCGTTGATGAGCGTGGTGCGACTCTGGGCATCCTGCAAGTCAATGCTTTGCTTCAGGGTTTCGAAGCTGCGCTCGATGGTTTGCTGCTGCAGGCGGCTCTGCTGCACCAGGTACTTACGGCGGAAGCCGTCGAACACCGGCACCTGCAGGCTCAGGCCCACGTTGCCGAAGCCGAACCAGTTCTGGTTGGCAAAGCCCGCCGAGTTGGTCGAGGTCGGCCCGCGGAAGGCGAACAGCTCACTCGCCGTTTTGGCCGAGCCCGTGAAGCCGTAAGCCCCCGTGAGCACGAGGCGCGGGTACGCGCCGGCCTGGCGGTTGCGCAGGTCCAGCCCGGCCAGGGCCTGCTGGGTTTCGAGGGTCGAGAACTCGATGCGGTTGTTGTAGTTGAGCGCGCCCCGGGCCGCCATCGACTGGCCGCCGGACAGCGCGTTCTGCTGGTCGAGGCGGTTTTGGGCGGCGGTGTTGTCGCCGCCGGGCGCGGTAGGCGCGGTGGGCACGGCCCCGAGGCCATCCACGCCGCCGCCGTTGGCCAGGCTGGCCGCGCCGAGGCGCTGGCGCAACGCGCCGGCATCTACCACGGCCGCGCCGAGCGAGTCCGTCAGCTGAATGCCCTGCTGCTGCGGCAGGCCCATCTGAAACTTCAGCAGCCCGAGGCTCAACTCCGTGAGGCGCTGGGCTTTCTGCTGCTCCACCACCAGGTTGTTGCGCTGCACGCGCAGGCGGTCCACATCAAGCTTCTCGGCAAAACCGGCCTTGAAAATCTTCTGGGTCTGGTAGAGTACCGTGTCGAGGCGCTGCACGTTGCGGGCCAGCAGGCCCAGGCGCGAGCGGGCCACCAGCGTGCTATAATACGCCTTGCTCACCTGCTCCACCACGTCGATTTCGGCCTGCTGGGTCTGCTTTTTGGCCAGCTCGGTGTACACCTTCGCGGCCTTCAAACCAATCAGGTACGAGCCATCGAACAGCAGCTGCGACACCGAGGCGCTGGCGTTGCCGGCGTACTGCAGGCCGAAGGCAAATGGCTGCGGCGGCAGGGCCAGCTGCTGGGTGCCCAGCACCTGCTGCTGTCCGCCCTGGGCCGCCGCCAAATCGCTCTGCGTGAGCACGGTTTGCGAGAGCGGGAAGCTCACCAGGCTCTTTTGCAGCTTAAAGTTGTCGGACACCGTGGCCCCCACGTTCACCTGCGGGAAGCCGGCACTCTTGATTTCGCCGACTTTGGCGGCCGCCGTGGCCTCGCCCAGGCGGGTGGCCAGCAGCGTCGACTTGTTCTTCACGGCGTAGTCCACGGCCTGCTGCAGGCTCAGGGTCATGGTGCCGCCGGCGGGCGTGGTCGCCAGCTCCGGGTTGGGGCTGGTTTGGGCGAGCAGGCCCTGCGGCGCGGCCGCACTCAGGGCCGCCAGCAGCAGGGTTTTAGGTCGGAACAGCATCTTCATAAACAGCAAAAAGAAACGGGTAAGCGGGGGAAACGGGTTATTCTTCGTCGGTGACGTGGCGGTAGTCATTGATGAGCCGGTGGCCCTTGAGCGTGGCCACGCCCAGCATGAAGTGTTCGAGCAGCGCCACCGACACCCGCTCGTTGGCAAATTCGCGGGGCGGGTAGATGTCGGGGGCGAACTGCAGCTCAATCTGGGCCAAGCGCAGGCGAGCAATCACGTCGAGGTCGAGGTCGGCCCGGAACAGGCCTTCAGCAATGCCCCGGCGCAGGTTTTCGATGATTTGTGAGAGGATGAATTCGTTTTTGTGGGCCTGCCAGAGCTGCCAGGTGGCGGGGTGAAATTTCTGGAGGTCGTAGAAGATGCTGGGGTGCACGTTGCTGAACTCCTGTTTCACCCAGTCCAGCATCCGAAACAGCTCGTCGATGGCCGAGGTGGCCGTCTCAATCATCGCGTTGCAGTCGAGCTGCGTGCTTTCGAGGTGGCGGCTCATACCGGCCTGCACAATCTGGTCCTTGTTTTCGAACCACTTATAAAGGGTCTTTTTCGACATGGCCATGTCGGCCGCGATGTCGTCCATGCTCACGCTTTTGATGCCTTTGCGCATAAAAAGCTGCTGGGCGTGGTTGAGGATTCGGTCTTTGATTTCCATAATTACGCCGCAAAGATACATTGGAAACTTTAATCGTGCTCAAAGTTTCCAATGGCGTTTTCGGCCTTCCCGGCATCACAGAGCCATTTTGCATCTTGCCAGACGCGCCTCCGCCGGCAATACTTTACCCGCTACCGAAAAAAACCGGGTCGTGGCGGCGTGGGCTGGCTAATTCAGCTAGTAACGTAAAGCCGGTTATCGTAGCTGAAAAATATATTTAATAATGTGGTTATTTATTTGTGAAGCCGGTTGCCGGGCCCATGGCGGCCAATGCGGCGGCGGCGGGTACTTTTGCCCCGGCCGCGTTGGCCCGCTCTATTCTGACCCCGCATGAAAATCCGCACCGGCTTCGGCTACGACGTTCACCAATTGAAAGAAGGACTGCCTTTCTGGCTCGGCGGCATGGTGGTGCCGCACACCCACGGCGCCCTCGGCCACTCCGATGCCGACGTGCTCATCCACGTTATCTGCGACGCGCTGCTGGGCGCGGCTAACCTGCGCGACATCGGTTTCCACTTCCCCGACACCGACCCGCAATACAAGGGCATCGACTCGAAGAAACTCCTCGCTGGCGTGATGTGCCTGCTGCGCGAAAAAGGATACGAGGTGGGCAACATCGACTCGACTATTTGCCTGGAGCAGCCTAAAATCAACCCCCACATTCCGGAAATGCAGCGCGTGCTGGCCGCCGTGATGGGCATTGCCGAAGAGGATATCTCCATCAAAGCCACCACGACCGAAAAGCTGGGTTTCGTGGGCCGGCAGGAAGGCGTGGCGGCCTACGCCAGCGTGCTGATTGTGAGGGCGTAATAATTGCAATTTGAACAAAGACCGTCATGCAGAGCGTAGCATCTTGCCTCAGGTAAGCAATCCAATCGACAGGGTTAGCTACCCGAGGCAAGATGCTTCGCTACGCTCTGCATGACGGTCTTTACTGACTACTCCCACCACACCATCCCAACTAAATGAAGCAAACCCCTCTTTTGCTGGCCTTTCTCGCGCTGGCCAGCGCTGCCCCGGCCCACGCCCAGGGCAAGGTTAAAATAAAAACTAAAACCACGACCGCCAAACCGGCAACTAAAATCAAGACCAACACCAGCAGTCCGGCCGCCGGCAAAGACTGGAGCGTGAAATACGCCGACCAGGTAACCGCCGAGCGCCTGCGCACCCACCTCGCGGTACTGGCTTCGGACGAGTACGAAGGCCGCGAAACCGGCCAGAAAGGCCAGCACATGGCCGCCGACTACGTGGAGCAGCAGTTCAAAGCCGCCGGCCTGACGGGCCCGGTGGCCACCGGCACCGACCCCTACCAGCAGCACTTCGACGTGGAGCAGGTGACCTGGGCCGAGGGCAACACCCTGAAAGTGGGCAGCACCAGCTACGCCTGGCTGACGGATTTTTATGGCCTCGGCGACTCGCCTTTCGGCCAGGAAACCAGCGTGCAGCCGGTATTCGTGGGCTACGGCATCGAGCAGGATGGCTACTCCGACTACACCGGCGTGGACGTGAAAGGCAAGGACCTGCTGGTGCTGCTGGGCGAGCCCACCGGCGACGGCGGCAAGGCCCTGCTCAGCGCCGATGGCGCGCCCACCAAGTGGGGCGCCGACTACCGGGGCAAGGCCCAGCTGGCCGCGCAGAAAGGCGCGCGCACGGTGTTTTTCGTGAGCTTCAACCCCACCAGCAACTTCGCCAAGCAAACGGCGCGGATGGCCCCGTTCATCTCCCGGCCGTCGATGGTAATGTTGGGCAACGAGAAGCCGAGCCGGGTGCCGTCGTTCTTCATCTCGCCGGCCGTGGGGCTGGCCGTGCTGGGCACTACCGACGCGGCCATGCAGGCGTATCTGGGCAAAATCAACGCGACCAGGCAGCCGGTGGCCGCCACGTTTGCGGTGGTGCCGCTGCAGGTGAAAGCCGAGCGCAAGCGCGAAAAGCTGGACACCCAGAACGTGCTGGGCTTCATCGAAGGCACGGATAAAAAGGAAGATGTCATCGTGATTTCGGCCCACCACGACCACCTCGGTAAGCACGACGGGCAGGTGTTTAACGGGGCCGATGACGATGGCTCGGGCACCACGGCCATCATCACGATGGCGGAGGTCTTTGCCAGGGCCAAGAAGGACGGCCACGGGCCGCGCCGTAGCCTGCTGTTTCTGAGCGTGACGGGCGAGGAAAAGGGCCTGTTCGGCTCGGAATATTATTCGAAGCACCCCACTTTCCCGCTGGCCAGCACCGAGCTCGACCTGAACGTGGACATGATTGGCCGCACCGACGTGGAGCACGAGGGCAAGCCCGACTACGTGTACGTCATCGGCTCCGACAAGCTGGCCTCGCAGCTGAAGGTGATTCTGGAGGCCCAAAATAAGCAGTACGGCCCCATCGACCTCGACTACCGCTTCGACGACCCCAACGACCCGAACCGCTTCTACTACCGCTCCGACCACTACAACTTCGCGGTGAACAAGGTGCCGGTGGCCTTTTTCTTCAACGGCGTGCACACCGACTACCACCAGCAGAGCGACGAAATCGAGAAAATCGAGTTTGCGAAAATGGAGAAGCGCGCGCGGTTGGTGTTCCACACCGCCTGGGAGCTGGCCAACCGCGACGGCCGCATTGTCGTTGATTCGAACAAGCCGTAAACGGAGCGTCGTTTGCTTCGTTGAACGTCATGCCGAGCGTAGCCGAGGCATCTTGCCCGCCACCACTAATCCCATCAATTGGATTGCGTTGTGCGGGCAAGATGCTTCGCTGCGTTCGGCATGACGTTCTTTTTTCTCCTTCCGATTATTCTCCCACTCCTCCCGCTTACCCCATGCTGAAAACTTACGCGCTGGCAGCCCTGCTGCTAACCTGCGCTCTACCCGCCGCTGCTCAGACTGCCCTTACCAAAATCAAGGTCAAAACCAAGAGCACAATCACTCCCCCCGCCGCGCCCGACCTGTCGCAAACCTACGCTGCCCTCATTCAGCCTGCCGGCCTGCGCGCGCACCTCACGGTGGTGGCCTCGGATGCGTTTCAGGGGCGCGAAACTGGCCAGCCGGGCCAGAAGCTGGCGGCCGAATACCTGGTGAAGCAGTTTGCGGAGATTGGCCTGCAGGGGCCCGTGACGGGCGGCGACAACCCCTATTTGCAGCACTTCGCGCTGGCGCACAGCACCTACGCGCCGGGCGGCTACATCACGGTAAACAGCCAGCGCTACGACTACCTGAGCGACTGGTTCAGCTACGGGCCAATGCCGTCGCCCTTCCTCACCGAAACGGCTTCGCAGCCGGTGTTTGCGGGGTTTGGGGTGGAGCAGGGCGCGTATTCGGACTACGCCGGGCTCGATGTGCGGGGCAAGGATGTCGTGGTCATCATGGGCGAGCCGCAGGACGAGCGCGGCCGCAAGCTGCTGAAGCCGCTGGGCCGCAAGGCCGACTACTGGGACTCGGGCCTGCGCAAGGCGGCGCTGGCCAAGGCCCACGGCGCGCGCAGTATTTTCCTGATGACGTTTGCCCCGGTGGCAGCTTTCCGGAAGCAGACTTCTGAGCTGGGCGAGTCGCTACGCGAGCCGGCGTTTTCCTTGCCCGACCCCGGCCCGGAAGTTATTGACACGGTGGCCGAGAACATTCCGCCGGGCATTGGCGTGTATTTCACCTCGCAGGAGATGGGGCTGGCGCTGACGGGCACGACCATGAATGGGCTGATTGACTACGTGCGCGCCCTGGGCCGGGCCGGGCGGCCGGTGTCGGCGGGCTTTCAGGCCCCGACGGCGGCTATTTATTCGCCGCAGAATCAGCAGCCGCTCACCACCGAGAACGTGCTGGGCCTCCTGGAAGGCTCGGATAAAAAGAATGAGGTGCTGGTGGTTTCGGCCCACTACGACCATCTGGGCGTGAAGCACGACACGATTTACAACGGGGCCGACGACGACGGCTCGGGCACGGTGGGCGTGCTGGCGCTGGCCAGAGCGTTCGCGCAGGCCAAAAAGGACGGCCACGGCCCGCGCCGCAGCATCCTGTTCGTGCTGATGACGGGCGAGGAAGAGGGCCTGTTTGGCTCCGAATACTACACGGCACACCCCGTTTTCCCGCTGGCCAGCACCATTGCCGACCTCAACATCGACATGGTGGGCCGCACCGACCGCAAGCACAGCGCCAAGCGGCACTTCGTGTGCCTCGTGGGTTCGGATAAGCTGTCGTCGGAGCTGCACGCCATCAGCGAGGCGGCCAACCGCGACTACACGCATCTGGAGCTCGACTACCGCTACAACGTGCCCGGCGAGCCGGAGCATATTTATTATCGTTCAGACCATTACAACTTTGCCCGCCGCCGGATTCCGGTGATTTTTTATACGACCGGCGAGCACGCCGATTATCATCGGGCGACCGATGACGTGGAGAAGATTGAGTTTGATAAATTAGCGGAGCGGGCGCAGCTGGTGTTTCATACGGTCTGGGCGCTGGTGAACCGGGAGGGGCGGATTGTGGTAGATTCGAATAAGCCATAGCGTATTTTCGCACAGAGGTTAGAAGGGGGAAACGAGGTTCACAGAGCTTGAGTCATGGAAAAAGATGAGTTGACTAGCCGGATTTTGGGCGTAGCATTTCGGGTGCATACTGCTTTAGGACCGGGATTACTGGAGTCGGTATATGAAATTGTGTTGGCGCACGAATTGCGAAAAGCTGGCTTATTGGTAGCCACACAGGTAGAGATGCCTGTTGTATATGACGGAATAAGACTAGACCTGGCTTTTCGGGCTGACGTGATTGTGGAAAGTCGAGTGATTCTGGAGTTGAAATCAGTAGAAGCACTGGCTCCCGTGCATTCCAAGCAGTTGCTCAACTACCTGAAGCTCTCGGGGCTGAAGACTGGCTTACTGATTAATTTCAACACCATTCACCTCAAAGACCAACTCATCCGCCTCTCCAACTAGCTCGGTGGGAATCTTTTACCTCATCTAACCTCTGTGCGAAAATGAAAGCCGACCAATTCCAACTCGACTCGGCCACCAAAGCCTTCGACCGCGAGCACCGCCGCAAAATCCGCTTCAACATCGGCAAGAACGACGCGGCCGTGAGCGTCGGCCTCAAGCTCTACGACGAGCACGAGCTGGCCCGCGACCGCGGGGCCTACCTCAAAGCCACCGTGCTGGAAAAGCTGG
>JANNDE010000402.1:0-1557 GCA_031387395.1 Hymenobacter sp.
TCGCGCGGGTTCGAAATAGTCGATTCGGCAACCGTGAAGAACGGGGCTTTCGAGCTGAAAGGCCAGGCGGAAATCCCCGTGATTGGCGACCTGATGCTTCAGCGCCGTGGCCGCTTGGGCAACTCGAGGGAGCATTATGGCGACCGGACCCGCATTTACATAGAACCCGGCACCGTAACGATTACCAGCCCGGATTCGCTGGCCCACGCCACCGTGAAAGGCGGCCCGAATACAAATGATTACGTGCGCCAGGGGGGGTTGCTGGAACCGATTATTGCCCAGATGCGGGCTGCAGGTGACGAGGCGCATAAACTAACCGAAGCCCAGCGTAAGGCCCCCGAATTTCAGGCGCGGCAAAAGGCTCGCTACGAGGCCCTAAACAAAGAAATGGTGCAGGTCAATTACGCCTTCATCAAAGCCAACCCCAATTCCTACGCGAGCCTCGATGCGCTGCTGGACATGCGCATGTGGGATGCGCCCCAGTACGCCACCGTGGGCCCACTCTATGAGGCGCTGAGCCCGGCACTGAAAGCCACGCCGCAAGGCCGCGACTACGGCAGCATGGTGCAGGCGCTGAAGGACATTGGCGTGGGCCAGCCGGCTCCGTCCTTCAGCCAGAACACGCCCGATGGCAAAACGGTGAGCTTGGCCGACTACCGCGGCAAGTACGTGCTGATTGATTTCTGGGCCAGCTGGTGCAAGCCTTGCCGCGCCGAAAACCCGGCGCTAATCAAGCTCTATAACGAATACCGGGGCCGCCACTTCGATATTCTGGGCGTGTCGGCCGATGACGAAAAATCGCGTGCGAAGTGGGTACAGGCTATTGCCGACGACCACTTACCCTGGACGCAGGTTTCGGACCTGAAAGGCTGGCAGAATGCCGTTGCGCTTCGCTACGCCGTGCGCAGCTACCCATCCAATTTCCTAGTCGGGCCCGATGGCAAAATCGTGGCCGTGAACCTGCACGGCGAAGAGCTGGGCGCCACCCTGGCAAAGCTGATAAAATAGCTCCACCGGTGGCCCTTTGAGCCGCTGCTGAAACGTAAGAAACCGGGTTATTCTGACCACCGCACCGGGTCAGAATGACCCGGTTTTCTGCGTTTGGGGATTTTCGGATTTGAGCAAATTAAAAATTTATTCACTGTAAATAAGCAAGTTGAGATAAAGGTATTGGCTTGGCGAGAAGCCGGAACAGGATTGGCGATGAGCCTGGCATACCCCATTAGTCAATTGCTTAATGACTCCCATTCTGTTCATCCCGATTCTGTACGTCGCCGGCCTCGGCTGCTTCTGGCTCTTCTACAAATCGGTCGACTTTTTCGACAATATCTAATCCCGTTCGCGCCATGATGCCCGCCCTGCTTTTCCTCTCCGTCGCCACGTTCGGCTACCTCGGCTACGTGCTGCTGAAACCGGAGAAATTTTAATATAGACCGTCATGCAGAGCGCAGCGAAGGATCTAGCGGGGGGGAGGTAAAGAATTGATATAAGTAATTGGTGGCGGGCACGATGCTGCGGTGAGCTCAGCATGACGACTTGCTGAAAAATCCAAAACCC
>JANNDE010000438.1:0-4497 GCA_031387395.1 Hymenobacter sp.
TGCTTCATGCGCCAGAGGTTTTTGTCGCTGAAGCCCTTCACCTCCGGCGCGTGCCGGGCAATGTAGGTGGCCAGCTCGGCCACCACGCCTTTGCCCCAGGCTTCGCGCTGCACCTGCTGGCTGATAACCTGGCCCACGGCCCAATACAAGTCAATCAGGGCCGTGTTGGCGTGCGCAAACACCGCTTGCCGCGTCTGCCGGATGCGGCCCAGCAGCTCGTCAAATGCCGGCTGGTGCTGCGCGGGCGTTGGTTCGCTACTCATGGGTTTCGTAGGCATTCAGGCCGGATATGTCGCGGCCGTGGGCCAGCTTTTTCAGGAGCTTGTTCAGGTCGGCCATCAGCTCGTTTTCCTTTTTGGCGCGGGCTTTCCAGCCCAGGTCCAGCGGGGTCAGCAGGTCGCGCAGCTGGTCGGAATCCAGAATCAGGCGGCCCACGGTGTCGGCCACGAAGGCGGTGAGGGCCTCCGTAGTCAGGCCGTACTTGGCGGCTTTGTCGGCCAGCTCGGCGGTGTTTTTTGCTTGCTTAAAGGCGTCGTATCCGTCCCGGATTTCGTCGGGGCTGTAGGGGCGGTCTTTGGGCAGGTGGGTATAGTAAGCGGTCAGGTCGTCGGCCTCGTCCTGAAACTTGGCATCAGCGCGAATCATGTTGATGATTTGCTCGCGCGTCATCTTCTGCTTGCGGGCGGGGCCGGGGGCGGTGCTGGCCGCCATCAGGCCCACGATGTAGTCGTAGTCGATGATGGCCGAGGCGAAGAGCACGAACTCGAAATCGAGCTGGTCCACGGCGGTGTCGCCCGCGCTGCCGATGCCTTGCTTCTCGCGCAGGTGCCGGGCCGTTTCCAGGTACTGCCCCCGGAAGGCGCGCAGGTCGTCGGTGGGCAGCAGGGCTTCGACCTGCGCCTTTTCGGGTTCCTCCAGGTCGGTGTACTGGTCGAGCTGGGTGCGCAGGCGCTGCACCTCCTTAAACTTGTCCACGAACTCGCCTTTGGCCAGGTCGCCGTTCAGGTTGTTTATCTGGCCGGGCTCGGGGGTGAGGCCCTGGCGCTGCATGAACTGCTCCAGCTCGCCCACGGCTTTTTGGTAGTCTTGCAGCACTTCCCCGGCGGGCTCCACGAGCCAGATTTTCTTGGGGTCTTCGCGCGGCTTTAGGCCCGAAAACAAGGTGATGGCCTCGTTCAGGTTGGCTTGCTGCTGCCGAAAATCCAGGACGTTGCCGGCGGGCTTCGTTTTGTTCAGCACGCGGTTGGTGCGCGAAAACGCCTGAATCAGGCCGTGGTGCTTGAGGTTCTTGTCGACGTACAACGTGTTGAGGTACTTGGAGTCGAAGCCCGTGAGCAGCATGTCCACCACGATGGTGATGTCGATGCGCTTCGGGTGCGGGAAGTCGGCCAGGGGCCACTTCTGGTCTTTGATGCGGCCCTGCACGTCCTGGTAGTATCCGTCGAACTCGCCGATGCTGTGGTTGGTACCGTATTGCCGGTTATAGTCGGCGATGATGCCTTTGAGGGCCGCCTTCTTGCCTTCGGGGTCCTGCTGGTTGTCCTGCTTTTCGGTGGGCAGGTCCTCCTGAATTTGCTGCACGTCCTTGTTGCCCTCGGCGGGCGGCGAAAACACGCAGGCCACGTTCAGGCGGCGGAAGTCGGGGTCGGCGGCGGCCAGTTTATCCTGCTGCTCCTTAAACAGGTCGTAGTAGGCAATGGCGTCGTTTATGCTCTGGGTGGCCAGCACGGCGTTGAAGCGGCGCTGGTTGGTGGCGGCGTTGTGCTTGTTCAGAATGGACTCCACTACTTTTTCCCGCGTGGGGCCGGTGCCGTGCTTGGGCGTGGCCTTGCCCTCGGGCTTGAAGTGGTCGACGTGAAAACGCAGCACGTTCTCGTCCTCGATGGCGTGGGTGATGGTGTAGGCGTGCAGGCGCTGCTGGAAAATGTCCTCCGTGGTTTGCAGGGTTTTTTCCTTGCCGTCGATTTGCTTCACGGTGGCGTTCTGCTCGAAAATGGGCGTGCCGGTAAAGCCGAACAGCTGGGCGTTCGGGAAAAAGTCCACAATGGCCTGGTGGTTGTCGCCGAACTGCGAGCGGTGGCACTCGTCGAAAATGAACACCATGCGCTTGTCGCGCAGCGGCTGCAACCGCTTCTTATACTCTTTGCGGTGGCTGGCGTCGAGGGCCAGCCCCAACTTCTGAATAGTGGTCACGATGACCTTGTCGGCGTAGTCGGTGGAGAGCAGGCGGCGTACCAGCGTTTCGGTGTTGGTGTTTTCCTCCACGCAGTTCTCCTGAAACTTGTTGAACTCCTCGCGGGTCTGGCGGTCCAGGTCTTTGCGGTCGACCACGAACAGGCACTTCTCAATGTCGGGGTTGTCTTTGAGCAGCGTCGACGCCTTGAAGGAGGTGAGCGTTTTGCCGCTGCCGGTGGTGTGCCAGATGTAGCCGTTGCCCCGGTTCTGGCGGATGCAGTCCACGATGGCCTTCACCGCGTAAATCTGGTAGGGGCGCATCACCAGCAGGCGCTGCTCGCTTTCCACCAGCACCATGTAGCGACTGATAGTCTCGGCCAGCGTGCACTTGCTCAGAAACTGCTCGGCAAACGCGTGCAGATTTTTAGGCTTGTGGTTGTCGATGTCGGCGTATTCGTACACGGGCAAAAACTGCTCGTCGGCCGCGAAGCTGAAGTGCTGGTCGCGGTTGTTGGCGAAGTAGCGGGTAGCCGAGTGGTTCGAAACGATAAACAGCTGCATGCAGCACAGCAGCGTGTTGGTATAGCCGTTGCCGGCGTCCTTCTTGTAGTCGGCAATCTGCTGCATGGCCCGGCGCGGCGATACCTCCAGCGTCTTCAGCTCCAGCTGCACCACTGGAATGCCGTTGATGAGCAGGATGACGTCGTAGCGGTGGTAGCTTCTCTCGGTGTTGATGCGCAGCTGGTTGACGACCTCAAAGTCATTCTTGCACCATTCCTTGATATTAACGAGCGTGTAGTTCAGCGGCGTGCCGTCTTCGCGGATGAAGGTGTTGACCCCGCGCAGGGTTTTGGATGCCAGGAACACGTCGGGGTTAACAATCTCATCCCGCAGGCGGCTGAATTCCGCGTCGGACAGCTTGACGCGGTTCAAGTCCTGAAACTTCTGCCGGAAGTTTTCTTCCAGCTTGGCATTGTCCCGGATGTCGGGCCGGTGGGTTTATTTGAGTCGGGTTAACTCGCCGATGAGGCCGTACTCGATGTGCTGCTCGTTGACCATTGGTAGAATATGGCTACTGTTTTTAGTGGCGCAATATCGGCAGAAAGGCGGTAGCGACGCGAAGGGTCGCGTTTAAGCGTTCGAACAGCGCGGGGACGCGGACTGCAAAGTCCGCGCTACCAGCCCCAGCCCCGCCGCGTGCGCGGCGGCGGCCGCATAGTCGGCTACCAGCACCATCGGCACGCCTTCCACCTTCAGCTCCTCGATAATGGGGCCTACCAGCGCGGCGCGGGCAGGCACCTGCACGTCACGGATATAAATAGCTTTAATGCGGCCGGGATGCCGCCGCACCACCTCGCGGTAGATGCGGGCGTCTTCCTGGCCGCTGTCGCCGAGCAGGACGAAGGGCAACTCGGGGTAGGTCGTGAGCAGGTCGTCGATTTCGTGCAGCTTGTGGGCGAAGTGGATGGCGGCCGAGCCCGTAACGCCGGGTGGGGGCGTGGTTTTGGGGCGGGCAATGCTGAGGTCGCGCAGCAGGAGCGGGCCGGGGGGCATGTCGTGCAGGGCCATGAACTCCTCCAGCATATCGTAGAGGTTCCAGGGGCTGCTGCTGACGTAGAAGAACGGGTTATCCGGCCGGCCGGTGCGGCCGTACATCAGCTGGCGGTAGAAGGCCGGCACCCCCGCGAAGGGCTGGCGCGAATGCGCGTTGCTGAGCAGGGTGCGGGCCAGCATCTTGAAAATATTGGTCGCGCTGGTTTCGAACACCGTGTCGTCGAGGTCGGAGATGACGCCGAACTCGGCTCCGGGCGGGGGCACCAGCACGCTGGCCGTGGCCCGCACGGCGGGCTGGTCGGCGGCGAAAGCGGTGGGCAGCCGGGCCACGCGCACCGGAATAGGATACCAGAGGTAGGCCTGGGGGGCGGGCAGGGCGTGGGGCTCCAGAATCAGGGTGAAATAGCCTTCGTCGTCGGTGCTCACGGCGTGCTGGCTCCCATCGGGCAGCTCGGCCATGAGGCCGGCCCCGGCGATTTCGCGGCTGTTGAAGCGGCGCACCATGCTGCGGAAATTGCGCCAGCCGGAGTCGGTGGCGGCTTGGGGCCGCAGGCCCCGGTCGCCGAGCAGGCGGCCCTTGATGTAGAACCTGGTGGCGGTGCCGTAGCTGCGGTAGGCATCGAGCTGCAGGCGCTGGAGGCGGCCCTTGCGGGCAAGGTAACGGGTGAGCAGGTGGTCGGTCCATTCGCCGAGCGCGGACACGGGTTTCAGCAGATTCATGGGGCAAACCTACGCCAGTGGGCGGGCAACGGCCGAAGTACCGCGGAT
>JANNDE010000441.1:0-1919 GCA_031387395.1 Hymenobacter sp.
AGAAACCCCGTTGACAGCTAGTCAACGGGGTTTCTATGCGTGTTTATGATAAAATGGAATAGTGCAGCAGGCTGCTGCATTATTCCCGATTCTGCTATCTCAAAGTCAGTAGTGCAACAAGCTGTTGCACTACTGACCTGCTACCACAGAAGAAACGCTAACACTAGCCCAAGCCGCCACCTTATTAACGGCAGAAGCCCCCGCACCACCTACGACGACTCTCGCGTGCAACGCAAGGCTTCAGTGGATACAGAGGCTTCTTTCTGTGCGCACAGCTGAATGTGCACGCCGCAAATATACAGCCTACCCCACGGCCATTTTGCCCGCCTCATGCCACAGGAACCCCGGTAGCGGCGTCGCCAACTCCCAGGTAATGGCCATGGGCCGGTTGCCCTTGTGGCTTACGTACCGCACGGGCCCCAGGAACACATACGGCATCGTCAACCCCGCCGCATCCTGATTCTGCTCGCGCACAAACAGCAACAGATGCTTGCCTTGCGCCTGGTGCTGAATGTAGCTGAGGCCCTTCGGCGTGTCCTCGGCCGTGCTGTTCTGCGACTCCCAATGAAACAGCGTGTCGCTGATGGCGTAGTCGTGGTAAAGCGTGGTAGGCGAGTAGTTGCGGCTGGACTTTTCGAGCGTAACGAACAGCAGTTCCGTATTCAAAGGCGCGATGTAGCAGACGCCTTCACGCACGGAAGGATTGCGCTCAAACGTCCACACGCTAAACGCGCACAGGATTTCGTCGCGGCTGTAGCGGCTGTGCAGCTGCAGCGCGCACTGGTAAGGCAACGCTACCGCCATAGGCGGAATGCTGATTTGCGCTTCGCACACATCCACTACTTCCAGCACCTCCGCCGTCAGGGTTGGCATGGCCCGCAGCGTGGCCAGGCTATCCAGCAACGAATCCAGTTCCAGCTTGGGCCCTGGCTTCTGGTACAGCAGGTAGTGCAGCATCAGCCCCATTTCCGGGCCCAGCGGGAGCTTCAGCAGTTGCGGCAATGCTTCCGCCCCCTCAAACACCCGCCGTACGAAGGCCAGAAAAGCGGGCCCATTGGCTTGCGCCAACCGCCAGACACTGCCCACCAGCTGCTTTTCCGTGACCGCCAGCTCCGGCGGCGCCAGCACGCCCGCCCGGACCTTCAGCGCGGTCCACCCCCGGTCACCGCGCGAGCGGTAAATGTCCACCAGCGCAAAATGCGTGTGCGCCAAAAAGGTGGCCAGCGTGAGCGGCAGAGCGCTTTCCAGGGCGAAACCGCGTATCCGCCGCTCCAGCACCCGCACATTCTCACCGGTGGCCGCCTTGATGTTGTCGAGAATGAACTTCATGGCCTCGCGCTCCATCTGGATGCTGCACCCCACGGGCAGCCGCGGAAAGCCTGCTTCCGCTTCGCTCAGCACCGAGCCGCCGGTGCGGCCCAGCAGCGCCCGGAATTTCTGCTCGTAGCTGTATTCCTGCCGCGCCTGCCCCACAAAGTCCAGCACCGTCAAGCACTCCTTGCTCTCGTGCAGGCGCAGCCCCCGGCCCAACTGCTGCAGGAACACCGTCAGGCTTTCCGTGGGTCGTAAAAACAGCAGCGTATCCACTTCGGGAATATCAACGCCCTCGTTGAAAATATCCACCACGAACAGGTAGTTGAGCTCCCCGCGCCGCAGCTGCGCCACCGCCGCCCGTCGTTGCTCGGCCGTGGTGTCACCACTGGCCAGGTAGCTAGCATTCAGGCCGGCCGCCTGGAACTTGGCCGCCATCAGCCGCGCATGCTCCCGCGTGGCACAGAAGCCCAGGGCCCGCGCCTGGTGGGGGGCCAGCAAATAGCGCTGCAATGCCCCGACAATGGCACTCACCCGCACATCGTTGCCGGTGTACACGTTGGTCAGGTCCTCGGCGGCGTAGCGCCCGTTGCTCCACCGCACGTTGC
>JANNDE010000447.1:0-7521 GCA_031387395.1 Hymenobacter sp.
CCCGGTCAGACCGGGGCGTGCGCCCCCAACTTCTGCTTGTGCCCGACTGCTCAAGAGTCCAGTAGAGGCCCCACCACTTCAACATAGAATTCGCCATCCTTATTTAGATTAATTCTTAACAAGCATTGCCGGGCGGCGGAGCCTGCTCTACCTTTGCGGTTGTTTAGAATTAATCCAAATAAGCCATGCGCCGCCTTCTCCTATTTTCTTCCTGCCTTGCAACCAGTTTTTCAGCCTTTGCCCAGGAGGTACCCAAGGTTAAAAATCTGGACCTTGAAGAGGTAAAGGTGCTAGGCTTGAAATCGAAAAACGGGCTGGGGAACCTGGGCGAAGTGGGCGGCGCGGTCATCTACGCTGGCAAGAAAACCGAAGTGCTGGTGCTTGACTCGCTCGATGCCAACACGGCCCTGAACAACCCGCGCCAGATTCTGGGCCGCATTCCGGGCATGAACTTCTCCGAAACCGAGGGCTCGGGCTTTCCCGCCAACGGCATCGGCCTGCGCGGCCTCAACCCGGTGCAGAGCGTGGAGATGAACGTGCGCCAGAACGGCTCCAACATCACGGCCGACCTGTATGGCTACCCCGAAACCTACTACCTGCCCGCCATGGAGGCCGTGGAGCGCATTGAGGTGACGCGCGGGGCGGGTTCGCTGCAGTTCGGCCCGCAGTTTGGCGGCACGGTGAATTACGTAATGCGCCGGGGCCCGCAGGATAAAAAGTTTGAGCTGGGCCTGCGCCAGACGGGTGGCTCGTTTGGGCTGTTCAACTCGCTGGCCAGCGTGGGCGGCCAGGTAGGCCGGCTCAACTATTACGGCTACGGCCAGTTTCGGCGGCTCGATGGCTGGCGGCCCAACTCGGCCGTGCGCCAGGGCACGGCCTACGCCGGCCTGCGCTACCAGGCCACCGACAAGCTGCAGCTGGGCCTGGAGTATTCGCTGCTGCGCAACCGCATCCAGATGCCCGGCGGCCTCACCGACGAGCAGTTTACTGCCAACAGCCGCCAGAGCACCCGCGCCCGCAACTGGCTCACCAGCCCCTGGAACGTGCTGACCCTCTCCGCCGACTACCAGCTGTCGCCGCGCACGCTGCTTACTCTGAAGACGTCGGGCAACCTCAGCGGCCGGGCGCTGGTCTGGCGCAACGAAGACGGCGGCCCGGCCGTTCCCGACAGCGTAGACCGCGCCACCGGCCAGTTTGTACCCCGCGAGGTTTCGGCCGAACGGTTTCGCAGCCTCACCAACGAGCTGCGGCTGCGCACCGACTACTCGCTGTTTGGCCTCGATAACACGCTGGCCGCCGGCGTGCGCTACTTCACCGGCTACATGCACCGGCAGGGCGGTGGGCCAGGCTCCACGGCCTCTAACTACGACCTGAACCTGTATGGCGGGGGCTACGAGTACGATTTCGAGTTCCGCACGCAGAACATCGCGCCCTTCGCCGAAACGGTATTGCGCTTCGGCAACCGCTTCTCGCTCACGCCCGGCGTGCGCTTCGAATACCTGCGCTCGCAGGCCAAGGGCTACAAGGATGTCGACGGCGACCTGCTGACCACCAACGATGCCCGCCGCCGCTCGTTTCTGCTGTTTGGGGTGGGGGCCGAGTTCAAAGCCACCAGCAGCACGGCCGTGTACGGCAACATCTCGCAGGCCTACCGGCCCATCGACTATTCGGCTTTGCAGCCCTTCGGCGTCACATCCGTCATCGACCCCAACCTGAAAGACAGCAACGGTTACAACGCCGACCTGGGCTACCGGGGCACGGTGGGCGAGTGGCTGAACTTCGACCTGGGCGCGTTTTACCTGAAGTATAATCGCCGCATCGGTACGGTAGTCCTTAATGACCCCGGCACCGGCCGCGACTACTCCCTGCGCACCAACGTGGCCGATTCCGAGCACAAGGGCCTGGAAACCTACCTCGAAGTGAGCCCCCTCAAGCTGCTGGCCCCCGGCACCCGCCACCGCCTCAGCGCCTTCAACTCGCTGGCCTACGTTGATGCCCGCTACGTGAGCGGCGAGTTTCGCGGCAAGCGCGTCGAGTACGCCCCCAAAGCCATCGAGCGCGTGGGCCTGACCTATGGCTACGGCCCCTTCAGCGTCACGGGCCAGTATAGCTACACCAGCGACTCGTTCGGCGAGGCCAACAACCTGCCCACCCCCGACAACGACAACCCGCTGCAGGGCGCGGTGCCGGCCTACGCGGTCTGGGACCTATCGGCCGCCTGCCGCTTCCCGCACAACTTCGAGGTGAAGGCAGGCGTGAACAACCTAACCGATGCCCGGTATTTCACCCGCCGGACCGACGAGTACCCCGGCCCCGGCATTATTCCGGCCATCGGCCGCGCGGGATATATTACGGTGGCGGCGAAGTTCTAAAACAGCCGGTTTTGTTGGGGGAGCTGGTGGCGGGCTCGAAGTGCATTAACGCAATTGCCCGGTTGACTCACGGGTACTGAACGATGTAGAGACGCATCCTTGCGTCTCATCGTTGAACGGCTCGCGGGCGCGCCACCTGATGATTTCGTTCAATGACGAGACGCGAGGATGCGTCTCTACATCCGTTAATCAAACAAAAAATTGCTTTATGACGCTACCGGCGCAGGCTCGGCCAGAACCGCGTCGTGCGCCCCGTACTCCACCAGGTTCTTCACCATTCCTTTGAAAATGATGCCGTGGAAGGGCAGTACCGAGTACCAGTACAGCCGCCCAGCCAGGCCGCGCGGGCGGTAGGCGGCCAGCTGCTCCAGGGCGTGCCCGCCGCCCTCCTGGTCCACGATGCGGAATTGCAGCCAGGCCTCGCCGGGGAGCTTCATTTCGGCATATAGCAGCAGGCGGCGGCCGGCTTTATCAGCCACCAGCACGCGCCAGAAATCGAGCGGGTCGCCGGCCCGCAGCCGGTTGGGCGAGCGGCGGCCCCGGCGCAGGCCCACGCCGCCCACGGCTTTGTCGAGCAGCCCGCGCAGGTGCCAGAGCCAGTCGGTTTTGTACCAGCCCCGCTCGCCGCCGATGCGCCAGATATTGTCCAGCACCTCCGCCCCCGGCCGGGTGAAGGGCATGCGCTGGCGGTCGAAAAACATGCCGTTTTTGGGAATTTGAATGGCATCCATATAATTCCGGCGCATGGTGCCCGAGCTCAGCGCGTCACTCCAGCTGCTCACCACTTCGTTTTGCTCGATGCGCGTGAAGGCCAGCGCCAGGGCTGCCCGGTAGCTCATCGGCACGTGCGGAATTACGGCGCTGATGCTCTTTTCGGGGTCGCACACGGTGTCGTTTTTCAGGCTCTCGACCAGGCTTTGGGCCAGTGAGAACGTGGTGCTCGTGACCAGGTATAGCCACCACGACGACAGCCGGGGCGTGAGCACCGGCACCGTCACAATCCAGCGCTTGTAGCCGCGCTCGGCGGCCAACCCCAGCAGCATCTGGCGGTACGTGAGCACATCGGGCCCGCCCACGTCGAAGGCCCGGCCGAAACAGATGGGGTTATCGAGCGCCGCCGTCAGGTAAAACATGATATCGCGGATGCCGATGGGCTGGCAGCGCGAGTTCAGCCAGCGCGGGGTCACCATCACGGGCAGCTTCTCCACCAAATCCCGGATAATCTCGAACGAGGCCGACCCCGACCCGATGATGATACTGGCCCGCAGCACCGTGAGCTGGGCCGTGGCGGCCTCGCCCAGCACGTTTTCGACGGCGCGGCGCGAGCGTAGGTGCACGCTCAGGTCGTGGTCGTTGGCAATGCCGGAGAGGTAGATGATTTGCCGGGCCGGGGTGGTGTCGAGGTACTGCACGAAGTGATAGGCCGATTGCTGCTCCTGCTCAAAAAAATCCTCGTTGCCGCTGCTCATCGAGTGCACGAGGTAGTAGGCCGCGTCGATATCGGTGGGCACGGCGGCCAGCGATTTGGGCCGCAGCAGGTCGCCCTTGGCCACCGTCACGCGGGCGTGCAGGGCCTCGGGCAGGGTGTCGGGCAAGGAAAAGCGGCGCGGGTCGCGCACGAGGCACACCACCTCGTGGCCGGCCTCAGCCAGCAGCGGCAGCAGGCGTTGGCCAATGTAGCCGGTGGCCCCCGTAAGCAGGATTTTCATAAGTCCGGAGTTGGGGCGCGGAACGTGCGGCGTCACCCCCGTTTAATGTAACGGGCTGGCGGCGCGCTTGTTCGGCCACGGCGGCTTTGGCGGCGGCGCGAGCTGCGGTCGAAGCGAAAAAAACCGCTTTTTTGGCCCCTTCAAAACCGAAAAGGCACCGGGCAAACTGTCCGGTGCCTCATTCAGTTTATCAAGCGGGTTTTATTCGGCGGGCCTGGCCTGCTGCACCATCTGGGTGAAGCTCTTCGCCGCATTCGTGAATTCCGAGGGGATGAGCACTACCGTCGTCGTGTTGTTGTCGATACCGATTTCCGAGAGCATTTGCATGCGGCGCAGTTCCAGGGCAATGGGGCTTTTCTCCATTTCGAGCGCGCCCTGCGTCAGCTTAATGGACGCTTCCAATTCCGCTTCGGCCTTGATGATGCGGGCGCGCTTCTCGCGAATGGCCTCCGCCTCCCGCGCCATGGCCCGCTGCATGGATTCCGGAATTTCCACGTCCTTGATTTCGACCAGCTCAATCTTCACGCCCCAGGCTTCAGTGGCGGCGTCCACAATGGCCAGCAGGGCGGTATTGATGGCGGCGCGCTCGCGCAGCACCTCATCGAGCTGGTGCTGGCCGATGATGTTGCGCAGCGCCGTCACCGACAGCTGGTACACCGCCTGGTTGAAATTGGCCACCTTGATGATGGCATCGGCCGGGTTCACCACCCGGAACCACAGCACGGCATTCACCTTAATGGTCACGCTGTCCTTGGTAATGGTTTCCTGCTGCTCCAAATCCACGGTTTTGGTGCGCACGTCGATGGTCTGCTGGCGCTCGATAAACGGAATTATCCAGTAGATGCCCGGCCCGCGCAGCCCCGTAAACCGGCCCAGCCGAAACACCAGCGCCCGCTCGTATTCTTGCGCCACCCGAATGCCGGAAAGCAGGATGGCAACGACGATTAAAACAATGTACAGCGACATGGCGGGTTGGGGTTGGTGAGATTTTGGGAGATGTATCGCTGCGGTAGGGAATACATTACAGTGATTTCCCCGCTGCAATGACTTGATTGACAGTATCTAATTCATTGATAAACTGCAGCGTTCTGGGGTCAATCCAAGAAAATATGCTGATGATAGAATGATGTACCGCTTCGGCAGTGCTAAAGTCAATCTGATTTTGGTGGAAGCAGATTGGTTCGTTGTGGTTGATGCGATTCCGAAAGCGACGGATGAGGTGTAACTCCTGCAAAATCTCTTTACGACCATACTTGCTTGGTAGTGCAGCGAAAATCTGGATGGGCCGTCCGCCCAGCAGGCGGTAGTGGTGAACCTCGAATAAGTCGGTCCAAAACCCGAATGTTTGCTCCGCAATAACGCGGCCGCTGGTAATTGCTGCCCCATTTCTTGTCAATCGGTTCTCCGCTTTTTTGACTTCATTTTTCAGATAAGCATTGGTTTCTCTTTTGCCCGTTTTTTTATTGGTGTGTGTAAGAGAAGGGTCAGACATGAAGTGGACTTTTTGATTGAGTATCCAGTCTTTATCACCAAAATACCCTTCCAGCTTCGTACTTATCAGGTTGCGTACGACCACCTCAACAATTCCAAGCAATGGATGAAAAGCCTGTGCTAAGTAGCAGGACAGCAGTAACAAGTAGTAAGATTTTGTTTAAGCAATTGATTGTTATAGCATTGGAGTCTTACTACTTGCTACTTAATTCTGGCTACTTACTTAGGCGCAGATTGTGTTGGTATAGGGCAACTGCTCGTTTGGGAGCATTTCCAGCTGCGATAAGGTATCGCTGTGCCCGGGATGAAGAGAAGAAAAGTTCAAAAGCTGCGTAGTCTATTTAAATTCTGAATTTGAATTGCGATTCAAATTTATTATCTTTGTCAGGTGATGCTTGGTCAAGCCTCTTGCCCTTGGGCAACGTAACCAAGTTTTAGAATTAAAGCCCGTCGGCAACGACGGGCTTTTTTATTTTCCCACCACCGGCAGCACGGCCACGCTCTCATGCCCGGCGGCATCCACGCTCACCACGCCGAAAATGAAGTTGTCCTTGCTGATAGAGAAATCGGCCGTGGGGCCCGACACGGGGAAGCGCTGCTGCCACTGCGGGGCGCTGGTTTCGCGTACCAGCACCACGTAGCCGCTGGGCTTGGGGCCGGTGGCGGGTGCCTGCCAGCGCAGCTCGGTGCGGTTGGTGAGGTTGGCGGTGAGGACTTCGACTTGGGCGGGGGTGGCGGGGGCCAGGGCCAGGCTGGCCATGGTGGCGAGGTTGATGCCAGCGTTGCGGCGTAGGTAGGCGAAATCCACGCCCTCGGTTACGTCGCCGTAGGGGCGTCCCTTTTCGGTGCGTAGGTCCTGATGCTGGTGGGTATAGTCCTCGTTCATCTCGGTGAAGCGGACGGCGGCGAAGCCCTGCTGGTTGAAGGGGGTGTGGTCGCCGCCGCGCAGGAAGCGGTCGGGGCGGTACTCCAGGGCCACTTTGTGGCCGCGGCCGTAGAGCTGCGCCGTGCGCTGCGCGTAGCGGGCCAGCTGGCGGCTGGGCGCGTCGTTCTCGGAACTGAGCTGGCGGCGGGTGCGGGCCTGTTCGGGCGTTTCGTTGGCCGGCACGCCCTCGCTGAACACGCGCACCTGCGTGGCATCGTTGATGACTGGGTCGAAGCCGTGGGAGTTGCCCACGATGTCGTTGTTGAGCATGGCAATTAGGTTCCAGCCTTCTTTTTTGGCCCGCTCGGCGAGGTGGCCCGAGCCGTAGAGGCCCTGCTCTTCGCCCTGCACGGCTACGAATTTGAGGGTACAGGGAAACTTCTGGCCGGCCAGCACGCGGGCCAGCTCCATCACCAGCACGGTGCCCGAGCCGTCGTCGTTGGCACCGGGGGCATCGGCGGTCGCGTTCATCACGTCCGAAACGCGGGAGTCGATGTGGCCGCTCACCAGGATAATTCGGGTGTCGGTGGGGTCGGTGCCGGGCAGGGTGGCCAGCACGTTGGCCATCAGCACGGGCTTGTTGATGCGTTTGCCGTCGGGCTTGATGGTGAAGGTATCCAGCTCGACGGTCATGCGGCCGCCACCGGCTTTGCTGTATTTCAGGAACTCGTCGCGCACATAGTTGCGGGCCGCGCCAATGCCGCGCGTGGGGCTCTGCGTGTCGCTCAGCGTGTGGCGCGTGCCGAAGGACACCAGCTTGCGGATATCGGCTTCGAGGTTTTTGGCCGAGATTTCATCCATTAGTTTCTGGATGGTGGGGTCGGCGGCGGGCAGGAGTGGGGCGGGCTTTTGGGCGAGGGCGGCGAAGGGGGTGAGGGCCAGCAGGAGGGCGGCGAGTTTCATGCGGGGAAGATAGGACGGGAGTGGGGAAGAAAAAGCAAAAAAAGAACGTCATGCAGAGCGCAGCGAAGCATCTCTACCGCGCAATGCAATCCATTCGATAGGATTGCTGGTGGCGGGCAAG
>JANNDE010000469.1:0-1067 GCA_031387395.1 Hymenobacter sp.
TAGGACTTACGCACTTTAGGGTAATTTAGAGTAAACCGAACACTCATGCTGACTCAAACCGCTTACATCGAATACTTGCTCAGTACGCCGACCAATTACACCTGCACCCATTTAGCGGCGCATCTGCCGGATGCGAGCCACGACCAGGTAAATCGGTTTTTGCGCAACAGTCAACTGCCGGTCAGTCAGTTGCGCGAGTTGGTGCAGCCGCTGTTATCCGATTCGCCCGAGGCATTTTTGGTGGTGGACGACAGCGTACAGGACAAAAAGTACAGCCGCTTTATCGAAGTGGCCAAGCGCCAGTACTCGGGCAACGCCCACGGCATGGTCACCGGCATCGGGCTGGTCAACCTGGTGCATAGCAGCGGCCAGGCGGGCGATTTTCTGCCCTTGGATTACCGCATTTACGCGCCGGACGACGACCAGTTGACAAAAAACGACCATTTTCTGGCCATGTTTGACCAGGTCGTAGCCGAGGGCAAGGTGCTGGCGCGCACCATTTTATTTGATTCCTGGTACGCTGGCAGCACGAATTTGAAGCGCATTCACCGTGCCGGGTGGGCCTTTTTCACGACCCTGAAAAACAACCGCTTGGTGAGCCTGAGCAAAGCCAGCGGCTACCAAGGCCTGGACACGCTCGAACCGCCGCCGCAGGGCTGGAGCCGGGGCGTGGAAGTGCGCCTAAAAGAAGTGCCCTTTGGCGTAAAACGCTTCCAGCTGGTGGCCACGAACGGCGACATTGAATGGGTCATTACCAACCACTTGGCCGCTCATATGACACGAGAGATGGTCATCGATGCCGTACAGGTGCGCTGGCAGGTGGAGGAATTTCACCGCAGTTTCAAGCAGCTGACGGGGGCCGAGAAGTGCCCGTGCCGCAATGCCAACGCCCAACGTAACCACTTGCAATGCTGCTACTTGGCTTGGGTGTCGCTCCGCCAACATGCCCGCCGAATGGGCCAAACAATTTATCAGGCGCACCAACAGCAATGGGCCCCCTACCTGCGGCAATTGCTCCAAAATCCACTCATTCAGGCGCTTGTGTAACCGGGTGCGTAAGTCCTAAA
>JANNDE010000540.1:0-12437 GCA_031387395.1 Hymenobacter sp.
TAGTAATCCATAAGTAATCAGTAGTTATGTGTCGTTTAATACGTTCATAGCCAAATTCTTGTCATCTGAATACTGACTATTTAAATCTGACTACTTACTTAACCGGCTGTAAATTAGCCAACCGCTGAATATTCAGACCAGCCCGGCGCTCGAAGGGTGGCAACTTATCCCCTCCCCGATGAAGCTCCTGGACCTTGTACAGCAAGCCTATCACCCCTTGCACGAATTCTGGGAGAGCCGCCGCACCAATTACTTCCTGAGTGGTTTGCTGGTCAGCGTTTTCGTGCTGTGCATGGTGGTAGCCCTGCTCAACTACCTCGGCTGGCTGCCGATGGGCGGCCTGCTGGGCCGGGTGCATTTCCTGCAAGCAGTGGAAATCTCGTTTACGCTGCTGCTGTTTTTCGAAATGATAAGCCTGGTGTTCGTCATTCCGCAGTCCATCGCCAACTCCATTGGCAAGCAGATTGAGATTTTGAGCCTGGTGCTGCTGCGCTCCTCGTTCAAGGAATTCTCGCACTACCAGTTTCAGCTGCCGCTCCAAAGCCAACTCGAATCAGTCTACAAGATGGTGTCGGATGGGGTGGGCGCGCTGCTGGTGTTTTTGCTGCTCTCCTTTTACTACGGCGTGCAGCGCCACCGCGCCATCACCGAGGCGGGCGACCGGCAGGAGTTCGTGGTTCTGAAACAGTTTATTGCCCTGCTGGTACTGGCCACTTTGCTCATTCTCTCGGGCCACAACTTGTTGCTGCTGCTGCGCAGCGGCGTGTGGGTGCAATCGGTGGACCGGTTCTACCTGATTCTCATTTTTGCCGACTTGCTGTTCATGCTCGTCGCGTTTCGCTACACGCTGCACTACCCCGACATTTTTCGCTATTCAGCCTTCGTGCTGGTCACGGTTTTCATCCGGTTTTCGCTGCTGGCCCCGGTGTATTACAATGCCCTGCTGAGCTTATTTTCGGTTGTGTTTGCCATCGCGGTGGTGTATTTCCACAACCTGTTCACCGATGGCCGGCTGGCCTACCTTGCCAAAAACCCGCCGCCCGCCAAGTAGCAGCCTGGGCTTCGCCGGGTTCGCGCGCCCACCTCGTGCCAGCGGCTTCGGCCCCCGCTAAGTAGGCAGGCAGAATTGAGCAGTCAGTAGTCAGATAATAAAAATTTGTTTATGAGTGCATTAAACAACGAAGCTGTTTAGGAAGTGCTGGCCTTTCTGCTGGCGCGCGTCTGCGACGCGCTGCTGAATGGTTTGGCGTCTCCAGACGCCCCGCCTGCGCCATCGAACAGCGCGTTCGAAGACGAGTCGCAGGCGCGAACCCAGTCGGCATCGCGTCGCAGACGCGCGCCAGCACTTTCTAAACAGCTTCAAAGTCTGATTACTTATGACTGACTACTTAAAACCCGATTCCCACCCGCAGGCCCGTGCCCAGGCGCTGCCCGCTTTGCAGGGCAGTGTAAAAGTCGACCCGCACTACTTTGAAAATGTGCTCGATGCCCGCGCCCAGCTCTATATAGTGGCCGGCCTGGGCGGTGTGCAGGTAGTTGAGGGAGGCCACTTCCTGCCATTTCAGCTGGCGAAACAGCGGGATTTTGTTGAAGATAAAGCCGTTGAAGTGGTGGTCGTAGTGGGCTTCGAGGTAGGTGTTGTTGGTGCTGAAGCGGTAGTAATCGAGCAGCTGGAAGTTGCTGAAGTTGCCGGCCAGAATGGTCTGGTTGCCGGCAAAGTGGCGGTAGTCGATGAAGGTCATCCCCTGCTGCCGGCCCACGAAACCGCCCACATTCACGCGGAAGGCGCTGGCCCCCAGCAGTCCCAGCGACACACTGTGGCGCACGCCGGCCTGTAGCAGCAGGTAGCGTACGTCGGAGCCCAGCACGCCGGGCACGGCCAGCCGGCCCTGCACGTTAAAGGTGGGCCACTTCGAGCCGAGGTTGAACTTGCCGTCGGGCCGGTTGATGTAGCGCTGGCCGGGCCTGAAATCGGCCGACAGGCTCAAAGTCAGCAGCTGGCTGCGGCCAAAGCTGGTGTTGGCCAGCTCGTCGCTCACGGGCAGGTTGGGCGTGAAAAGCCGGTCGGGCGCGTTGCGGAGAAGCCGGTCGGTGGTATTGAACAGCTCGTGGCGGTCGAAGTAGGCAGCGCCAGCGCGCAGGGTTAAGCCATTCAGCGCTTCGGAGAGGTAGCTCAGCTCCAGGCCGTCGCGGCGGTAGAGCTTGGCGTAGTTGTAGTTAGCCAGCAGCGTATACACCGTATTGATGAGGGGCGTGAGCTGCGAGTTCTTATCAACATTCTCGATGGTGCGGCCCGCAATCAGTCCAATCTGCCGGCGCCGGGCCGGGTCGAGCTGCCAGGCCAGCTCCAGGCTGGGGTTGAGCTGCCGGCTGCTGAACCCGTAGCGCAGCGTGGGCGTGAGGGTCACAAACCGCCGGTCCTCCGTGCGCTGGCTGAAGCTGGCCTGGGCATTCAGCACGGCCCCTTCCACGGTATTATACTGGAAAATCTGGGGCAGCGGCTGCACCGCGAACGACTGCTTTTTAAAGCTGTTCTGATGAAAGTAGCCGCCGAGCAGCAGGCTGGCCGCCTGAAACTCGTTGCGCTTGCGGTCCATCGAATCCTGGTAGGGGCGCGAGCGGCGGATGACTTCGGTGCTATCCTTCACGTGGTAGTCCTTCTTCTCCTCGGTGGTGAGGGGCACGGGGCGCACCTGGTCCCAGTAGCTGGAGTCGCGCTCGTTCACGCCCTTCTCCACCAGCTGCACCTCGCCGCGCGGCATGCGGGCGAAGGGGTCGTTTTTGATGGAGTCGCGCCGGGCCTGCTTCACCTGCCGGCGCACCTGGGCATTCAGGCCGCGCAAATCGGGCTTGCGCCCGCGGATTTGGGCGGCGGTTTCCTGGCCCAGTGGTTCGTCTCGGCCCTCGGCTACCACGGGCGGCGCGGCTTTGGGCGCGGGCGGCGTGGGGTAGGTGGCCACCACGTTGCTGTAGTTCGAGAGCACCGCCGTAATATCAAAAGCCCCCTTGAAACCCAGGCCCGAGAGGTTGGCCCGCGCCTGTTGCGACTGCATCAGCCACACGTTGGGGTTGCCGGGCAGGGGCGCGTACTGCTGGGTGATGTGCACGTCGTCGGTGTAGTCAATCTGAGCTTCCTTGCCAAGGTTCAAATCGACGGAATGAATGCGCCACGAGCCGTCGACGATGTAGACGTACCCGAAAAAAACGGGGTCGGTGCGGCGGCGGGGCACCACCCGGATTTTGTGCACCATCACCCCGCCCTGCGGCGAGCTGCCCACCAGCTCATACTTGTAGAACAGCATGGCGTTGGCCGCGATGGGCGACACGAAGCCGCGCTCGGCAAAGCCGGGCTTCACCAGGTTTTCGTAGAAGGTGAGGTTGCGCCCGGCGCTGGCCCGGTTGAAACTCAGCCCGCGCGAGTCGCCGCTCACCCGGCTCGAAATCATGCGCTCCTTCACCTGGTTGGGCTGGGTTACGCTGATTTCGGATAAGCTTTCGGAGAGGTACAGAATGCCCCTTTTGATGTCGGGCCCGATTTTGAACAGGCCCATGATTTTGGCCGGCGTATCGAGCACGCGCAGCACGCTTTTGAGGTAGATGCGGGCCCGGTAGGCCGCCACCTCGCGCCGGTGGTAGGCCCGCCACTGCTGGGCCTGCTGAATAATGGCGTAGGCCGGGTCGCGGTCGGACGACCGCACCAGCACCTCGCCCAAGTGGTAGTTTTCGGCCTGCAACGCCACATTCAGCACCACGGCCGAGTCGCCGCCCGGCACGCGCACGGCCTCAATGCGCGGCTTGTAGCCCACGTACTGAAACACCAGCTCGTAGGGCCCGGCCGGCAGGCGCAGCTGGTAGCGACCCTGCTCGTTGGCCCCGGTGCTGGTAACGGCCCCGCGCACGGCCACGTTGGCAAAGGCCAGCGGGGCCTGGTCGGCCCCACTCACGACGCCCTTCACAACACCGGCCCGGGCCCCCAGGGGCAGCCAGCTGAGCAACAACAAAACCGCGAAAACACGCACCGAAACCAACGACATACAGTAGGAAAGGACAACCACAAGGCCCGTCAAGTTACGACCCCACGCCAACAGATGCGGCCGGCGGGGGCAATGGTTGCCTGGCTGGCAACGCTTTCCACCACGAAACGCGCAGCCCGCTATTTCTGTTACTTGCGCTCCCGAAATCCGCCCCGATGTTCAAGAACCCCGACAAAGCCCCCAAACAGTACACGCCCGGCGAAGCGCTGCAAAAAATTGCGGCCTTCTGCGCCTACCAGGAGCGCCACCAGAAAGAAGTGGAGCAGAAATTGAAATCCTACGGCCTCGACGAGGACGAGGCCGGCGAAATCATCATCCGCCTCAGCCGCGAGAAGCTGCTCGATGAGCAGCGTTTCGCCCAGGCCTTCGTGCGCGGCCACTACCGCCAGAAGAAATGGGGCCGCCGCCGCATCGTGCAGGAATTGAAGCAGAAAGGCATCAGCGAATACTGCATCAAAGCCGGCCTGAAGGAAATCGACGGCGACGAATACTACCAGAACCTGGTGGAGGTGATGGAGAAAAAGGACCGGCAGGAAAAAGAAAAGAACCCGCGCGTGCGCCGCATGAAGATTTCGCAGTACCTCACCGGCAAAGGCTACGAGCAGGACCTCATCAAAATGGCGCTCGATGACCTGGGCAAAGTACCGGAAGAGGAGTAGCGTGGACGCTGCGAGTCCGCGTCTCGCCGCTACGCGGCGAATCCGGCACTGCCCAACGTCTCCACACGCTCGCCCAATGATTATTCGCCGCTACGCGGCGAGACGCGGACTCGCAGAGTCCGCGCTACGGCTACTGCTTTGGCCCCACCTGCGGCAGCAACAGCTGCTGGCCCACTACCACGCGGCGTCCGGTGAGGGTACGCAGCATGGGCGCCAGAATCTGCTCGGCGTTGCGCTGCGTCTGGGCCAGGATGCCGGCTTGCAGGGCGGCGGCGCGCACCTGCGTTTCGGCGTACTTGTAGCCCTGGTCCACCAAGTCAGCATCCTGAAAAAAGCCGTTTTCGGTGCTGAACACGCGGCTTTGGTCATGCCGCACCTGGAACGAGCACAGCTCGGGCGCGGGCAACGCCACCCGCACCACGGAGTCGCCCTCAAAGGTCACATCCTGCGGGCGGATTTTGCGCAAATCGAGGCAGCCCACGGCCTCGCCGCCCACCACGAGGGCCACTTTGGCATCGGGCAGCAGCGGGTAGCGGCTGGCCCGGCGGTACTCCACAATATCCTTAAACTTGTAGCGTACCAGCTCCAGCTTGCCCAGCGCTTCAATCTGGGTGAGCACGGTATTGTGCGTCACGATGACTTTGGGCTCGGCGTTGAGCGGGTTGAGACCGGCGAGCGCGGGGCCGATTTTGCGCCACAAAAACCACCCGAGGGCGACCAGAAACAGCAGCGGCAGCAAGCGGCGAACGAGGCGGGCAAGGGTCATATGGAGGGAATACGTGAGCTGGGCCGTGAGGTGGTCAAGCGAATAAAAGAATGTTATGTAAAAAACCGTCATGCCGAGCGTAGCCGAGGCATGACGGTCTAACGAAAACACCCGCCCTAGCTTTGCGGGCTTATGCGACTTCCTTCCTCCATTCGCTTGCTGATTCTGAAAATCTGGCCTCACCACCGGGCGCTGCTGGCGGGACTGTGGGTGCTGGTGCAGCTGCTGTTCTGGCACCGGTTTGGCGGGCCGCACTTCGTGAACGACAGTGCCCGCTACCTCGAATACGCCCGTGGCATTGCCGGGCGCGGCTATTTCGAGCCGGGCCACAACCTGCGCTACGTGCTCTACCCGCTGTTTCAGAGCGGCTGGCTGCGGCTAGGGCTGGGCTGGCCGGGCATCGTGGCGGGCCAGATGGCGGTATCGGCGCTGGCTACGCGAGCCATTTACCGGGGCACGCGCCGGCTGGCCGGGGGTGGGCGCGGCGCGGCGGCACTGGCCACGCTGGCCTTCATCGCCTGGCCCGACATCCAGCAGTTCAACGTTTTCCTGCTCACCGAATCGCTGTTTATCAGCCTCACGGCGCTGGCGTTCGGGGCTTTTACGCAGGTGCGCGCCGGCCGGCCGCGCCACTGGGCGCTGCTGCTGCTGGTACTGGCCCTGGCGGCGCTGGCCCGGCCCAACGGCTTCGTGGTGGGCCTGGCCGCCGCCCTGGCCGGCCTCGATGCCCTGCGCCGCCGCCCCGACCGCCGGGCCTGGCGCGCGGCGCTGCTGGGCCTGGTGCTGCTGGCCCCGCTGCTCTGGGCCTCCCTCAACCACCAGCTCGCCACGTTTTACCTGATGGACACCTACCAGCGGGGCGAGCTCATTTTCCGGTACCAGCTCTGGGCCGTGCACCAGGCCGCGCCGTTGGCTATGCCCCCGCCCGGCACCGGTCCGGCGGCCCGGATGCTGTATTTCGCGGGGCACAACCCCGTTTACATGGGCCGGCTGATGCTGGGCAAGCTGTTCGTATTCGTGAGCTACCTCAAGCCACATTACTCGCTGGCGCACCGCGTGCTGGGCGTGCTGGTGCTGTGGCCGGCCTACTGGCTGGCGGCGCGCGGGACCCGGCGGCCGGGCATCTGGCGGCCGGCGCGGGTGTTTCTGGCCGGCGTGTTCCTGCTGCAAGCGGCCATCATCATGTTCACCGTCGACGACTGGGACGTGCGGTTTCTGGCCCCGGTGTTGCCGGTCATATTTGTTTTAGCTACCTTAGAGCTGAACAAGCTGCTGGCCCCGTGGTACCAGCGACCGCCGGATAACCAGAAGCCCCTGCCGCGCAGCCGACGGACAGCAAACCGTTTGGCCGAGTAATTGCGCTGGTTCGTCTAATCAGCAACACAGACCCTGGCCCCACGGCTTAGGTTTGCAAATATCCTGCTGTCAACACATCTTTCCTGATTAGCTTTGCAGACTATGTATCAACTTCTTACCTTGGTTGCCGCCCATTTGTTGAGTCTGCCGGCTGGTCCGGGCCCCGTGCTGGCTCCGGTGCCGGTAGTGATGCAGCATCGCAGCCCGGCTCCGGCCGACTCGGTAGATGCCGTGGAGCTGGCAGTAGTGGCCTACACGGCCTACCTCACCGACCTGCTTAGCCTCACGCCCACGCAGCAGCGCCAGCTGGCGCTGCCTACCCGGCTGCAGCTGCGGCAGCTCTATACTATCCAGACGGCCCCCACCAGCCGCCCCGAGGCCGAAGCGGCCGCCACCGTCGTGGCCGCGCGCTACCACCGGCAGCTGGCGCGGGTGCTCACCACCAGCCAGTATGGTAACCTGGTGATTTTTGGCGGCGCCCTGGAGGCACTACCCCATCGCCGCAGCAAGCAGCAAGTGAATGCCTACTGGACGCGTAAGGCCCTGGCGGCCGGCACGGTGCGCTACGCCGCTGCGGTTCAGTAGCACCCGCCCACCCCGCTACCCGTTGGCCCCAGGGCCAAACCGCGCTTCCCAGCCCGCCCAGGCCTGCTGCCCGCCGGTGTGGATGGCTACCACCGTGCTGCCCGGCGCGAAGTAGCCCCGCGCAATCAAATCGAGCACGCCAAACAGCAGCTTCCCGGTATAAATCGGGTCGAGTAGTACGCCGTGCCGCCGCCGGAATTGCGCGATAAAACCGAGGAGCGGAGCCGAGTATTTGGCGTAGCCACCGAAGTGATAATCGGTCTGGACTGAATAGTTAGGGTAGCTCTGCGCGGCAGCAGCCTGCGTCAGCGCATCAACTTCCTGGCGCAGGAAGCCGCCGTTTTTCAGGGCCGCGACGCCCACGGCCTGCTCGGCCCCGGCCAGGCCGGTGAGCAGGCCCGCCAGCGTGCCACCCGTGCCCACCGCCACCGCCAGCGCATCGAAAGCCCCCTGCTGCCGGATTTCGGCCACCAGCTCGGCGCAGCCGGGTAGGGCCAGGGCGTTGGTACCGCCCTCGGGCAGCACGTAGGCCGGGCCAAACTCGGCGAGCATCTCCATGACAAATTCCGGCTCGGCCCGGCGGCGGTAGGCAGTGCGGCTGAGGTAGTGCAGCACCATGCCATCGGCGGCGGCCCGGGCCAGCGTGGGGTTGAGCACGGTGCCGGGCCCGGGCTCGTCGCCCCGAATCAGGCCAATAGTCCGGAAGCCGAACAGGCGGCCGGCTGTGGCCACGGCGGCAATGTGGTTGGAATACGCGCCGCCGAAGGTGAGCAGCGTGCGGTGGCCCTGCTGCCGGGCGGCGGCGAGGTTATACTTCAGCTTGCGGGCCTTATTGCCGGGCAGTTCGGGGTGGGCGAGGTCGTCGCGCCATAGTAGCAGCCGCACGCCGTGGGCGGCCGCCACGGGCTCAGGCAAGGGCTGGAGTAACTGCATAATCTCACTCCCTAGCCCCCTCTCCTTAGGAAGAGGGGGAATTAGTTGCTGTTTTTATTGTCTATTTTATCTATATCCGATGCTAGTTCCCCCTCTCCCTGAGGAGAGGGGGCTAGGGGGTGGGGTTACGCCAGCACCGGCGCATCCAGCAGCTCGTCGCCGCTGCGCTCCTTACGGCGCACCACGTATACGACGGCCCCAACCAGCACCAGCAGCAGCACCACGCTGGCTCCCAGCGACACCCCGTTGCCTACGGCGTAGGACTTCGGCTCAAATTTGAACTCGATGGTGTGCGCGCCAGCCGGCACCGCCAGAGCCCGCAGCACGTAGTCGACGCGGAAATGCGGCACGGGCTTACCGTCGAGGTAGGCCTGCCAGCCGTCGGCGTAATAAATTTCGGAGAAAACCACCAGACCGTCTTGGGCGGCATTGGCTCGGTATTTCAGCGCATCGGGGCTGTAGGCGGCGAGGCTGATGCTGGAGCCGGCGATGTCGTAGGTGGCCGCTTTCTGCTGCGGGAATTTACCGGCATCCACCACGGCTTCGGTGGCGGGACTGATGGTGCTGAGGGCGGCCATCTCGGCATCGGGGCTGGCCACGGTTTTGAGGCTGCTCACGAACCAGGCATTGCCGAGCGCACCGGGGTTGCGCTGCACCGGCTGCTTGGCGTCGCCGGTAATGAGGTAGCGCATGTTCAGCATGTTGAGCACCTGCTGGTTGTTGTTCGAAATCTGGCGCTCGATGAGGTCCTGGTAGCGGCGCAGCTTGGCCCCGTGGTAGCCGCCAATGCTCTTGTGGAAGTACGACGTCTGCGCCTCGTTGAAGGGGTTTTGCACGTTTAGCACACGGTAGCTCAGGCCCTTGTCCTGCAGAATCATCTGGTCAGCGGCGGTGGGCTGGAACTCCTCGGCAATGGTCTGGCGCTGGAACTTGTTCTCGCCCAGATAGCGCTTGTCCACGCCCCACAGGTCCACGAGCACCAGCAGCACCATGATGGCGGCGGCCGGCACCACCTTCAGCTGGCCTTTCAGATGAAAATACAGCACCCCCAACGCCGCCCCGATGAAGAGCAGCCCGCGCCACACGTCGTTGCGGAGCAGGTCGGCGCGGTCGGCGCGCAGGGCGCTCAGCAGCTCGGGCGTGAAGCCCTGCTTGGTCAGCTCGCCATCGATGGGTGCGGCAAAATCGAAGCTGAAGCTGGCGATGTAAGCCAGCCCGCACAGGCCCGCCGTAATGGCGCCGGCGTACAGCACTTTTTGAGTTAAAAATTGAGAGTTAAAAGTTAAAACCTCCTGTCCCCCTTTTAACTCATCACTTTTAACTTTTAACTGAAACACCCGGCTCAGGGCCAGCGCCCCGAGGATGGGCATGGCCAGCTGCGCGATAACGAGGGCCATGCTCACGGCGCGGAACTTGTTGTAGCCCGGCAGCAGGTCGAAAATCAGGTAGTTGAAGGTTTCAAAGTTTTTACCCCAGGCCAGCAGAATCGACAGGATGGTACCCGCCAGCAGCCAGTAGCGCGTGCGCTTCTCCACCACAAACAGCCCCAGAATAAACAGGAAGCACACCACCGCGCCCATGTACACCGGGCCGGCCGTGTAGCTCTGCTGCCCCCAATAGGTGGGCATCGAGGCCAGATATTCCTGCGGCAGGCCGGCTTTGGCCAGGTTCGAGCCCGTGCCCAGCGGCATGGAGCTGGCCCCGCCGTAGAAGTTGGGAATGAGCAGCGTGATGGTTTCGCCCACGCCGTAGCTGTACTGAAAAGCGTAGTCCCGGTCGACGCCCGTGCTTTCATCCTCGGTTTTAGGGGCCGGGGCCTGGCCGGGCGCGGTGGGCGCGGCCGACTTCAATTCGCTCGGACCGCGGTTGCTGTACTTGCTGTATTCGGCGGTGGTGTAGAGGCGGCCGAAGCTCACGCCCACGGCCAGCACCGCGCCCAGGCCCAGCAGCACCGTGCGCTGGGCAAACGCGGGCAGCCGGCCGGCGCGGGCGGCGGCCACTAACTCAATCACCACGAAAATAGCGGCCAGCAGCAGCAGATAGTAGGTAATTTGCAGGTGGTTGACGTGGATATTCAGCGTGAGGCCCACGGCGAACAGCACCGCCCCCAGCCACTTATCGCGGCGGTAGGTTACGAGCAGGCCCCCGAGCACCAGCGGCGCGTAGGCCAGGGCGATGCTCTTGGTATTGTGGCCAGCAGCCAGGATGGCGAGGTTATAGCTCGAAAAGCCCAGCGCCACAGCGCCCGCCACCGCTACCAGCGGCCGCAAGCCCAGCGCCACCAGCAAAATGTAGCCGCACAGCAGCGCCAGAAACAGGTTGGCCACCACCGCCGGCAGGCCCAGCGTAAGGGCCTTCTGCAGGTAGCCCGACCAGTCGCCCGGGAAGTGCAGGCTAATGAGGTAGGTGGGCATGCCCGAGAACATGGAGTTCGTCCAGAGGGCCTCCTTGCCCATTACGGCCGCGTATTGCTGGGCCTCGTGCGCGCCGCCCTGAAACTGGGTGATGTCGTGCTGGGCCAGGGTTTTGCCATCGAACACGATGGGCGAAAAGTACAGGCAGGCCAACAGCACGAAAAACAGCACCGCCAGCACGTGCGGCACGGCCCGCTGCCACAACGGCACGGGCGAAACAGAAGCAACAGGAACAACAGCAGCCATCAGGGCAATTCGGGGGAAAATGAAAATGGCCCCGAAGGTACAGTAGAACCAGTTCGCGCAAGGTTTCGCAAAGTGGATGGAGGTTTCGCAAAGTTGAATCAGCGTCAACTTTGCGAAACCTTGCGCGCTACTTTACTTCCTCAAAATCAACATATTCACCCCCTTTGAAGCCACTGGGCTTGTCGCGCTCGGGGGGCGTGGGCGGCACGTAGTCGACGTGTACCTCGCCGGGGCGCGAGCCCGCCGCGCCGCCCGCTGGCGGGCCCTGGGGCGGCACCACGCAGCCGCCGTTGCGCATCTGCTTGCGCACGAAGCTGCCCAGCACCACGCGCAGCACGATGGGCAGCAGGTAGCGAACCGCGAAAAAAATCAGAATGAAGATGAGCCAGAATTTCATACAGTCGGAAACGTAAACGCCGCCACAAAGTACGGTCAGCGCCCGCGCTGACGCTTAGGTAGCAACGTTGTTTTAGTTCAACGGCAGTCATCGGACTATCGTTTCCGGCAAGGGGTGAGCAGCTGGCGCCTGTGGCGCGACCAGGCCGGAACCCGCAAATTTTTCTGCGCCCGCGGTTGCGCGGCGTCCGGCCGATTGCCTATCTTTGCAGCCCCTTCCAAAACCGTTGGTTGGGCACAAGCCGATTTAGCTCAGTTGGTAGAGCAGCTCATTCGTAATGAGCAGGTCGTTGGTTCGAGTCCAATAAGCGGCTCATAACACGAAAGCCCCGAAAGCGCACTGGCACTTTCGGGGCATTTTGCTTATCAATGCTGCTGGCGCAGGGGCCTGAGCCAGGTAGCTGCTTTTTCAGCGCTGGGCCACTACTGCTTCCCGGTTGAACGCGGCCACCACGCCGGCCACTTCGCCCAGAAACGCGGGTTCGGCTTCGATGTGGTTGCCCACCACCACCACGTCGGCCCCGGCGGCCAGGGCGGCGTACACTTTCTCGCCCGAGTTCAACCCACCACCCACGATGAGGGGCGCGCTCACGGCTTCGCGCACGGCCGCAATCATGGCGGCCGAAACCGGATTCTGGGCTCCGCTACCACCGTCTAGGTACATCAGCTTCAGGCCCAGCTGCTCGCCAGCCAAGGCCGTGCAGGCCGCAATGCCGGGCTTGTTGTACGGCAGCGGCGTGGTACCGCTCATGTAAGAGGCCGTGGTTTGCCGGCCCGAATCGACGAGCATGTAGCCAGTGGGCAGCAACTGCAGGCCGCTGGCGCGCAGGCGCGGCGCGGCCACCACGTGCTGGCCAATGAGGAAATCGGGGTTGCGGCCCGAGATGAGCGAGAGCAGCAGCAGGCCATCGGCTGGGCCGTCGAGGTGCATGCTGTGGCTGGGAAAAAGCAGCACCGGCACGTCGGAATGCGCTTTTATTAATGTGATAAGGGCAGCCTGGTGCTCACTAAGCACCAGGCTGCCCCCCACGAAAAAGTAGTCGACCGG
>JANNDE010000570.1:0-1064 GCA_031387395.1 Hymenobacter sp.
AGCTTCAATGACCGCAACGACCGGCAGGAGGGAGGCTTCGGTAGCCGCCCGGCTCCTGACCGCCGTGAGTTAGGTCGTGGAGATACGGCCGGCTCTGACCGTGACGCCCGCCCGTATGGCACACGGCCGGAGCGGGCGGCCCCCAAGCGTTTCGGGCACGATGCCTCCACGCCCAACCGTGCCGACAAGATGAAGCGCGGCGAGGTGCCCGGCCAGGCCCCCGACTACAAGAACCTCAAGCACTACGAAGACGACAAGAATCGTGGCAACAAGCGCCGCCGCGAAGAGGAGGACGTGAAAGGCGATGAGTTGCGCCTGAACCGCTACATTGCCAACGCGGGCGTTTGCTCACGCCGTGAGGCCGACTCGCTGATTGCGGCCGGCGAAATCAAGGTGAACGGCGAAGTGGTGACGGAAATGGGCTACAAAGTGCAGCCCGAAGACACGGTGCAGTACGGCAAAACCAACCTCAACCGCGAGAAGCTGGTGTACGTGCTGCTCAACAAGCCCAAGGATACCATCACGACCACCGAAGATCCGGAAGGCCGCCGCACGGTGATGGATCTGGTGAAGGAGTCGTCGAAGGAGCGCATCTTCCCGGTGGGCCGCCTCGACCGCAACACCACCGGCCTGCTGCTGTTCACCAACGACGGCGAAGTGGCGCAGAAACTCTCGCACCCTTCGCACCGCAACAAGAAAATCTACCAGGTGGAGCTGGACAAGCCCCTCACGGAAGAGCATCTGGGCCAGATTGCGGCTGGCGTGGAGTTGGAAGACGGCAAAGCCGAAGTGGACGATGTGGCCGTAGTGGCCGGCAATCCGCACTTTGTGGGCATTGAAATCCATATTGGCCGCAACCGCATCGTGCGCCGCATCTTCGAGCACCTCGGCTACGATGTCGTGTCGCTGGACCGGGTGCAGTACGCGGGCCTGACCAAAAAGGACCTGCCCCGCGGCAAGTGGCGCTTCCTCAATGAGAAGGAAGTCATTCGGCTGAAGTATTTCATGTAAGACGCAACCGCCGGCCACCGGCGGGGCTCTTGAGTACATGTGGAGGCATAGAA
>JANNDE010000578.1:0-2452 GCA_031387395.1 Hymenobacter sp.
GTGGCTCGCATCCGGCAGATGCGCCGCTAAATGGGTGCAGGTGTAATTGGTCGGCGTACTGAGCAAGTATTCGATGTAAGCGGTTTGAGTCAGCATGAGTGTTCGGTTTACTCTAAATTACCCTAAAGTGCGTAAGTCCTATACTTGAATTTGCGCAGCATCGGCCCGGTCGTTTTACTAAAAATAATAGCGCTACAAATCAGCGCTTTATTCTATACCCAAAAATATTAGTAATAAGTTAGCGTCTTTCCGTATAGTTTTGCAGTAGAGGTAGCGGAGCCGCCGGAAGGCAGCCCGCTTTTTTCAGCGACTTTTCTATACGGCCATGTCTGACTTTGCTTACGCTTACGCCCACCCTTCCACCCTGGAACAGAGCCCCGAGGGCAATACCCTGCTGTTGGCGGCCTACGCCGAAAACACGCCGGCGGGAGCGGCCTGCTTCTTTCGGGGCCGGCTGCGCGATTCGTGGCTGGCGGCGCGGGGGCTAACCACGTTAGCCAAGGTGGTGGCTTCGCGCTTCGTGCCGCAGAGCGCGGTGCTGCGCGACCCCATCGTGACGGCCGGCGCGGGCATGCTGCGGTTCGAGGCGTTTTCGTCGTGCAACGGCGTGTATGCGCGGCTCGATTTGGGTCCGGATGCGCTGGATGGCGAGTTTCTGAGCAGCGGCACGACCAACGTGGACTTCAACGAGCCGATGGTGAATGCCCTGGCGCGCATCTCGCGCACCGAGCCGGTGCTGCTGAGCGTGGGCGACAAGGAAGTGGTGCTGGAACGGGCGGCCGGCAAGGTAACGGAGCGCAAAGTGGCCCTGCCCGAACGCTGGATTAAGGGCCTGACCGCCGTGCAGGGCTACCTGGCCGTGATGGAGGAAAAAATGGCCCTCAGCCGCGTGCAGGCGGTGCAGCTGGTGCAGAGCATTCCGGCGGGCACGGCCAAATCGGATTTTTTTCTGGTGCTGCGGGGGCCGCGGCCGAGCTTTTCGCCGGTGGGCAGCGCGGGCGCGGTGCAGGTGGGCGGCGTGCACCGGCTGCGGCTGCTGGAGGGCCTGTTGCCGCTGTGCGAGGGCCTGCGGGTGTTTGGCACCCCCGACGGGCAGTCGTCGGCTTTCGTACTGGCGCTGGGCGGCGGGCAGCAGTTCGTGCTGGCCTTGTCGGGGGCGGTGAACCGGGGCTTTTCGGGCGAGGGCAACCAGCTCGACACGCTGATGGACGAGCTGCCGGCCGAGTGGATTGTGGGAGCCAACAACCTGTTTCGGGGCAACGAAACCTTCAACCCGACGCTTTTTGCCTTGGAAAACGACCTCGCGCCCGACACCGTGGACCGGCTCTGCGCCAGCCTCTCGGCCATGGGCCTGCTGGGTTTCGATTTGGCCGAAAACCATTATTTCTACCGCCGCCTGCCCTTCAAGATGGAGCGCATCGTGAAGCTGAACCCGCGCCTGAAAAACGCCCGTGCCCTGCTCGAAGCGACCGACGATGTGCAGCTCGTGGGCCTGGGAGCCGGCGGGCGCACCGAAGCGCGGGTGCGCGGCACCGGCGTGTGGCACACCGTGGTGGTGGGCGGCACGGAACCGCCGCGCTGCACCTGCCCGTGGTTCACCGGCAACCAGGGGCAGCGCGGGCCGTGCAAGCACATTCTGGCGGCCCAGATGCGATTCTTGTAGCACCCGTTTTAGCTTGTGCCGGAACCGCGCAGCAAAGCACGAGCTAAAGCAAGTGCTACGGCCCATCTGCCTCCTCCCATCATTTCCCACTGGCTTTATGACTGTTACCGAAAAGTTTGACCACCACGTTCGGCACCTGAGCCTCGATACGCTGGTGCCGTTTCTGATGGCACTGGATAAGAAGGAGCTGGTGGAAGTCCGGCTCAAAACCAAGCAGCTATACAAGGAGCTGAGCACGCTGGGCTGGAGCGAGTCGCAGAAGCTGCGGCACCGGGTGCCGCACTTGTTTCTGGCGGGGCTGGCTACTTACACCAAGCAGGAGGCGATGGCGCGGAGCTTTGACTTCCCGCCGGGCTTCCTGCATGGCAGCGTGAATGGCAACCAGAAGAGCCCCCAGGCGCTGTTTGAGGAAGTATTGACGCATTTCCGGCCGAGCTGGCTGACGGACTGGCTGGTGCGGAATGCGCGCGCGAACCTCTGGCAGACGGTTGACTACCAGCTGCTGCGCCAGCTGAACGAAACCGGCCTGGTTGCCTACGACCCATGGCTGTTTGGCCAGGTACTGGCCAACCGGCTGAACCGCTTCAACCGGGCCCATAAGGAGCGCAACCAAAGCCTGGAGGACCACGTGCTGGGCCTGCTGCGCAACGATGCCACGCTGCGGGAGCGGGACGTGCCGCTGCTGTTCGACTTTGATACGCCCGTCGAAGCGGCCTCCATTTATATGGACAAGCAGCGGCCGGCCGTGACCTGGCTGACCCTGCTGCCGGCGCTGGCGCAGTCGGGCCA
>JANNDE010000689.1:0-1400 GCA_031387395.1 Hymenobacter sp.
ATTAGAGGCAATTGGGCTACCAGTCTCATTTTTCAAAAAAGCCAGCGTTTACTGCCCGTTGTTACCAAGAGGAGATTTGCGAAACAGGCAGTGCGGAAATAAGGTAACGCTGATGGTCGTGTAATATCGGTCTCGTTTCAGGGCGTATACTCCTTCAGGCAAATGACCATAACTGTTGACGTCCCTTTCGTTGAAGCCAGCAGTGCTTGAAGTCCCCATCGCGACTTGAAACTGCACTGGTCGCTCTTCAAACGAGCCTTTGCCCACCCGCAACCGTACAAACCCCATGGGCTCAATACGGGTCATGCTAGTCAGCTCAACGGGTTGATAGTCGAAGGTTAGGCGAGTAAAATTTGCCTGCGTAACGCGAAAGGCCGCGCCAGTTGAAAAAAGATTATTGGCCTGAAAAGTGCCGTAGATTTCACCAAAACGTTTGTTGTAGTGCAAATCATATTTGCTCTGCGAAACACGACTCAGAAAGCCACTTGAGGTATAGGCCACTTGGCTTTGTGCTGTACCAAAGCCGCCCAGCGCGCCTACCAGCCATTTGTCGCCCACGCGCCAATAAGTGCCTAAGCCGAGGTCGTATTGCTTCCCGCAGGAGTAATCCTCTGTTCCGGTTGTGTCGTTACTCACGGCACTGTAGGCGGCCCGTACCAGCAGGTGCTTCACGGGCGAGTAAGTGCTCGCAATATCGAACCGGCCGTTGAGGAAAGTGCTGCCGGTAATTTCTACTTGGTTTTTGTCGGTAATCTGTGGGGCGGCGCATTGCATCGGCATATACACCACGCAACTCGGAAGCAACATTCCCAACGCGTAGCTAAGGACAAGAAGCAGTCGTTTATGCATCAGTCCATCGACGTTGCTTATGAAGGCCGAACTGGCCAAGCGTCGAAAATGAGAGTAGCAGTTTTGCATAGAAGCTTGGCGGAGAAAAATGATTGGATAGGCGAAAGTAGCCGCAGCTGTGCAGGCCAATCAACACGTCTTTTCATCTAGCAGGACTTTAATAATTATTGAAATCAGGGCTTTTATCGTCTGCTGGATGGTTTCATGCCATATTCCAGACTGCAAAATCAGACTTTACAACTAAGCTATTTGAACACAAAAAGCCCCCACAATACTGGTTGCGGGGGCTGCTTTTTAAATTCGGCTTATAGCTAGGACAACTGGGTACAGTCCGCTTATTTGGCGTAGGCCACGGCGCGCATCTCCCGGATTACGGTGATTTTAATCTGGCCGGGGTACTGCATCTCCTTCTCGATTTTTTGCGAAATCTCGAAGCTCAGCTCGGCGGCACGCTCGTCGGTCACGTTCTCAGCGTCCACCATCACGCGCAGCTCGCGGCCGGCCTGGATGGCGAAGCACTGGTTCACGCCTTTGAAGCCGTTGGCGGTTTC
>JANNDE010000705.1:0-15822 GCA_031387395.1 Hymenobacter sp.
TGCCTGGCGGTGTTATTGCTACCTTGGAAGCCCTGTATACCAAGGATATCAACTCGGTCTACCATCAGAACGTGAATCTGCCGAACTCGACTGTACGGGCCAATGGTGCTGATAACCGCCCCATCTACTACACGCCGAACGCGGCGGGTACGCTGGTGGTCAACAACCGTATCTACGGTGCCATTGCTGCCCCCTCACCTAACCCCAACAACCTGCCCAACGGCAACACGGCCGCGCAGCCCAACATCACCGATGCTATCCTGATGCGCAATTCCAGCCTGGGCTACTCGTACAACGTTACGGGCCAGTTGCAGAAAAGCTTCAGCGGCGGTTTCTACGCCATGGCTGCCTACACTTACTCCGACTCGCGCTCGGTGAACGACGGTGGTTCGATTGCTCAGTCTATCTGGGCCGGTCGTCAGGTTTCGGGCGACCCGAACGCCAACGTGCTGGGTTATTCTAACTTCCTGTTGCAGCACCGCGTTATTGGTTCGCTGTCCTACCGCAAAGAATACTTGGGCCACTTGGGCACCACGCTGTCGCTGTTCTACGAAGGTGCCCCCGCCGGCCGCTACTCGTACACATACGGCAGCGATATGAACGGTGATGGTGTATCGGGCAACGACCTGATGTACATCCCGCGCAACTCGGGCGAAGTGGCTCTGGTGAACCGCACGTTCTTCTCCGGCACGCCCGACCAGTACATTTACACGGCGGCCCAGCAGGCTGCCGACCTGGAAACGTTCATCAGCAACGATTCCTACCTGAGCAAGCACCGTGGCGAGTACGCCGAGCGTAACGGAGCCGTACAGCCCTGGCAGCACCGCGTCGACTTCAAGCTGCTGCAAGACGTTTTCACCGACCTGGGCGAAAACCGCAACTCACTTCAGTTTAGCCTCGACATCTTCAACGTGGGCAACCTGCTGAATAAGAACTGGGGCATCTACCAGTTCGCTTACACCAACTCACCACTGGCGTTCCAGGGCTATAATGCCCAGGGTCAGCCAACCTTCCAGTTCCAGTACGCTACCGCGCCCACCCGCACCGTGACAACGACTCCCGGTACCCCGCCGACCTCGACCACGGTTCTGACGACGGCGCAAACGCTGAGTTCGACTTTCCGCAACGACGTAACGTCGATTGCTTCGCGCTGGCAGTTGCAAATCGGTCTGCGCTACATCTTCAATTAAGCACTTTCGCTTAACGTAGCCCCGGAAAGCGGGCAGGAAGTAATTCCTGCCCGCTTTTTTGTGGCTGATTATTTGACGGTTGCGTGAACTCAGCAAAAAAAATGGGCGTATTGTTTGCCAGCGCAGTAAATGGCCGTACTTTTGTCGAACCAAAGCGCAAATGGCACGGCGGTAAACAACCAATCAGGGGGATTAGCTCAGTTGGCTAGAGCGCTTGCATGGCATGCAAGAGGTCATCGGTTCGACTCCGATATTCTCCACTGAAGAAGTGAATGAAAACAAAAAGCCCAACCGGTTCGCTGGTTGGGCTTTTTGCTTTTCCGGCTGGCCCCAAAGCCGCAGTACCCCGAACATTTATTTCGGCCCGGCCGAACAAGCTGTTCCAGCGGGCCGAACTGAACGTTCGGGGTACGCTTTCCGGCGGACTGTGCCGAGGCTATACGAACAGTCCTTCCACCGACAGGTAGCGCTCGCCGGTGTCGTAGCAGAAGGTGAGCACGCGGCTGCCCTGGGGCATGTCGGGCAGCTTTTTGGCGATGGCGGCCAGCGACGCGCCCGACGAGACGCCCACGAATATGCCCTCCTCGCGGGCGGCGCGGCGGGTCATCTCGTAGGCCTCGGCCTGCGATACCTGAATGACGCCATCGAGAATATCGACGTGCAGGTTATCCGGGATGAAGCCCGCGCCGATACCCTGGATGGGGTGCGGCCCCGGCGCGCCGCCGCTGATGACGGGCGACGCCTCGGGCTCGACGGCGAACGTGAGCATGGCGGGAAAATGCGGCTTGAGCACCTCCGTCACGGCCGTGATGTGGCCGCCGGTGCCCACGCCGGTGATGTGAAACTCGAAGCCCTCGGGGGCGTCGCGCAGGATTTCCTGGGCCGTGGTTTCGGCGTGGATGCGCGGGTTGGCGGGGTTCGAGAACTGCATGGGCATCCAGGCACCGGGCGTGCTGGCCACCATTTCCTGGGCTTTCTCGATGGCCCCCTTCATGCCTTTTTCGCGGGGCGTGAGCTCCAGGCTGGCCCCGTAGGCGGCCATGAGGCGGCGGCGCTCGATGCTCATGCTCTCGGGCATTACCAGGGTAAGGCGGTAGCCTTTCACGGCGGCCACCAGGGCCAGGCCCACGCCGGTGTTGCCAGAGGTCGGCTCCACAATCAGGCTGTCCTTGGTCAGGATGCCGTCGCGCTCGGCTTGCTCGACCATGCTCAGGGCAATCCGGTCCTTGATGGAGCCCCCGGGGTTGGCCCGCTCCAGCTTCACCCATACTTCCACGTCGGGGCGGCCGGCAAAAAGACGATTGATGCGCACCAAGGGCGTATTGCCAATGGTTTCAAGAATGGAAGTGGCTTTCATAAGTGTAGGGGACTTGAGTATTGGGTCTTAATTAAAAGCGTCTGTCATCCTGAGCGCAGCGAAGGACCTTCTCACATTAGCTGCGCAGAAATTACTGCAAACCCCTAAGTAGTGATAAGGTCCTTCGCTGCGCTCAGGATGACAGGTTTACAAAGCGTTACTGCTAAATCGAAAACACCAGCTCGGCGGAGGGGTCGAGGCTGCGGGAAATATTGATGTGCGCGCGGTGGTACACGCGCGAATGCGAGGGTACGCTTTCCGTGAGCCATACGTTGCCGCCGATGATACTGTGCGCCCCGATAACGGTGCTGCCACCCAGGATGGTGGCTCCGGCGTATAGCACGACGAAATCCTCGATGGTGGGGTGGCGCTTGGTGCCCTGCAGGCCCTTGGTCACGCTCATGGCCCCGAGTGTGACGCCTTGGTATATCTGCACGTTGGCCCCAATCACGGCGCTTTCGCCGATGACGACCCCCGTACCGTGGTCGATGCAGAAAGCCGCCCCGATTTGCGCGCCGGGATGAATATCAATCCCCGTACGCTGGTGGGCATACTCGCTGAGCAGGCGCGGCAGGCGCGGCAGCCCGCGCACGTACAGGGCGTGGGCCACCCGGTAGAGGGCCGTGGCGTAGAAGCCCGGGTAGGTGCTCACGATTTCGCCCAGGCCCTGGGCGGCGGGGTCGCTGGCCAGAATGGCGCTGGCATCGCGCTGCAGGGCGGCGCGCAGGGCCGGCAGCTGGGCCGCGAACTCGTTGGCCAGCACCGAGGGTGAGGCGGGCAGGTTGGGCACCTGGTTGAGGAGCACGGCCAGCTCGGCCCGGAAGTGGTGCAGCGCGGCGGCGACGGCGTCGGCGCTGGGCAGGGGCCGCTCGGCGCGCTGCGGAAACAGCAGGGCCAGAATATCATCGGCCAGGGCGCAGAAGGCGGCCCCGGGCAGGGCATCGGGCACGGTGGCGTGGGCGTGGGCCAGCTGCTCGGCAAAAGTGGGGGTTTCGGAGGACACGATAAAGGGGAAAAGCGGTGTGAGAACCGGGGCACTAAACCGGATGCCGCCGCGAAGGTTTCGGGCCGGCCGGGGCAACGCCGGGGCCGGTACCGCCGTTTAGCCAGGCAGTTTGCGACGGCTGCCTTCGGGCGATGACGTAACAAAAGGTACGCATTTCCCTATTCCATCCTCTTTCTTCTTTTCGCCATGTCGGATACCACCATCACCAAAATAGATTCGCGCCACTCGCCCAAAGGTCCCGAAGGTGAGAAATACCTGGCTTCGGGCAAGCACGTGGCCATGCGCCTGTGGGAGAACGAGCAGCCCGGCGCCCCCAAAGCGCCCGCCGCCCGGCCCTACGAAACCGTGGGCTACGTGCTGGCCGGCCGCGCCGAGCTGCACCTGGCCGGCCAGGTAGTGGTGCTCGAAGCCGGCAACTCCTGGGTAGTACCCCAGAATGCCGAGCACACCTACAAGATTCTGGAAGCCTTCTCGGCCGTGGAAGCGAATTCGCCCCCGGCCCAGGTGCACGGCCGCGAGAGTAAGTAGGGTTAGCCCGCATTGGCAAAAGCGGCACGGCCTGCCAATAGAACGGCCTGTCGGCAGAACGTCATGCTGAGCGAACGTCACGCCAATAGAACGTCATGCTGAGATTGTCGAAGCATCTCGCGTGCCACCACTAATTCTTTCCTTTCGATTGAATTACTGCTGTTACGCATCCAGGACGAGATGGCGCGGGGCCGTGCCCGAAGGATTGTACCCGGCAGGGCCGTGCCCCGTGTCTATTATTTGTGGGCCTCTGGCCCACCCGTTAGCACGATAGGCGCGGGTGTCGGGCAACGACTGCAGGCCGGATGCATGCCAATAACCGGCACGGGGTACAGCCCTACCGGGTACAATCCTGCCGGGTACGACCCTGCCGGGCACGGCCCCGCGCCATCTCGTCCTGGATGCATAACAGCATTTACTAAACAGAATTAAAAAAAATGATATATTAAAAATTCCCAAAGCGTTGATTGCCAAATTTTTAATTCAATCGTAACGTGTGCGCCAACCCCGAAACCGCTTTAATCGAACTTACCCGACCCTAGCCCGGCAACTGGCCCACGTAGCTGTGCGACACCGGCACCGGCCCGTGCACGCCGTGCCGGGCAAAAGCCAGCTGCAGCGCCTCAATGAGGCGGGCCTGGGCCGCGCCGCCGCGCCCGGCCAGCGTGTAGGCCCGAAACGACACCGCTAGGCTCCCCGGCCGCAGCGCCGTGACGACCACCTGCGGGGCGGGGGCGGGCAGCACGTCGGCATCGGCGGCCAGCAGCGGTAGGGCCCAGGCGCGCAGGGCGTCGAGGCTGGTGGGGCCTTCGAGCTCGGCGGCAATATCGACCAGCGACTTGTTCTGGGTGGTTTTGTTCACGATGACGTTATTCGATGTGGCTCCGTTGGGCAGAATCACGGTATCGCCCTGCGACGTGAGGAGGATGGTATTGAAAATCTGAATTTCGCTGACCTCCCCGCTCTTGCCCTGCGCCTCAATGGTATCGCCCACCACGTAGGGCTTAAAGACCAGAATGAGCACCCCACCTGCGAAATTGGCCAGCGTGCCCTGCAACGCCAGCCCCACCGCCAGCCCCGCCGCCCCCAGAACGGCCACGAACGAAGTGGTTTCGAAGCCCACCATGCCGGCCACCGATATCAGCAGCAGCACTTTGAGCACGATGTTGACCAGGCTGCGCAGAAACGAGCTCAGCGATACGTCGAGGCGCGCCGTGGCCCGGCCCAGCAGCTGGCTGGCCCGCCCAATCAGCCACCAGCCGATTATCAGGGCCAGGCCCGCCATCAGCACGCGGGGCAGGTAGAGCACGGCCAGATTCTGGAGCTGCTGGGCGTAGGATGTCAGTTGGTTCATTACAGATTGAGGTATTAGAAACTCACAAGACCGTCATGCAGAGCACAGCGAAGCATCTCTACCGCAATAGTAAACCCAATCGAGTGGATTACGCGCACGGCAAAGATGCTTTGCTGCGCTCAGCATGACCGTCCTTCCAAGTACCTTCTCCCCTACTTCACCAGCTCCACGGCCAGAATCTGGTCGCCGATGTCGAGCTTGTGCACCACATCCATGCCGCCCACTACCTGGGCAAAAATGGGGTAGCGGCCATCGAGGTGGGGCGTGGGCGTGTGGGTGATGAAGAACTGGCAGCTCTCGGTGTCCTTGCCGGCCGAGGCCAGACCCACGCTGCCCTCCTCGTAGCGCAGGTCGCCGAACTCGGAGCGCAGGTTGTATGGGGCGCTGCCGTTGCCATCGCCGCGCGGGTCGCCGCCCTGAGCAACAAAATCGGACACCACGCGGTGGAAATACAGCTTGTCGTAGAAATGCTGGTTGAGGAGCGTGACGAAGCTGGCCACCGCGCCGGGCGCTTCGTTGGGCTTCAGCTCGAGCAGAATAATGCCCTTGCTGGTGCGCAGCCGCACCTGCTGGCCCAGCGGCACGGCCTGCACCACGGCCCAGTCGATGGGGTGCTGCGCGGCCGTGGCCAGCGGCGAGGGCGTGGGCTTGGGTGCTTTGGTGAGCTTGTCGAGGGCCGTCTGCAGGCCCTGCCAAGCTTCAATTTCGGTGGGCAGCTGCAGTTTGGCCTGGGCTGCGCGCAGGGCCGCGAGGTCGGCGGGCATCGCTTCAGGATAGAGCCTGGCATCGGCTAGGGCCTCGGCGGCGGTGCCGAGCTGGGCCACGTCGCCACCGGCCAGGCCCTGGCGCATGGCGGCGGCAAAGTCGGCCTGGCGCGCGGCCGGGAAATCGGCCAGCCGGCGCATGCTCAGCAGCGCGGCCAGCGCGTAGCCGGCCACCACCGGCGACTGCCCGGCGGCAAAGGCCTCGCCGCGCACGAAGTCGAACGCGGCCGGGTCTTCGCCCAGGGCCTCCAGCAAAAAGCCCCTCTCATATACCGAGCCCGCCACCGGGTAGCGCTTCTGTATGGTTTCAACCAGGCTGGGCCGGGCCGCCGGGCTGGCGTGGCGCACGGCGGCCCGCAGCAACGCGGCCCGCACCCGCACCGAAGCCTGCTTGTTGCCATCGGCCAGGGCGGCCAGCGAGGGGCCGGCCTCGCCCCGGGCGTGGGCTAGCAGCCACTCGGCCGCCGTGAGAGCCACCGGGGCGCGGTCGCGGCGCAGGGCCTCGAACACCGCCGCCCGGCTGGCCGGGTAGGCTTCGGCCCCGAACGGCAGCGCCCGAATGGCACTCAGGCGCACCCGATAATCAGAATCCCGGGTTGCCAGCCGCGCCAGCAAAGCGGCCAGGCTAATGACCGGGAGCGAAGTGACGGGCGGCAAAACGGCGGTTGCGGCCGAAGCCGGAGCTACTGGCGGAACCTCGGCGGTGGCTACCGGCACGGGCACCGGGGGCTTGTAGGCCAGCGCGGCGATGCGGCCCAGGGTGCTGGCGGCGGCGGCCCGCACGGCGTAGCTGCGGTCTTTCCGGGCCACGCGCAGCAGCGTGATTTCGGCCAGGCGCTGCAGGTCGGCATCGAGGCCGCGGGTGCGCGCGAGGCCCGCTACCGCCGCCAGCCGGCCGCGCACGGGCAGCTTGGGCTCGTTCAGCAGCAGCACGGTGCGCCGGATGCTCTCGGGCGAGGTGAAGCCGCGCAGGGCGGCGCGGCTCAGGCCCCAGGCCAGGGCGGCGGCGCGGGCGGTATCGTTCCGGGTTTCGACGCGCCAGAGCTCGGGCAGCGAGTAGCGCGTGACGGTGCGGCCCAGGGCCTCGTGCACGTAGCGGCGCACCACGGCGTCGTTTTCCTGCAGCACCCGCACCCGCAGGCTGTCCACGGCGGTGCTGTCGCCGGTCTGGCCCAGGGCGTAGGCGGCGGCGCGGCGCACGCGCGGGTCGGCATCGCGCAGCAGCGGCAGCAGGCCGGGCACGGCGGCCGGGGCCTGCACCGAGGCCAGCGCCAGGGCGGCTTCGGCCCGGTAGCCGGGGTTGGCGTTGGTGAGGTAGGGCAGCAGGGCGGCCGTATTGCGCTCGTCCTGAGCCGTGCCGATTTGGCGCAGGGTGGCGTCGGCGTATTTGTTGGCGAGGCCGGTGGCGCTGGGCTGCGGGGTGCGGGCGCAGGCGGCCAGCAACAGCAGCAGCGCCCAGCTAAAACGGGTACGGTTGGGCATGAAAAAGGAATGGGTGACCCACGCGACCCGCGCGGATTTCGGCACTACGGAAAAACGGCGGTGGCAAGCGGCTCCTACCCTACTCGCCGCCCCAGGCGTCGGACCGCGGGGTGCTGGCCGGGGGCGCTTCTTCCCTGATTTCGCGCAGCTGCTCATCGAGGCGGGCAAACAGCAACTCGTTGCCCTGCTGCCGGTAGCCGGCCAGCGCGGTTTCGTAGCCGGGCAGCCCGTAGAGGAACGCCCGCAGATTATCGGCCGTGATGGCCTCAAAATGCCGGCCGAAGCCCATTTGCTGCACCTGGGCCGCGTTCAGCCACTGCTCGAACTGCGCGGGGATGGGAATGGCGCAGATGGGCTTGCGCAGGAACACGGCCTCCGAAATCAGCGAGAAGCCCCCGTTGGTGACCACGGCCCGGGCGCTGGCCAAATCGGCAATAAAGCCGGCTTCCGAAAACGTGCACAGCTGCACGTTGCCGTGGCTTTCCTGCTTGTTGAAGCCGTACACGCGGAACTCCTGGCCAGGCAGCTGCCGCAGCAGCGGCACCAGGTTCTGCTGGGTGGTGGCCGATTGATATACGAGTACGTGCTGACCGGTGGTGGGCGTAGCCGCCAGGATTTCGGGCCGGATAATGGGCGGCACCAGCGTGGTGCGCTCGCGGGCCAGCGGCAGGTCGAAGAAGGTAGTGATGAAGTAGTGGCGGCTGTGAGGCAGCTTGGCCCGCACGATGCTCTTGGCCAATTGGTGGTTGCCGCGCTCGTCGCGGGGCACGGCCACGTTCAGCGCGGCCCGGCTGATAATCTGCATGTTGTCGACACTAATCACCGGCAGCCGGTGCAGCTTGGCAAACAGGTAGCTGAACGACTCGAAGTCGGAAATGACTACCTCGGGCTCGAAGCCGCCCAGCAGCTCGCGGTAGCGGGCGAAGTTCTGGCGCAGGTCGGCGGGCGCGGTGCGCAGCGTGCGCATGGCCGTGCGCAGCTTACTCACCGCCAGGCCATTGTAGGCCAGGTGAAAGCCCCGAATCTCCAGCACGCGCTGCTTGCCGAACGCGGCCGCCAGCATGGTATAGGCGCGGCTGCTGCTCACCACGCGCACCTCATGGCCCTGGGCCAGCAAGTGGCCTACTACCACTTTGCTGCGGGTGGCGTGGCCCAGGCCCTCGCCGGGCACTCCGTATAGAATTTTCATGGGCGCAAAGATGCGCAGCGGCGGGGCGGGAGCCGGCACTTTGCTATTATTGGGTCGCAGGAATAAAAAGGCTGAAGCTGTTTAGAAATACTCGTCGCGAACTGGTCTGCGAAAATCAGGCGGACGGAGAAGCGCATCTTTGCGCCTCACCGTCGAACAAAACCGCCAGAACCGCGGCGTAACAGCAGTACGTCAATCAATACGGCCTGGACCGGACCACCGCCGCACGAATTTAACCAGTAGCTTCATTTGCTTCGCACCGCCCGGAGGCGCGCACCCGACAAAAATCAACCGGCGCGACCGCACTATTTCAGCCACCCCGCTCTCACGGGCCGGGCATCCGCCAGACAACCGCCCGCCGGACCGGGTTCCGGCTTTTCGGCCCGGTTTTCGTTCATAGCTCCCAAACGACTTTTTCCGCTTTCATGATTACCTCTGCTCTTCGCTTCGCCGGCCGGCCCCGAGCCGCTGCCCTGGCCGCTGTGGCCCTGCTGTTCGCCAGCTCCTGCACTGCCCCGCGCGCCATTGTGGCCACCGGCAAAGTCACGCCCCAGGGCGAGTTCCGGGTAGGCTACAACCAGGGCCTGAACCTGGCCTCTGCCCCCATTGCCAAGGCCGGTAGCGCCGTAAAAGAAGCCGCCAGCCAGGCCGCCAGCCAGCAGAAAGTCGACTACACCGACGCCACCACCCAACTGCAGGCCGCCGCCCTGGCCTACGTGCTCGACCCGGTGCAGCCCACCGCCGACCTCAGCATTCGCTACGGCATCGTGCCGCGCCTCGACGCCGGCTATAAGTATGCTTTCGGCTCTCACGTGTTCGATGCCCAGTACCAGCTGCTGGGCCCCACCGGCACCCCCGAAAACCCGGGCCCCGGGGCCGCCACGGGCACTACCTACGCCAGCATCGGGCTGCAGTTTGCCACCCAGCGAGCCAAGCTGCCCAGCATTCCCTTCCTGTCCGATATCAACGCGGTGCTGAATTTCCGGGCCACCCGCCACGACCTGCTTATTCCGCTCACCTTCAGCAACTCGTTTGGGCCGGAGGAGGAATTCGGAGCCATCAGCTACGGCCTGGTGTACGCCCACAGCTGGGTGAGTTACGGCTTCGCGCCCGACAAAATCTACACCGGCTCGGTGAAGGTGCCGGAACTGCCGCTGCAAAGCCGCAACTTCTCCTCGTTCGGCGGCTTCCTCAACCTGAAATTCGGCTACCGCTATTTCTACGTTATCCCGGCCGTGTCGGTCTTCTACCAGAACTACGGCGACTTCACCCTGCTCAACAACCAAAGCACTTCGCTCAGCGGCGTCACGTTCGTGCCCTCCATTGGCCTGCAGCTGCGCATTCCGAATCTCAGTAAGTGAGTAGCTGCGTAAATGCGTAAAGTAGCCGAGTGGGACCGACGGCGCGGGAGTTTCTCAACGCTCCCGCGCCGTTTTGTTTGCGCGCGGTGTGCCATCTTTGGAGTTGGCTCCGGTTTAAAAAAGCAGCAGGCAACGGTCAATGACGTTGTTTGCCTGGCTCACTCCGCCCTACTTTACTCACTTACTCAGCTATTCCGTTACTCAGTTACGCCATGGAAGCTCCCAACCCCGAATTTATGCGCGAAGCCATTCGCCTGTCCATCGACCAGATGAAGGCCGGCTTCGGCGGGCCCTTCGGCGCGGTGGTGGTGAAGGACGGCCAGATTATCGCCCGCGGTTTCAACCAGGTTACCAGCACCCACGACCCTACCTGCCATGCCGAAGTCGATGCCATCCGCAAGGCCTGCAAAACGCTCGGTACCTTTCAGCTCGACGGCTGCGACCTCTACACCAGCTGCGAGCCCTGCCCCATGTGCCTCGGGGCCATTTATTGGGCGCGCCCGCGCCGGGTGTTCTACGGCAACACCAAGGCCGACGCGGCCGCCATCGGCTTCGACGACCAGTTCATTTACGAAGAGTTGGACCGCCCCATGGAAAACCGTAAATTGCCCATGACGCAGCTGCTGCGCGACGAGGCCCTGGCCGGCTTCCGCGCCTGGACGGAGCTGGAAGGCCGCACGGAATATTAGTAGGAACGCGCCACGGCGCGTTCGGCAGTTGCGCCACCTGCACGCTTGGCGTTCGAGCCGCTTGCGCATTCAACGGCTGCGCCACCTTCGGCATTTATCGTCCGCGCCGCTTGCGCATAATGGCACTTTGTATCACCCAACGATTGAACGCGCCGTGGCGCGTTCCTACAGCATGATTGAATTCTACCTCAACGACCAGCCCATCCGCACCGCTGAGCCACCGGCCAGCGCCCTGCTCGATTTCGTGCGCTACCACGAGCAGTTGAAGGGCACCAAAATCGGCTGCCGCGAGGGCGACTGCGGGGCCTGCACCGTGCTGGTGGGCGAGCTGGCGGCCGACGGCCAGACCGTGAGCTACCAGAGCATGACCAGCTGCCTCACCCCGCTGGGCAACGCCCAGGGCAAGCACATCGTGACGGTGGAGGGCATCAACGCGGCCGGCCACCAGCTCACGCCCGTGCAGCAGGCCATCGTGGACGAGGGCGGCTCGCAGTGCGGTTTCTGCACGGTGGGCTTCGTGATGTCGCTGACCAGCCACAGCCTGGGCAGCCAGCCGGCCACCGAAAAAAACACCATCGCGGCCATTGATGGCAACATCTGCCGCTGCACGGGCTACAAAAGCCTGGAGCGCGCCGCCGCCCGCCTCACCGCCGAGCTGGAGCAGCGCCCGTCCGAAAACACCCTCGCCTGGCTGAGCACGAAGCAGTTCGTGCCCGGCTACTTCGCCGAAATCCCGGCCCGGCTGGCCGGCCTGCGCCCCGCGGCTACACAAGCAACTGAAGCTTCTTCAGCCGCTGCCACCACGCCCAACGGCCCTACCGGGTACGCCCACACCCAGAACCCAAACGGCCACGGCCACGATTCGCCCATTCGCCCATTCACCCATTCACTCATTGGAGGCGGTACCGACCTGCTGGTGCAGCGCCTCGAAGAGCTGCGTGAGCAGCCCGGCGTGCGCCTGATTTTCGACCAGCCCGGCCGGCGCGGCATTCGCCACGAAACCACCGGGCGCGTGGTGCTGGGCGCCGCCACCACGGCCAGCCAGCTGCTCGAATCGGACCTGCTGCGCGGGCTGCTGCCCAACCTACCGCAGTACCTGAAGCTGGTGAGCAGCACGCCCATCCGCAACATGGGCACGGTAGCCGGCAACTTCATCAACGGCTCGCCCATTGGCGACCTCACCATCATGTTCCTGGCTCTGGGCGCGTCCGTCACGCTGCTCGACGCGGCCGGCACCACCCGCGAGCTGGCCCTGCCCGACCTCTACCTGGGCTACAAAAAGCTGGCGAAAGCGGCCGACGAGCAGGTCACCGAAATCAGCTTCCCCGCCCCGCTGGCCGGCGACCTCTTCCACTTCGAGAAAGTATCCAAGCGCACCCACCTCGACATTGCCAGCGTGAACTCCGCCGCCTGGCTGCGAGTCGACAACGGTATAATCCAGGCGGCCCGCATCTCGGCGGGCGGCGTGGGGCCGGTGCCGGTGCTGCTGGCCCGCACCAGCGCGTTTCTGATTGGCCGCGAGCTCACGGCCGAAACCCTGACCGCCGCCAACGCCGAGATGCAGGCCGAAATCAGCCCGATTTCCGACGTGCGCGGCACCGCCGACTACAAGCGACTGTTGCTGCGCCAGCTGCTGTGGGCGCATTTCCTGGAGTTCGCGCCGGAGATGGAATTGACCAATTCATAGCTTCTGTCCGGCAATTTATTAAACAGTTCCTTCGATGTCTGATAAGCAGCAATTTTTCGATAGCCTGAATTTGCTTGAGCAGTTGCCGCTATTTCTGACGGAAAATATCAACCGGCTTTCCGAAGAAATTCAGGCAAACTGCACTCAGCTTTCTATCCCTGCCGGACTGCAAATTGATACACTGGAAATCATTGAATTTCTGAATAAAGTCAAGCTAAACCGACAGGCACAATTACAGAACAGCAGCCTAAAAATCAACCTTATTTATTACCTCTGGCATGATGAGCAAGCTGGGCAGCTTCGCTTCAATTTTATAAATGCGGCACATCAAACGCTGCCTTTTGGTTGTGCTGTTTCTTTGATTAAAAGCGAAGAGGAAGTTGTGGCAGATTTTCTAAGCTCAAACTATCTACAAGGAATTCCTTGGGAAGAGTTGACTGATATCTCTGCAATGCCTGAAGTAGCTGAAGTGGCAATAGAAGCCGCTTTTACGCTGAAGGTCTACCAAGAAATCATCTTCCATTCCTCGGCCCATCATCCCCAATCACTCCGTTAGGCGCGGCACGGAGCCCCAGAACGAAACCCCACCCATGAATCACCTCGACCCCAACCGCCACGTGCGCGGCGAATCGCAGTACCTCGACGACGTACCCACCCAGCAGGGCACCCTGTACGCGGCCGTGTTTGAAAGCCCGCTGGCCCACGGCGTGCTCCGCAGCCTCGATTTCAGCGCGGCGCTGACGGCGCCCGGGGTGGCCCGCGTGCTCACGGCCCAGGACATTCCCGGCCATAACCAAATTGGCGGCATCGTGGCCGATGAGCCGCTGCTGGCCGAGGGGCACGTGCATTTCCGGGGGCAGCCGGTGGCGCTGGTGCTGGCCCGCACCGAGGCGCAGGCCCACGCCGCCCTCAAGCTCATCAAAGTCGAAATCGACCCGCTGCCCATCATCACCGACCCGCGGGTGGCCGCCGCGCAGGGCGAGCTCATCGTGCCGCCGCGCACCTTCAAAATCGGCGATTCTCAGGCGAACTGGGCTACTTGCGCCCATGTGTTTGAGGGCGTGGCCGAGAGCGGCGGGCAGGAGCATCTGTACATCGAAACGCAGGGCGCCTATGCCTTTCCCACGGAGATGGGCGGCGTGCGCATGATTTCCTCAACGCAGGGGCCCACGGCCGTGCAGCGCCACACGGCCCACGTGCTGGGCCTGGGCATGCACCAGGTGGAAGTGGACGTGACGCGCCTCGGCGGCGGTTTCGGGGGCAAGGAGGACCAGGCCACGCCCTGGGCCGCGCTGGCCGCGCTCGGCGCGTTCGTCACCAAGAAGCCGGTGAAGCTGGTGCTCGACCGCATGGCCGACATGCGCATGACCGGCAAGCGCCACCCCTACTCGTCCGATTTCAAAATCGGCTTCGATGCCGACCTCAAAATCGTGGCCTACGAAGTCACCTTCTACCAGAACGCGGGCGCGGCGGCCGACCTCTCGCCGGCCGTGCTGGAGCGCACGCTCTTCCACGCTACCAACGCCTATTTCGTGCCCAACGTGACGGCCACAGCCTTTTCGTGCCGCACCAACTTGCCACCCAATACGGCCTTCCGGGGCTTCGGCGGGCCGCAGGGCATGTTCGTGATGGAGTCGGCCCTGGCCAAAGCGGCCGAAGAGTTGGGCGTACCCACTTTCGAGCTGCAGCGGAAGAACCTGCTGCGCGAGGGAGACCTGTTCTCCTACCGCCAACCCGCCGAAATGTGCCACGCCGAGCAGGCCTGGGACACGGCCGCCCGCGAGTTCGACCTAGCCGGCATGCGGGCCGAAGTCGAGCAGTTCAACCAAACCAATAAGCTGAAGAAGAAGGGCTTCGCGGTGATGCCCATCTGCTTCGGCATCTCGTTCACCAAAACGCCCATGAACCAGACGCGGGCGCTGGTCCACATCTACTCCGACGGCTCGGTGGGCATCAGCACGGGCGCGGTAGAGATGGGCCAGGGCGTGAACACGAAAATCGCGCAGGTGGCGGCTCGTACGCTGGGCATTTCGATTTCGCGCATCAAAATCGAAACCACCAACACCACCCGCGTCGCCAACACCTCCCCCAGCGCCGCCAGCGCCACCGCCGACCTCAACGGCAAAGCCACCGAAATGGCCTGCACGGCCCTGCGCGAGCGCCTGCTGCAACACGCCAGCACCGAGTACACGCTCAACTACGAGGGCCTCGAAATTCACGACGAGCAGGTGCTGGCCGCCGGCGTGCCCGCCGAAACCACCTGGGAGAAGCTGGTGTCGTCGGCCTTCTGGAAGCGCGTGGCCCTCACCGAAAACGCCCACTACGCCACCCCCGACCTGCATTTCGACCCCACCACAAACCAGGGCCACCCCTTCGCCTACCACGTGTACGGCACGGCCCTCACCAGCGTGACGGTGGACTGCCTGCGCGGCACCTACACCGTGGATGCCCTGCGCATTGCCCACGATTTCGGCCAGAGCTTCAACCCCGTCATCGACCGGGGCCAGATTGAGGGCGGCGCGGTGCAGGGCATCGGCTGGATGACCATGGAAGAAGTGGCCTACAACGCCGAGGGCCGCCTGCTCAGCAACTCGCTCAACAGCTACAAAATCCCCGACATCTACGCCGCCCCCCGGGTGCTCGACGTGCATTTCCTCGACACGCCGGGCCACCCCCAGGCCATCCTGCGCTCCAAGGCCGTGGGCGAGCCGCCGCTCATGTACGGCATCGGCACCTACTTCGCCCTGCGCGACGCGGTGCGGGCCTTCCAGGGCCACACGGCCCTCCCCTTCTCCGCCCCGCTCACGCCGGAAAAGATGCTGGTGAGCTTGTACCCGGAGTTTGTGGGGGTGAGCGAGGCTGCTTCGGTGGCGCAGGGCTAGAGCGGTGAGGATTGTGGAATCTGTTTTGAGCTATGGCATACGCATAGCTCCAAACAGATTAGGCAGCGTAGCTTTAGAGTTCTCGTAATAGCGTCAGCAGTGTAATTGAAATGGATTTAAAAAATTTATTATCAAAGGGGTACTTCCCAAATGAGTTACCCCCAGCTTTTACCACCTCATCTTTTGCGAATAAGTTACCTGCAATTGAGAGTGAATGGATTCTACTCAACAAAAAAGACCAAGAAAAATATAGTGAGACAAAGTGCGTCAACTACAATATCCCTAAAGTTGGTTTAGGAAGGAGGCGCATAAGCGTACCAAACCCATTAAGCC
>JANNDE010000714.1:0-19699 GCA_031387395.1 Hymenobacter sp.
CCGAGGAAGCCCACGATTTCACCCTTGCCTGCCGTGAAGCTGATGTTGTCCACGGCGTTTTGGGTGCCGTAGGTTTTGGTCAGGTGCTCGATTTCTACCATTGGGTTTTATTTAAAGTTCTCATCGCTCTATCATTCACCCCATCCCCCATCCCCTAGCCCCTCGCCGCTTGATGCGCGGAATCCTCCGGGAGAAGGGGGACTAGTTTTTAGCTCTATTCTAATTAGTCAAGAAATAGAAACTAAGGTTAGTCCCCCCTTCCCCCGGAGGATTCCGCGCATCAAGCGGCGAGGGGCTAGGGGATGGGGTGCCGCCCGCTCATTTCACCTGCGCCGGCCGTAGCTGAATCTCCGAAATCATCGTCGTATCCGGTGCTTCAATCGCGTGCACAATGGCGGCCGCAATGTCTTCGGGCTGCATCTTGTGCGGGTCAGGAGTAGTGCCCGGTTCTTTGCCGTTGAAGTTGGTTTCGACCGAGCCGGGCATGACGCACGTCACGCGAATACCCGCCGGACGCAGCTCCTTAAACAGCGCATCCGAAAAGCCGCGTACCGCGAACTTGGTGGCGCAGTAGCCCGACATTCCGGCCGAGCCCGTCGTGCCGGCCAGCGACGCCACGTTCACGATGTGCCCGAGCTTCTGCTGCTTCATTGGCGGCAGCACGGCGCGGGTGCAGAGGAAGGTGCCCAGCACGTTGGTGTCGAACATGGTTTTCCAGTCTTCGGTTTTGAAACCGTCGACCTCGCCCATGATGCCCAGGCCGGCGTTATTCACCAGCACGTGGATTTCGGGGCCCAGCTCGCGCAGGGTGTTGGTGAAGGCTTCGGTGATGGAATGCTCGTCCTGCACGTCGCAGGCAAAAAACTGGAACCGGTCGTGCGTCAGGCCCTCGGGCGCGGTGCGGGCCCAGCCGGCCACGGCGGCCCCACGCGCCAGCAGGGCTTCGACGGTGGCGCGGCCAATTCCTTTGCTCGCGCCGGTCACGATGGCAACTTTACCGCTGAGGTCCATTTATCTTTGGGAAAAGGAAGGCTGAATATGCGTAATACGAGTTTGCGGCCGCAAGTTAGCGGCCTGGGAGGGTTTGGGGTACTGCGCGGGCTCGCTCGCCTTGGTTTTGGCCTCGTTGCGGCGGCTAGTCTCGGCAGCTGTGGTCCCGGCCACGGTACCGACTGCATCAAGAGCACGGGCCCCATCATCACCCAGCGGCGCGAGGTGGCGGCCGGCCTCGTCACCGTTACGGCCTTCGACAACGTGGACCTGCGCCTCGTGCAGGACTCCCTGACGTACGCCGAAGTGCGGGCCGGCGAAAACCTCATCGACAACATCGAATTCACCCGTAAGGGCGACGCCCTCGAAATTGCCAATACCAGCCGCTGCAACTGGGCCCGCAGCTATGACACGCCGCGTGAAGTGACGCTGCACCTGCCCCGCATCATCAACCTGTTTCTGCGCGGGCAGGGCAACGTGAGCACGGTGGGCCCGTTCGTGCAGAACCGAGCCTTCTGCCACCTCGTGGGGGCCGGCGACTTCGACCTCAACTTCCGGGTCCGCTACCTCAACATTGACCAGTACGAGCTGGGTGATTTCAACCTGCGTGGCTCCGCCGACGAGCTCAACTTCACCGTCGGCGGTTCGGGCCGGCTATTTGCTCAGGGCCTGGCCCTGAAAAGCTGCTATTTCAACATGACGCGCGACAGCGACGGCGACGCCCACGTGCGCCCCACCGACGTGCTCGACGGCCTGGTGGCCGGCACCGGCACGCTCTATTATACCGGCAACCCGCCCACGCTGGGCGTGCGTATCACGGGTACCGGCCGTAAAAAACAAGAGTAAACAACTTCATTTCCTCTCCCACTTATGGCTGATTTTCTGGCCACCTGGGCCTCAACGCCGCTGGCTGTTCTGAAATGGCTGCTGCTGGGCCTGCTCCTCACCAGCAGCCGCATCTGGAACCATACCCGTCTGGCTATTGCCATAAGTGTGGGGCTGGTGATGGTCGGGCTGGGCCTGCTGTTCAAGGTGGAGCACTGGGCGGCCAGCGACCAATTGCTTCTCGGCGGGTGCCTCGCCGTCGCGGTTAGCTACGGCCGCTGGTTCCGGGCCAAAACATCGCGCGCGCTCCTCGATTATCTGAAGCTGGCCTGGGTGGTGGCCGCTATGAGTGCGGTAGCGGCCACCTCCCTGTTTCGCCCGCTGATAAAGCCGCTGGCGGGCCTGGCCGAAGCCCTGTTCTGGGCCGTGGCGCTGCTTTTCGTCTATCAGCGCTGGATTCGTCGGCCGGTGCCGGAGTCAGAATCGGAGTCAGAACCGGAATAGTCCGCGCCTATAAGTCGCCCAGCTGCGGCCGAATCAGCAGCTCCTCTACTACGGCGTGGGCCGACATGGAATAAGCCGAAAAAACGGCCTCGGCCACGTCGTCGGCCTGCACGAACCGCTCGTGGGGCAGGTCTACGCCCTCCCAGCTGGCCGTGAGGGTGGGGCCGGGCAGCACCGCCGTTACGCGCACTCCAGCGGCCTTCAATTCCTCGCGCAGGTTGCGCGTGAAGCCTAGCAGCGCATGCTTGGCAATGCCGTAGGAGCCGCCGTTGGGGTAGGCCGTGATGCTGGCCGTGGAGCAGATGGTGAAAATATGGCCCCGCCGCTGCGCAATCAGGCCCGGCAGCAGGGGCAGGGTCACGTCGTAGGCGCTCAGCAGGTTCACGGCCAGCATCTGGCGTAGCTGCGAGCCGTCGGCGGGCTCGTCCTGCAGGCGGCCGGGCACGAAAGCCCCGGCATTGTTCACCAGCACCTCCACCGCATGCCCCAGGCTCAGCACGAAAGCCGCGAAGCGGGCGCAGTCGGCCGGCTGGCTGAGGTCGGCGGGCAGCGTGTGGAGCATGGCTCCGGAAATTTCGGTTCTCAGCTCAGCAGCCAGGGCCGCCAGGCCAGCAGCCGAGCGGGCGCAGGTGGCCACCGGAAACCCGGCGCGCAAAAAGCGCGATACGACGGCGCGGCCAATACCTTTACTGCCGCCCGTCACGACGATTAATTTTTGGATGGTTTCCACTATCAGTTTTTGTTTTTACGTATGGGAGCCGGTGGCCCGGCGCTAACCGGATAACCCGGCGGCCCAAACTTCGGTTTTTATTTCCCAATCCTACTCTATGCTCACCACTTTAGGCTCGTTCGTTCTTTTTCTGCGCGGCATGGTTTCGCGCACCGAGCGCTTCAGCGTCCTCTGGAACCGCACCATCGACGAAGCCATGCTCATCGGCGTCGATTCCATCGTCATCGTCTCCATCGTATCGGCCTTTATCGGGGCCGTTACCTGCGTTCAGATTGCCTATAACCTCACCAATCCGCTCATTCCGCAGTCCACCATTGGCTACATGGTACGTGAGATGACTATTCTCGAGCTGGCTCCCACCATCACCAGCATCGTGCTGGCCGGCAAAGTGGGGTCCAGTATTGCCGGCGGCCTGGGCACCATGCGCATCACCGAACAAATTTCGGCCCTCGAAGTCATGGGCATCAACTCCACGTCCTACCTCGTGCTGCCGCGCATTCTGGCTTCTTTGCTCATGTTCCCGATGCTGGTTATTCTGGCCATGCTGCTGTCCATTCTGGGCGGCTACCTGGCGGGCACTCTCACCGGCGTGATGACCGCCCAGGACTACATCGAAGGCATTCGCACCGATTTTATTCCTTACAACATCGTTTTTGCCCTCATCAAAGCAGTGGTTTTCGCTTTCCTCGTATCGGGCATTTCGTCCTTCAAGGGTTATTACACTACCGGCGGCGCGCTCGAAGTAGGCGCGGCCAGCACCGGGGCCGTAACCAATTCCATCATCGCCATCCTCATCGCCGACTTCGCCCTGGCGGCGCTGCTGCTCTGATTAATGGGTGAATGAGCGAATGGGTAAATGAATTTTCCCTGCCTGTTCACCCATTCGCTCGTTCGCTCATTCACCCATTCACCCAATGATTGAAGTATCCAATATCGAGAAGTCGTTCAACGGCACGCAGGTGCTGAAGGGCATTTCGTGCGTGTTCGAAACGGGCAAGTGCAACCTGCTGCTCGGCGGCTCGGGCACGGGCAAAAGCGTGCTGCTGCAGTGCATCGTGGGTCTGATGAAACCCGACATGGGCTCCATTACCTTCGACGGCACGGTGTATACCAACAGCAAAATTGATATCCGCCAGGAAATCCGCCGCAAAATCGGGATGCTGTTCCAGGGCTCGGCCCTGTTCGACTCGATGACGGTGGCCCAGAACGTCGAGTTCCCGCTCCAGATGCTCACGCCCGAAATGTCGGCGGAAGAGCGGCGCGACCGCGTCGCCTTTTGCCTCAAGCGGGTGGGCCTCGAAAATGCCGGCGACAAAATGCCGGCCGAAATCTCGGGTGGCATGAAGAAGCGCGTGGGCATTGCTCGCGCCATTGCCCCGCAGTGTACTTACTTGTTCTGCGACGAGCCCAACTCTGGCCTCGACCCGCTCACCAGCATTAAAATCGACGAGCTCATTCACGAAATCACGCACGAGTACGGCATCACCACCGTCATCGTGACGCACGATATGAACTCGGTTATTGAAATAGGCGAGCACATTATTTTCCTGCACCAGGGCAAAAAGCTTTGGGACGGCACTAAAGACGAAATCCTGAACGCTGAAGTCCCCGAGCTGAAGGACTTTATTTTCAGCAGCAGCCTGGTGCGGGCCGCCAAGCGCATCGACGAAGAAACCGAAGGCGGCATGGCCGCTTTCGCGGATGGCAGCGAAGCCGGCGGTGGCATCTGAAGATTATCATAAAATCCAGAACGTCATGCTGAGCTTGTCGAAGCATCTCTACCGGGCAAGTAAATCACTGCTGTTGCAGTAGAGATGCTTCGACAAGCTCAGCATGACGTTTTTCATGCTCCTCCAAAAGCTACTCCCGGGGCAGCAATAGCTGCAAATGCGCCAGGTGGTGCTGCCCGTGCCACGCATAAAGCGCCAGCGTTTGCTCGAGGGTAGCCGTGCGCTCGCTGCCCGGATGGTAGAACGTGCGCGGCCACTGCGTGTCGTTCAGGTGCAGCAGCAACGCCACCCAGCGCGTGTGCAGCGCCTCCAGTAGCGCCAGCGACACGGTGATGGGCGTAGCCGCCACATCGGGCAGCTCAGCCCAGGCACTTTCTTCGTAAGGTTTTATCGTAGGGTTGTCCTCCGTTAGGGCCAGCCGGAAACGCACGTAGGCGTTGATGTGCGAGTCGGCCACGTGATGGATTACCTGCCGGCCATTCCACCCGCCGGGGCGGTAGGAGCGCTCCAGTGCTACCCCGCCCACGGCTTTGGCGGCGGTAGTGAGCTGGGCCGGCAGCCCGGCAATTTGCTGAATTAGCGCGGCGCGCTCCGCCCTCGAAAATGGTGCTATAGGTAATTGGGGCCGCCCAATGGGGTAGCGCAGGTGGTCGTCAGCAGTAGTCGTCATGAAGGCAAAGAAAGCAGAAGCGCCACCCCAAAACGGGATGGCGCTGTGCAATTCCTAAACGGACGGAACCACAAAAAATCCATTCAATCCGTTAAAATCAGTTAAATCTGTGGTCCTAGCCGTTTCGTTTGTTGAGCTCGTCGCGGATTTTGGCGGCTTTCTCGTAGTCTTCTTTATCGAGGGCCTGCGCCAGCATTTTGCTCAGCTCCTCTACGGGTACCTGGCCGCTGGGCTCGCGGGCTTCGGGCTGGGCCCGGGCGGTGCGGGGCGACTCGTTTTCGGCGTCGTCGTCATCCTCGTCCTCATCATCTTCGGCGTCGCCTTCCGCTTCGTCGAGGTCCGACAGGATAATACCAGCTTCGCTCAACACGCTTTCCACCGTGTAGATGGGTACGCCGAAGCGCAGGCCAATGGCGATGGCATCGGAAGGCCGGGCATCAATGTCGAAGGTCGTGGCACCGTCGGAGCACACAATGCGGGAGTAGAAAACGCCTTCTTTCAGGTCCGAAATCACCACTTCCAGAATCACCACGCGCACATGCTCGGCAAACGATTTGAACAGGTCGTGGGTAAGTGGCCGGTTGGGGCTGATTTTTTCAATTTGAATGGCAATGCTTTGCGCTTCGAACATGCCAATAATAATGGGCAGGCGGCGGTTGCCGCCCTTCTCGCCCAGGATAAGCGCGAAGGAGCCAGACTGCGATTGGCTGGACGACAGGCCCAGGATTTCAAGCTGGATTTTTTTCAAGGTAATACGAGGTGCTAGGTGTCGGGGGAAGGGGAGAACGGGCCGGCGATGGGCTCGTCTGGGGCAGCCCATCGGAATGGACGTGCAAATAAAGAAAAGTCCGGGCATCTGCCGCCCAAAACTGCTGCTGAAACCAAGATAGCCCCAAAAAGATTAGGGACCCAGACCCCAGCTTTCCGTGGAAAGCCGACTGCCTGGGTCCCCGACTTGCCCGCCGAAGCGGTTTCTCCTTAGTTAGTTAAGCGCCTTCACGGCAGCTGTCAGCTTGGGCAATACGTCGAAAACGTCGCCTACGATGCCATAATCGGCCGCTTTAAAAAACGGAGCCTCGGGGTCTTTGTTGATGACCACAATCACCTTCGAACTGTTCACGCCGGCCAGGTGCTGAATAGCGCCCGAAATACCGCAGGCAATGTATAGGTTCGGCGAAACGGTGATGCCCGTCTGGCCCACGTGCTCGTGGTGAGGACGCCAGTCGACGTCCGACACTGGCTTCGAGCAGGCCGTAGCCGCGCCCAGCGCCTTGGCCAGGTCCTCAATCAGGCCCCAGTTCTCGGGGCCTTTCATGCCGCGCCCCCCCGATACCACGAGGTCGGCCTCGGGCAGCAAAATGCCACCGGCCTGGTCCTGCATCACCACCTGCGTGGGCGCATCGGCAAAGTCCGCATCCGACAGCTGGGCCGAGAAGCTACTCACTTCGGCCGTTTTGCCGGCGTCGTGCTTGGCTTCAGTCGAGTTTTTTTTCACGGCGATGATTTTGCGGTCGCCGCTCAGCACCACGTCCGAAAACGCCTTGCCCGAAAACGCCCCGCGCTTCACCGTGAACTGGTCGCCGCTGATTTTGGGCAGCTCCACCACGTTGGTGGCGAGGCTGGCTTTCAGCCGCACCGACAGGCGCGAGCCGACGGCTGCGCCGATGTTGCTGTTGGCGAGTACGATGATTTTCGCGCTCTCCTGCTCGGCCGCCGTGGCGATGAGCTTGGTGTAGGCGTTGTTCACGAAGTCCTTAAGGCGAGGCTCGGCGTCGTGCAGCACTTTCGTGATGCCCTGCTCGCCGAGCTTGGCCAGGTTGGCCGCGTTGGCTTCGCCCACGGCAATGGCGGTGGCGGTGGTGCCCAGCATGGCGGCCACTTCAGCCCCATAAGAGGCCACTTCGAGCGACGACTTCTTTACTTCGCCGTCGGCGCATTCAACTACAACTAATACGGACATTTCCTGGAGGTTTGAATGTTGAGGGTTAAGTGTTGAATTGATTGTTGAGCGGGAAAGCGACCATCCGGCGGGCATTCAAACCTCAACATTCAACACTCAAAATTTCTAGATGACTTTGGCTTCGTTGCGGAGGAGCTTGATGAGCTCGCCGGCATTTTCGGCGTCGATGAGCTTCACGCCCTGCTTCTTGGGGGGCAGCGCGAATTCGGCCACGGTGGTGCGGGCGGGCTCGCCCACGGCGGGTACCACCTTCAGAGGCTTGGTGCGGGCCGTCATGATGCCGCGCATGTTGGGGATGCGGGGCTCGCACATGGGCTGCTGGCACGAAGCTACGAAGGGCGTGTCCACGCTTACAATCTCCTTGCCGCCTTCAATTTCGCGTTCCAGGGTAGCAGTGTTGCCGCTCATGTCCAGCTTCATAGCGGGGGCCACGGTCGGGATGCCGAGCATTTCGCCCACCATGCCGTGCACCTGGAAACCGTTGTAGTCGATGCTTTCCTTGCCCATCAGAATCACGTCGTAGGCACCTTCTTTGGCGATGGCGGCAATCTGCTCGGCCACGAAGTAGGCATCCTGCGGCACCGCATCAACGCGGATGGCGTCATCGGCGCCAATGGCTAGGGCCTTGCGGATGTTGGGCTCGGTGTCGGCCTGGCCTACGTTCAGCACCGTGACGGTGCCGCTGCCGGCGGCTTCCTTTAGCTCGATGGCGCGGGTGAGGGCGTATTCATCCCAGGGATTAATCACAAACTGCACCCCAGCCTTGTTGAACTCCTTGTTATCGGGCGTAAAGGCAATTTTGGTGGTCGTGTCGGGCACGTTGGAAATGCAAACCAGAAACTTCATTTAGGCGGAATTAGAGTGGCGAAATCGAACAAAAAAGGCTGCATGCATAACAACCTTCGAACGGCATATGAGTTTTAACGAAATTCAGGGAATTCGGATATTACCACCGAAAAGCCGCAATTTTGCCCCAAAGGTAAACAAAACTCATCGCCGAATGAACACTCCCGCCACCCGACTGCAGCAACTGCTGGCCTTTTACGCCGACGACCCCGCCGATGCCTTCACGATTTACGCCCTGGCCACCGAATACCGGGCCACGGAACCCGAGCGCGCCTGGGAATTTTACCAAAAGTTAATGAGCGAACACCCGGCATATGTGGGTACTTACTACCATGCCGGTAAGCTATTGGAGCAGTTCGGCCGCAAAGCTGAAGCCGAGCAGGTGTATCGCAAGGGCTTGGTAGCAGCCAGGCAGGCCGGCCAGCAGCACGCCGCCAGCGAGTTGTGCCAAGCCCTGAACAGTTGCCTGGGGCTCGACTACGAAGACGAATAGCCGCCCGGCTGAGTTTCGCCCCGTGATTGGTCGGTCCGGCTACTGGCTGCAAATGAGCGCCGGGGATTCGTACGGCGGTATTGGGAGTTCAACGCGGAAATAGACTGGTTTATCGTTTTCGAAGAAACAATTGTTTGTGATTTTGCAGCTTTACATTACTAAATTATCACGTCCATACCTGTTATTTCATCATTTCTGGTTTTAGTACCATGAAAAATCATCTGCAAACCATTTGGCTGATTTTTTCCCGGGAGCTGGTGCGGCACCTGGCCGCGCGGTTGGGGGAGCGTGAAAATGCCGTGCAGCATGCGTTGAAAGCAATGATACCCATGGTGTTGTGCCAGTTGGTGATTCGCACCGGGGAAGGGGAGGGACGGGCCTTGCTAACGCCGGTAATAAGGGCCGACTGGCCCGGAATCAGTCAAATGCAGAACATGACGGAGGTGTTGGCACTGTTGGGCGGTGGCCCCGGGCACTGCGCCGCCCTCGATGCCGGTGAAAGCCTGCTAAGCCGCTTGTTTGGGGACAACCGGCCCGGGCTGGAGGAATTGATGAGCAGCTATGCCGGGCTGCGGCCCGCATCTGCAACGGTGCTGCTGCAGCTGGTTGCCGCGATTACAACGACGGCACTGGTCAGGTATGCGGGGCGGAAGCAGCTATCCGCCGTGCGCCTGGGCGAAGACCTGAGGGCTGTTAAAAATCAGATTTACAGCTGGCTACCGGCCGACTTACCCCGCTGGCCCGGCTACCGACGGCGGGTGGCGGTGAAATCTTCGCACGCGGCATGGGCCGCCGAGCGGGCGCGGCCTTACTGGTTGGTGATGCTGGCCCTGGCAACGGCCCTGGTGCTGGGCCTGCTGGTGCTGGGTGCCCTGGTGCTCCCCTCGCGCTCACAAGTGCTTCACCCCGCGCTGCTAGCCGTGGTTGAATCCGATTCGGTGCGGGACATCACGGCTGCGGCCCGCGACTCGAGCAGGGTTCGCCTTGCCCACAACAGGCTGCGAGCGCCGGCTACCTGGTGAATGGGGGTGTTGGCCGAGAATCTGAAGGACTTCGCCGTATGCGTTTCAGGTTCATTTTATCCTCACGGAAGGCCGCCAACCTTTGTCGGGTAACCCAACCGAATCATGTTTCGCAACGTCCTTTTGCTGGTGCTGGCCCTGGCGGCCACCAGCGCCCGGGCCCAGGTAGCCAGCCCCGCTGCCCGCCCGGCCCCCGCAACTACCCTGCCCGCGGCCACGGCCGATACCCTTCGCCTGACGTTGCCGCAGGCCGAGCAGCAATTCTTCCAGAATAACCTGGCCGTGCTGGCCCAGCAGTTCAACGTGACGGTAGCCCAGGCCCAGGCCGTGCAGGCCCGCCTGCTTGATAACCCTTCGCTGTATGTGGAGCAGGACGTGCTGCGCCGCCGCATTACCCGTCCCACGGTGCCCGAAGGCACGGTGGGCAGCGAGGCCATCGTGACGGTGCAACAGCTGTTTTCGCTGGCCGGACGGCGCAAGGCCGCCGGCCAGGTGGCCCAGCAGGGCGCGGTGGTGGAGCAGTACAATCTGCAGGACTTGCTGCGCAACCTGCGCTACCAGTTGCGCACCACGTTCTACGACCTATATTTCAAGCAGCGCACCCTCACGGCCTACGCCACGGAAATCACCTCGCTTTCGCGCACGGTGGGCCTGTACCAGACGCAGTTCGAGAAGGGCAACATTGCCCTGAAGGAAGTAATCCGGCTGCGGGCCTTCCTGTTCACGCTGCAGAGCGAGCGGCAGAGCCTGCTGAACGACGTGGCCTCGGACCAGACCGATTTACACGTGTTGCTGCGCGATGCCACCGGCCGCCAATACGTGCCCGTGGCCGACCTGAGCCGCACCCGCGACCTCACGCTGACCGGCTATTCCGAACAGGCCCTGATTGATACGGCCCTCGTGCACCGCACCGACCTCAACGCCCGCCGCGCCACGCTGCAACAGCAGAATCTGAACCTGAAGCTGCAACAGAAGCTGGCCACGCCCGACCTGGCTATTGGCTACACTTATGATAAGGCCGGCTCCTACATCAATAATTACAACGCCCTGACGTTGGGCATGGCCGTGCCCATCTTCAACCGCAACCAGGGTAACATTCAGGCGGCCAAGGCCCAGATTGCCGGTAGCCAGCTGCTCGTCGACCAGCAGCAGCTTATCGTGCAGAGTGAGGTGCACCAGGCCTACCAGCTGGCCGCCCGCAACGACGAGCTGTTTCAGAACACCGACCGCGATACCGCGCCGTTCGCGCGGCTGATGGTCGGCATCGAGCAGAGCTACGCCAAGCGCATTCTGAGCGTGGTGGAGTATTTGGACTTCTTCGAGTCCTACAAGAATAACCTGGTACAGCTGAACACCTTGCGGGCCAACCGCGTGCGGGCTTTCGAGCAGCTGAATTTTGTCATGGGCAAGCCCGTGTTCCAGGCCGAGTAATAACGTCATGCTGAGCGTAGCCGAAGCATCTCGCATCAAGTAGTAAATCAATCGATTGGATTAGTTGTGCGAGCGAGATGCTTCGGCAAGCTCAGCATGGCATTCTACCAAAGACTTTACCCCGCACCCATGAACCGCTCCTTTCTGGCATTGCTGACCGCCGTAACCCTGGTTGGCTGCTCCAAACCCGAAGTCAAAGAAGAAAAGAAGGAGGGCTTCCGCCTGTCCGACACCATGATGCAGCAGATTGTGTTGGATACCGTGCGCCTGCGCCCGGTGCAGGACGAGTTGGTGCTGACCGGCGAAATTGCTACCGACGGCGACAAAACCGTGAAGGTGTACCCGCTGGTGGGCGGCGTGGTGGAGCAGCTCAAAGTGCAGCTCGGCGACAAGGTGACCAAGGGCCAGGTGCTGGCCGTCATCAAGTCGGGGGAGATTGCCGACGTGCAGAATCAGACCACTGCCGCCAGCTCCGACCTGGATATTGCCCGCAAGAACCTGGCCGTGGCCGAGGATATGTACAAGGCCGGCCTGAACTCGGAGCGCGACGTGGTGCTGGCCCGCGCCGAGGTGACCAAAGCCCGCGGCACGGTGGGCAAGAACGTGAAGCAGCTCAGCGTATATGGCATCGGGGCCGATGGGATGTACACGCTGCGGGCGCCGATTTCGGGCTTCATCACCGAGAAAAACGCCACCGACCACGAGCAGTTCAACAACGACAACGTGGGCAACCTGTTCACGGTGAGCGACCTGGATGATGTCTGGATTATGGCCAACGTGTTCGAGTCGGACATCTCGAAGGTGAAGGAAGGTTACTCGGCTGACATGACCACGCTCAGCTACCCGGACAAGCACTTCCGGGGCAAAATCGATAAGGTTTTCAACGTGCTCGACCCTGATAGCAAGGTGATGAAGGTGCGCGTGCGCCTCGACAACCCCGGCTATTTGCTCAAGCCCGAGATGTACGCCCAGGTGCGCGTCGAGAACACGGAAGGGGCGAAGGCCCTGGCCGTGCCCGCCAAATCGGTGGTGTTCGACAAGGACCGCAACTTCGTGATGGTGTACCGCGACCGCACCCACGTCGAAACCCGGCCCGTGACCATCAGCAAAACGGTGGGCGACTACAGCTACATCACCAGCGGCCTGAAGCCCGGCGATGTGGTGATTGCCAAGGACCAATTGCTGGTTTATGACGAGCTGAACGACTAGGTCAACGAGGTAGGGACTGACTCCGAGCAAGCGCAATTGCGCCTTGCTCTGGGTCAGTACTGCCTTTTAGTTCTACCCATAATTCACCGTTTCTTCACCGTTAGAAACTGAAAATGAACAAGTTCATTCAAGGCATTATCGCCTTTTCGCTCAAGAACAAAGGCTTCATCTTCCTCATGACCCTGGTGGTGGTGGTGATGGGCGTGGTGAGCTACCGGAATACGCCCATCGAGGCATTCCCGGACGTGACCAACACCGAAATCACCATTATCACGCAGTGGCCCGGCCGCTCGGCCGAGGAGATGGAGAAGTTCGTGACCGTGCCTATTGAAATTGCGCTGAACCCGGTGCAGAAAAAGGCTTCGGTGCGCAGCACCACGCTGTTTGGCCTGTCGGTGGTGAAGGTAATTTTTGATGACGGCGTGGACGATGCCTTCGCCCGGCCGCAGGTGAACAACCTGCTGCGCGAGGTGGACCTGCCCGACGGCATCACGCCCGACGTGCAGCCGCCCTACGGCCCGACCGGCGAAATCTACCGCTACACGCTGGAGAGCAAAACCAAAACCGTGCGCGAGCTCAAAACCCTGCAGGACTGGGTGATTGAGCGCAACCTGAAAGCCGTGCCCGGCGTGGCCGACGTGAACAGTTTCGGCGGCGAGGTGAAGGACTACGAAATCAGCGTGAACCCCGGCAAATTGCAGGATTTCGGCCTCACGCCGCTCGACTTGTATAATGCCGTGCAGCGGTCCAACATCAACGTGGGCGGCGACGTGATAACGTCCGGGCAGCAGAACTACGTGGTGCGCGGCATCGGCCTGCTCAACAACATCTCCGACATCACCAACACGGTGATTAAGAACGTGAACGGCGTGCCGATTCTGGTGCGCGACGTGGCCCGCGTAACCGAAAGCGCCCTGCCGCGCCTGGGCCAGGTGGGTCGCGGCCTGGAGGACGACAAGCTGGAGGGTATTGTGGTGATGCGCAAGGGCGAAAACCCGTCGGAAGTCATTGCCCACCTGCACGATAAGGTGGCCGAGCTGAATTCCAAAATCCTGCCGCCCGATGTGAAGATGAAAACCTTCTACGACCGGCAGCAGCTCATCGACTTCTCCACGGAGACGGTGATTCACAACCTGATGGAAGGCATCGTGCTGGTTACGCTCATCGTGTTCCTGTTCATGGCCGACTGGCGCACGACGGTGATTGTGTCGGTGATTATTCCGCTGGCGCTGCTGTTTGCCTTCATCTGCCTGCGGCTGCGCGGCATGAGCGCCAACCTGCTGAGCATGGGCGCCATTGACTTCGGCATCATCATTGACGGCGCGGTGGTAATGGTGGAAGGGCTGTTCGTGGCCCTCGACCACAAGGCGCATCAGGTGGGCATGGAGCGGTTTAATAAGCTCTCCAAGCTGGGCTTGATTAAGAAGTCGGGCCGCGAAATGGGCAAGTCGATTTTCTTCGCCAAAGCCATTATTATCACGGCTTTGCTGCCGATTTTCTCCTTTGAGAAAGTGGAAGGCAAGGTATTCTCACCGCTGGCCTGGACGCTGGGATTCGCCCTGCTGGGCGCGCTGATTTTCACCCTCACGCTGGTGCCGGTGCTGGTGAGCATCCTGCTGAAAAAGAACGTGCGCGAAAAGGACAACTTCTTCGTGCGCGGCGTGAACAACGGGGCCAACCGCTTCTTCCGCTTCACCTACGCCCGCAAAACGGCCACACTCATCATCGCCTTCGTCGTCACGGCGCTGGGTCTGTATTCCTTCTCGTTCCTGGGTTCGGAATTCTTGCCGGAGCTGAACGAGGGCTCGATTTACGTGCGCGCCCAGCTGCCGCTGAGCATCAGTCTGGAGTCGAGCAACGAGCTGTGCAACCAGATGCGGCGCGACTTTCTGAGCTTCCCCGAAGTGAGCGACGTGGTGAGCCAGACCGGCCGCCCCAACGACGGCACCGACCCCACGGGCTTCTACAACAACGAGTTTCTGGTGCAGCTCAAGCACACGCCGGAGGTCGAGAAAAAGATGAAATCCAAGGCCTACCGCGAGGATTTGGTGGAACGGATGAAGGCCAAGCTCGACAAGTTTACGGGCGTCTATTTCAACTTCTCGCAGCCCATCACCGACAACGTAGAGGAAGCCGCTTCGGGCGTGAAAGGCTCGATTGCGGTGAAGATTTACGGCACCGACCTGGCCACGCTGGAGGCTAAGGCCCGCGAAGTGTATGAAATTTTGAAAACCGTGAAGGGCATCGACGACCTGGGCGTGCTGCGCAACATCGGCCAGCCCGAGTTTCACGTCGACCTCGACGAGCGCCGCATGGCCAGCTACGGCGTGAGCAAGTCCGATGCGGCCTCGGTGCTGGAAATGGCGGTGGGCGGCAAGGAAGCCACGCAGCTGTACGAGGGCGAGCGCAAATTCCCCATCCGGGTGCGCTACGAGCCGCAGTTCCGCCAGACGCCGGCCGAAATCGCGGCCCTGATGGTGCCCACGCAGGCGGGCAAAACCATCCCGCTCTCCGAAATCGCCAATATTGGCTCCGTAACGGGCCCCAGCCTGATTTACCGCGACGACAACCGCCGTTTCGCCGCCGTGAAATTCTCGATTCGGGGCCGCGACATGGGCTCTACCATCAAGGAAGCCCAGGAAAAAGTGAACCGCCACGTTGTGTTGCCCAAAGGCTACGAGCAGCGCTGGACCGGCGACTTCGAGAATCAGCGCCGCGCCCAGCAGCGCCTCTCGCAGGTGGTGCCCATTTCGCTGGGCCTCATCTTCTTCATCCTGTTTATCCTCTTCGGCAACCTGAAAGATGCCGGGCTGGTGCTGCTCAACGTGCCGTTTGCCATCATCGGCGGCATCGCGGCGCTGCTCATCACGCACACCAACTTCTCGATTTCGGCCGGTATCGGCTTCATCGCGCTATTCGGTATCTGTATTCAAAACGGCGTGATTCTGATATCCGTTTTCAAGCAAAACCTGGTGAAAAAGCACACGCTCGACCATAGTATTAACGAAGGCGTGATTTCGCGGGTGCGCCCCGTGGTGATGACGGCCCTCATGGCCACCATCGGCCTGATGCCGGCCGCCATTTCGACGGGTATCGGCTCGGAAACGAGCAAGCCGCTGGCCATCGTGGTTATCGGCGGTCTGATAACGGGTACCATCCTCACGCTCTTCGTGTTCCCGCTGGTGTTTGAGCGTTTCTACCGTTCGGAGCACACCCGGTACGTTCCGCTGCCCGGTGAGAAGGGGTACGTGGAGCCAGTAGCCGCTCACTAGTTTCAACCGTGAAAACAACGGGCTGGGCTTTGCCGCCCAGCCCGTTGCCAACCGTTAGCTTATCCAGTGCCGGGCCGCGACGGCAATTGCCGCCTTAACCATCTCCTGGAAAAGCCACCACCAGAAACTTTTTGGGTTTTCCGGTGGTATAGGTTTACGAAGCACGACTTTACGCCGTATCTTCGCCGCACGTACCTTCCTCATGAGCAATGGGAGTTAGGTGTACGTACCACCTACTTCCCGAAGCCCTTGGTGTTCCTGCACCAAGGGCTTCACCTTTTCAGGGGATAGCCGTGTGGTGAGGTGGTTTGACCGTGCGGTAGGGCGAAAGTACGAGCCGTGGCCCGTGTGATACCCTTTTGGAGGCGAATGAGGTACCGGGTTTTTGATGGTGGTGGCGAAGTTGTGAGTTCGCATCGGGCACTTACGAGTCCCATTCGCCGCGGCCGGTTCATCAGGCATTCATCATGGTGGCTGTAGGTTTCATGAATCGTTCATTGACCGCATAGCCTCTACTTGTGAATAAGTTTATTTCCGGCATCGTTGCCTTCTCGCTGAAGAACCGCTTCTTCATCTTTTTCATGACGGCGCTGCTCGTCGCGGGCGGCACCTATAGCTACGTCCACACGCCGATTGAGGCGTTTCCGGACGTCACGAATACCCAGATGATTATCGTGAGCCTCTGGCCCGGCCGCTCGGCCGAGGAGGTAGAGCGGTTCGTGAGCACGCCCATCGAGGTGGCCATGAACTCGGTGCAGATGAAAAGCAACATGCCCATTATCAGTATGTTCGGCTTGTCGGTGCTCAAGATAAACTTCGAGGACAACGTAGAGGATTTCTTTGCCCGGCAACAGGTGAACAATCTGCTGAGCGGCGTGAACCTGCCCGCCGGCTGCGACTCGCACGTGCAGCCGCCCTACGGCCCTACCGGCGAGATTTTCCGCTATACGGTGCAGAGCCGGGCCGGCCGCAGCACCAACGAGCTGCTCGCCATTCAGGACTGGACGGTGGAGCGGCAGTTGAAATCGGTGCCCGGCGTGGCCGATATCGCGGCCTTTGGCGGGACGCGTAAGGTGTACGAAATCAGCGTGAACCCCGCCATGCTGGCCAAGTACGACATGACGCCGCTGGAGGTGTTCGAGGCCGTGCAGAAGTCGAACATGAACGTGGGCGGCGACGTGATTGAGAAGAATTCGCAGAGCTACGTGGTGCGCGGCATCGGCCTGCTCACCAAGCCGGAGGACATCGGCAACATCATCGTCAAGGACATCAACAACGTGCCGATTCTGGTGCGCAACGTGGCGCAGGTGACCGAAAGCAACGCCCCCCGCGTGGGCCAGGCCGGCCTCGACGACCAGAGCGACGTGGTGGAGGGCATCGTCATCATGCGCAAGGGCGAAAACCCGGCCGAGGTGCTGGGCCGCGTGAAAGCCAAAATCGCGGAGCTCAACGAAAAGGTGCTGCCCAACGACGTGTACCTCAAAACCTTCTACGACCGCGACGTGCTGATGGACCACTGCACGCACACCGTAATCCATAACCTGATTGAGGGCATTATTCTGGTCACGCTCATCGTGCTCATCTTCATGGCCGACTGGCGCACCACGCTGATTGTGGGCGTGGTGGTGCCGCTGGCGCTGCTCTTCGCCTTCGTGTGTCTGCGGCTAAAGGGCATGAGCGCCAATTTGTTGAGCATGGGTGCCATCGACTTCGGCATTATCATCGACGGAGCCGTGGTGATGGTGGAGGGCATTTTCGTGGTGCTCGACCACAAGGCTGAGAAAGTGGGCATGGAGAAGTTCAACAAGCTCGCCAAGCTGGGCCTGATTAAGAAAACCGGCGGCGAGCTGGGCAAGGCCGTGTTCTTCGCCAAGCTGATTATCCTGACCTGCCTGATTCCCATTTTCGCCTTTGAAAAAGTGGAGGGGAAGATGTTCAGCCCGCTGGCCTACACGCTGGGTTTTGCCTTGGTGGGCGCGCTAATTCTGACCCTGACGCTGGTGCCGGTGCTGTGCTCGCTGCTGCTAAACAAGGATGTGAAGGAGAAAAATAATCCGGTGGTGAACTTCTTCGACCGCATCGTGACGAGTGCCTTCGGCTTCACGTACCGTAATAAACTGCTGAGCTTCGGCGTGACGATGGCCGTGGTGGTGGCCGGGTTGTACTCGTTCAATTTCCTGGGTTCGGAGTTTCTGCCGGAGCTGAACGAGGGCGCGCTGTGGGTCGAAACCAAGCTGCCGATGTCGTCGTCGCTGACGGAAACCAACAAGATGGCGGCCAACTACCGCCGCATCCTGCGCTCGTTCCCGGAAGTGACTTCGGTGCTGAGCCAGACGGGCCGCTCCAACGACGGCACCGACCCCTCGGGCATCTACTACGTGCAGGCCCAGGTCAACCTCAAACCCAAGGAGGAGTGGAAGCGCGACATCACTAAGGAACAGCTGATTGAGGAGATGGACAAGAAGCTGAAGGAGTACCCTGGCATCATTTTCAACTACTCGCAGCCCATCATTGATAACGTGGAGGAGGCCGTGGCGGGCATCAACGCGGCGCTGGCGGTGAAGATTTTCGGCAACGACCTGAAGGAACTCGACGGCAAGGCCAACGAGGTGATGCGGGTGCTCGGCAAGGTGCGCGGCGTGAAGGACCTGGGCATTCTGCGCAACCTGGGCCAGCCCGAAATGAGCGTGCGCCTCGACCAGACCCGCATGGCCGCGTATGGCGTGCAAACGGCGGATGCCCAAACGGTAGTGGAAATGGCCGTGGGCGGCAAGGCCGCCACCCAGATTTACGAGGGCGACCGCAAGTTCGACGTGACGGTGCGCTACCCCAAGCAGGACCGCGACACGGAGAGCAAAATCGGCGAGCTGCGCGTGCCCACCATCCGGGGCGGCAAGGTGGCGCTGAAGGAGATTGCCGAAATTGGCACCAGTAACGGCCCGGCCTTCGTGTACCACGATAACGGCCAGCGGTTTATCGCGGTGAAATTCTCCATCCGCGACCGCGACATGGGCTCGACCATTGCCGAGGCGCAAAAGAAAATGGACCAAACCATCAAGCTCGGCAAGGGCTACCGCATCGAATGGGCGGGCGAGTTTGAGAACCAGGTGCGGGCCACCAAGCGCTTGGGTCAGGTGGTGCCGGTGTCGCTGGTCATCATTTTCATCCTGCTGTTTATCACCTTCGGCAACGGCAAGGACGCGGCCCTGGTGCTGGCCAACGTGCCGTTTGCGCTCATCGGCGGCATCGCGGCGCTGCATATCACGGGCGTCAACTTCTCGATTTCGGCCGGCATCGGCTTCATCGCTCTGCTGGGCATCTGTATTCAGAACGGCATCGTGCTCATCACCGTTTTCAAGGAAAACCTGCGCAAAAAGATGAGTCTGGCCGACAGCCTACGCCTGGGCGTGGCCTCGCGCGTGCGCCCCGTGGTGATGACGGCCCTCATGGCCATGATTGGCCTGTTTCCGGCCGCGCTCAGCACCGGCATCGGCTCCGAAACGCAGAAGCCGCTGGCCATCGTCGTCATCGGTGGGCTGGTGACGGCCACGGTGCTCACGCTGCTGATTTTCCCGTTGATTTTTGCGTTTTTCTACCGCGAGATGCACCAGGATGGCCCGGCTCCGAAGCGCGTGAGCGAGGAGCGGCCGGTGCTTGTGGGGGGCGTAGGTGTGTAGCGCGGACTCTGCGAGTCCGCGCCCGTCCGTGCTGTACGCACTGGTTTAAATAAATGACAAATGGGTAGGCGCGGACTCGCAGAGTCCACGCTACATTGGGAAGAACTTCGGGCCGACAAACCAGTTGTTCCCGGCACAACGTATTCTTCGTCCAACCCATCGAACTCCCTCTCAAGATATGGCTTCCCCCGACACCCGCGCCCAGGTTCAGGACTACTACGGTACCCAACTGCAAACCAGCCAGGACCTGCTCACCAACGCCTGCTGCACCGACGATATTCCGCTGGCGCACCGCCGTATTCTGGCCCAGTTGGAGTCAGAAGTATTGGAGAAATATTAC
>JANNDE010000719.1:0-1059 GCA_031387395.1 Hymenobacter sp.
AAATATTACGGCTGCGGCGTGTGCATCCCGGATGCTATCGAAGGCATCACGGTGCTGGATTTGGGCTCCGGCTCGGGCCGCGATGCCTACTTGCTCTCGAAGCTGGTGGGTGAAAACGGCCACGTCATTGGCGTGGACATGACCGAAGAGCAGCTCGATGTGGCCCGCCGCCACATCGATGCGCACACCGTCACCTTCGGCTACAAGCAGCCCAACGTGGAGTTCCGCCACGGCTACATCGAAGACCTGAAATCGGCCAACATTGCCGACAACAGCGTGGACCTCGTGGTGAGCAATTGCGTGCTCAACCTGAGTACCGACAAGGAAGCTACTTACCGCGAAATCTTCCGGGTGCTAAAGCCCGGCGGCGAGCTGTTCATCGCCGACGTATTTGCCGACCGGCGCGTGCCCGAAACCCTGCGCCAGGACCCGGTTCTCTATGGCGAGTGCCTGAGCGGTGCGATGTACACCGAGGATTTTCGCCGGCTGCTGTTGCGCCTGGGCATCAACGACTACCGGGTACTGAGCAGCCGTCGCCTCACCATCAACAATGCCGAAATTGAGGAAAAGGTAGGTAATATCGGTTTCTACTCGCTCACGGTGCGCGCCTTCAAGCTCGACATCGAAGACAAGTGCGAAGACCACGGCCAGGTGGCTACCTACCTGGGTACCATCCCCGGCCAGCCCCACCAGTTTGTGTTGGACGACCACCACACCTTCGAAACCGGCCGCCCCATGCTGGTCTGCGGCAACACTGCCGCCATGGTGGCCGATACGCGCTACGGCTCTCACTTCCGGGTGCTGGGCGACACCAGCCAGCATTTCGGCTTGTTCGACCGCGGCACGGCCCCGGTGGTAGCCAGTGCTGACGCCCTGCCGGGCGGCTGCTGCTAAGCGGCAATTCGTAGTTAAAAAGTAAAAGTGAGGAGTTAAAAGGTGGGCCCGTCGTGGCTCGCTTTTTAACTCCTCACTTTTACCTTTTGGCTGACTACGCAGAGCAGTGGGTAAGGTCAGCGTCGCCTGACTTTGGCCCACAGTGCCATCGCCTCCGGGGCAGTG
>JANNDE010000217.1:0-2450 GCA_031387395.1 Hymenobacter sp.
CCCGCCTGGATTTTGTCAATCGGGTTCTGCTTGTTGGAGTGCATCTGCATGAGGCGCGAGATACGCTCCTTCTTGCCGGTGCGGTTGTTGAGCACGTACGAGCCAGCATCGAGCACGCCGCTGTAGCAGCGGAAGAAGCAAAGACGGCCTACGAACGGGTCGGTAGCAATTTTAAACGCCAGAGCGGTGAAAGGCTCCGTGTTGTCGGGGTGACGCTCGATTTCCGCCCCGGTGTCGGGGTGAGTGCCCATGATGGCGGGCATGTCGAGGGGCGACGGCAGGTAGGCCATCACGGCATCCAGCATCGTCTGTACACCCTTATTTTTGAAGGCCGAACCGCAGAGTACGGGCGAGAATTTCATGTCGATAACCGCCTGGCGGATAACAACCATCATTTCCTCTTTCGTAATGGAATCGGGGTTGTCGAAGAATTTCTCCAGCAACGCGTCATCATACTCAGCCACGCTCTCCACGAGCTTCTGACGCCACTCGGCTACCGTCTCAACGAGGTCCTCGGGAACGGGGATTTCGTCGTACGATTTGCCTTCGGTTTTGTCGTCCCACACGATGGCTTTACCAGTCAGCAGGTCAACCACACCTTTGAAGGTATCTTCAGCGCCAATCGGAATCTGGAGAGGAATGGGGTTAGCGCCCAGTTTCTCCTTGATTTCGTTCACGGCTTTGAAGAAGTCGGCACCGGCGCGGTCCATCTTGTTCACGAAGCAGATACGAGGCACGTTGTACTTGTCAGCCTGACGCCACACAGTCTCCGACTGCGGCTCTACGCCCGATACAGCGCAGAACAGTGCCACAGCACCGTCAAGCACGCGCAGCGAACGCTCTACTTCCACCGTAAAGTCAACGTGACCGGGGGTGTCAATCAGGTTGATTTTGTACTGTTTGGTATCCGGAGTCGGGTCACCCTTGATGTCGGTGGGGTAGTTCCAGAAGGTAGTCGTGGCAGCCGAAGTAATCGTAATGCCGCGCTCCTGCTCCTGCTCCATCCAGTCCATCGTGGCGGCACCATCGTGCACTTCCCCGATTTTGTGGGTTTTACCCGTGTAATACAGAATACGCTCCGACGTCGTGGTCTTACCGGCGTCGATGTGCGCCATAATCCCGATGTTGCGGAGGTAATAGAGGTCTTTGTTGACGGCCATTATCTTGTTAGTGATGAGGTAATGAAGTAATGAGGTGATGAGGAAATCAAGCCGGCAACATAAAAACTGCCTACTTCATTACCCCATCACCTCATTACCTCGTCACTTTTTGTTTAGAAACGGAAGTGCGAGAAGGCTTTGTTAGCCTCGGCCATGCGGTGGGTATCGTCCTTCTTCTTGACGGCAGCACCTTCACCTTTGGCAGCGGCGATGATTTCGCCAGCCAGCTTGTCCTTCATGGTTTTCTCACCACGACGACGGGCGTACTGAATCATCCATTTGGCACCTACCGAAATGCGGCGGTCGGCGCGCACTTCAATCGGAACCTGGAAGGTGGCACCACCAACGCGGCGGCTTTTTACTTCCACGGTGGGCATCACGTTGTTCAACGCTTTGCGCCACATTTCGAGGCCGCTCTCCTTGGTGCGCTGCTCCACGAGGTCGCAGGCGTCGTAGAAGATGGTGTACGCCAGGTTTTTCTTACCGTCGTACATCATGTAATTCACAAAGCGGGTTACCAGCGTCTCCTTGTACTTAGGGTCCGGCAGCAAGATGCGCTTTTTGGGTTTTGACTTTCTCATGATATGTAGTTAGTGCTTGGTGCTTAGTGCTTGGTGCTTAGGCTGGCAGAAGTATTCTCCTGCCAAGCACTAAGCACCAGGCACCAGGCACTAATTAATTATTTCTTCTTCTTAGCGGGTGCGCCTTTTGCTGCTGCGGCGGGCTGACCGGGCTTCGGACGCTTGGCACCGTACTTAGAACGACGCTGGGTCCGGCCGCTTACACCGGCGGTGTCCAGGGCGCCACGGATAATGTGGTAACGTACGCCTGGCAAGTCTTTAACCCGGCCGCCACGAATCAGCACGATGCTGTGTTCCTGGAGGTTGTGGCCTTCACCGGGGATGTATGCGTTTACTTCCTTACCGTTGGTAAGGCGCACACGGGCCACTTTGCGCATAGCCGAGTTCGGCTTCTTAGGCGTGGTGGTGTACACACGGGTGCACACGCCCCGACGCTGCGGGCACGAATCAAGGGCGGGCGACTTCGACTTGGTAGTCAAAGCCTCACGGCCTTTCCGTACTAACTGATTGATGGTTGGCATTTAAGGAATGGTTTGTTTGGAGCCGTTTGCCCCTAAAATTTGGCTTGCAAAGGTAAGATTATTTCGCCGCAATAGCAAACAGCGTGAGGATGTTAATTTTCAGATAGCTGCGAATATCGCCTGACGGCTCACCTCACCCCCCGGCCCCCGCAACCCCGGGGGGGGGGGGGCGGGCGCTTAAAAAAAAA
>JANNDE010000777.1:0-1527 GCA_031387395.1 Hymenobacter sp.
ATTGCATTACTAACGGCGGGCAAGATGCTTCGCTGCGCTCTGCATGACGTTCTTTTACCCTGACAACCCCATGATTCACCTGTTCACCGACGGCTCGGCGCGCGGCAACCCTGGCCCGGGCGGCTACGGGGCCATTTTGCGCTACGGCCCCCACGAGAAAGAGCTCACCCAGGGCTTCCGCCACACCACCAACAACCGCATGGAGCTGCTGGCCGTGATAGTCGGCCTCGAAGCCGTGACGCGCCCCGAGCTGCCCATCCGCGTGGTATCCGATTCCAAATACGTGGTCGATGCCGTGGAGAAGAAATGGGTGTTCGGCTGGGCCGCCAAATCCGATTTCGGCAAAAAGGCCAACGAGGACTTGTGGCGGCGCTTCCTGCGCATCTATAAGCAGCGCAAAGTTTCTTTCCACTGGATAAAGGGCCACGCCGGCCACGCCGAAAACGAGCGCTGCGACGTGCTGGCCGTGCAAAGCGCGCTGGGCAAAGGGCTGTTGGTGGATGAGGGGTATGAGAAGGGCGTTTTGAATGTTGAGGGTTAGAGCCGTTTTTATGTCTCTGTACAGAGTTAAAAGTTGAGAGTTAAAGGTTAAAATTCAGCCAAACTGCGTTTTAACCTTTAACTCTCAACTTTTAACTTTTTAAAAAAGCGTACACTAACCCCGAAACCGCGCTAATTGTTGAGTTGGAAATCTTACTCAACCCTCAGCATTCAAAACTCAACACATTCAAGTTGCCCAACGACTACTTCCAGTTCCAACAGTTCCGCATCGAGCAAGCGGCTTGCGCCATGAAGGTGAGCACCGACGCCTGCCTGCTGGGCGCAGCCGCCGACCTCACCCACGCCACGCGTCTGCTCGACATCGGCACTGGCACCGGCCTGCTGGCTCTGATGGCCGCCCAGCGCAACGCAACCGTCAGCATCGAAGCCGTAGAAATTGACGTGACTGCAACAGCGCAAGCGGCGGCCAATGTTGCGGCCAGCCCATGGGCCAGACGCATTCGGGTGCAGGCAATAAGTTTGGCCGGCTTCGCAGCCACGCAGCCCACACCATTTAGCCACATTATCTGCAATCCGCCGTTCTTCCGGCAGTCGCTGCGCTCGCCCGATGCGGCTCGCAGCACCGCCCGCCACGAGGCGGCCGACTCGCTTTCTTTCGAAGGTTTAGCAGCCTTTGCCGCGGAGTTTCTGGCAGAAGGCGGCCTGCTTACCGTGCTGCTGCCACCATCCGAGATGCTGGCTTTTGAGCAGGTGGCGGCGGCGGCCGGGCTGCATGCGGCTTCGCGGCTGGTGGTGCGGCACCGGCCCAGCAGCAAAGCATTGCGGCACATCACCGGGTTTCGACGCGAAGGAACAGTGGCAGAGGAAACGGAGCTAACAATTCGGACGGCGGAAAATGACGCGAAGTATTCAGCGGAGTTTCGGGCGCTGCTGGCGGGGTTTTACCTGGCCTTGTAGCGGGGGCTCTGCGAGTCCACGCTAAAACGCTTTAACCAGGCCCCCCCGCAGACCCAACATCTCCCGGTG
>JANNDE010000328.1:0-1651 GCA_031387395.1 Hymenobacter sp.
CGGTCAACTCGGACACCCAGCTAACCTTCGCCGTACCGGACGGGGCCACTACGGGCCTGCTGGCCGTGACCACGCCCTTCGGCACGGCCACCTCCACCGGCGAATTCATCGTGCCCATGTTGCCGGTCATCACCTCGTTCACCCCCACCACGGGACCGGTGAGCACCACGACGGTGGTGCTCACCGGCCGGAATTTCACCGGCGCCACGCAGGTGGGGTTCGGCGGCGTGGTCGCCAAGCCGGTCACGGGCGGCTCGGACACGCAGCTCACGGTCGCGGTGCCGATTGGGGCCCGCTCGGGGCCGCTCTCGGTCACCACGCCAGCGGGCACGGGCGTGTCGGGTGGCTCCTTCACCGTGGTATCCCCGCCGGTGCTCACGGCGATGAACCCCACGCGCGGGCCGGCCGGGGCCCTCGTTGTGCTCACGGGCACCACGCTGGACCAGGCCAAAACCGTCACCCTCAACGGGAGCAGCGTACCCTTTACTCTCGTCAGTGCCACCACCATCACCTTCGTGGTGCCCACCACGGCCGCCACGGGGCTCGTGGCGGCCGTGGCCAGCAACGGGGCGAGCACCAGCGCGGGCACCTTCACGGTGCTGCCGGCCGCCCCAGGCCTGGCCATCACCGGCATCGTACCCGCCAGCGCGCCCACCGAAGCGACCATCCGCCTCACCGGCACGGGCTTCACCGGGGCCGCGCTCGTCACCTTCCCGGGCCGCAGCGCCAACACGGTGAGCAGCGCCGACTTCACGGTGAACGCGGCTGGCACCGAGCTCACCGCGAAGGTCCCGACCGGGGCCCTGACCGGCGTGCTGACCATGGCCCTGGCCAACGGCTCGGGCGGGGCCAGCGCCCAGGTCTTCACCCTGTGCGCGCTGCCCGCGGCCCAGGCCCAGAACACGCGCCTGGTGCTCGGCCCGACTGGCACGGCCACGCTGAACCCCACGGCCGTGAACAACGGCAGCACCGCCAACTGCGGCGTGGCGGCCGCCCCCACGCTGAGCGTGGTGCCCAATGCCTTCACCACGGCCGACGTTGGGCCGGCGGTAGTGGCCCGCTCGCTACGCCTGAACGGCAACGGCCAGTACGTAGCCATCGGCAGCAGCGCCACCGTGCCGACGGGCAACAGCCCCTACACCATCGAGGCCTGGATTAAGCCCACCACGATGGGCGGCAACAGCATCATCGGCTGGGGTGCCTTCGGCAACAGAAACATGTGCAATGCCCTGCGCCTGAGCGCTAAAGGGCTGGTGAACTACTGGTGGGGCAACGACATCGAGGTGGCCACGCCCAGCCTGGCCGGGGCCTGGCACCACGTGGCGGCCACCTTCGACGGCACCACCCGCACGCTCTACCTCGACGGCAAGGCCATCGGCACCGACCAACCCGACGGCGGCCACAACGTGCCCAATGCCCAAAACCTGCGCATCGGCAGCACCAACTCCGGCGAGTTTTTCAACGGCAGCATCGACGAGGTGCGCGTGTGGAACGTGGCCCGCACCGCCGCCCATATTAGCAGCGACCGGGGGCTACACCTGCTGCGCACCCCGGCCGGGCTGGTGACCTGCTACCCCTTTGGCGAGGGCAGCGGCACGGCCACGGCCGACGCCAACGGGGTGGCCGCCAACGCGGGCACCCTCACCGGCGG
>JANNDE010000007.1:0-4042 GCA_031387395.1 Hymenobacter sp.
ACGAGCTTCACGTACTGCTGGCGGGCGGCTTCCTTGCTGGTGCCGAGTAGGCCCTTCCAGGCGTCATACTTGGCACTGGCTTTGAAGTCGAAGCCGCCGGGGCGGTCGCCGGTCACGTCGCCGTCGGTGGCTTGCTTGTAGAGGGCATAAAGCTGGAGCAGCACCATGTTGCTGGGCTTGGAGGGGAGCTGCTGGGCGCGCTGGCTGGCAGCTTCAAACTCGGCTTGCGTGGTCATGTTGGGTTAGGTTTGGATGATGGATAAGTGGGTTAGTAGCTTCAAAGAACGGTCATGCAGAGCGCGGCGAAGCATCTTTACCGCAATAGTAATCCGGTCGATTTGATTAGTGGTAGCGGGCACGATGCTTCGCTGCGCGCTGCATGACGTTCTTTGAATCCACCAATTCACGCATATCCACCCCAGCACCCATGACGCGTACTTCTATTTTTGCCGCCGCGCTGCTATTGGCCGCCCCGGCCGCCTTCGCCCAGAAAACCTTGCTACACTGCGGCCGCCTGCTCGACGTGCGCAGCGGCAAGCTGCTCAGCCAGCAAACCATCGTGGTCGAGAAGGACCGCATCACGGCCGTGCAGGCCGGCTACACGGCTGCCAGCGGGCCCCAGGATAAAATCATCAACCTCGAAAACCGCACCGTGCTGCCCGGTCTCATCGACTGCCACGTGCACCTGGAGTCGACGCCCAGCCGCAACGGCTTCCGCGAAGGCTTCACGCTGAACCCGGCCGACGTGGCTTTCCGCGCCCAGATTAATGCCCTGACCACGCTGCGCGCCGGTTTCACGACGGTGCGCGACTGTGGCGGCTCGGGCGTGAACACCAGCCTGCGCAACGCCGTGGCCCAGGGCTTGGTGCCGGGCCCGCGCATCTACTCGGCGGGCATGGCCATTTCGGCCACCGGCGGCCACATGGACGACACCGATGGCCTCAGCGACGACCAGATGACCAGGGCCGGCCACCCCATCAACCTCGCCAACGGCCCCGACCAGTGCCGCGAGGCCGTGCGCGAGCAGTTCAAGCGCGGGGCCGACCTCATCAAAATTGCCAGCACCGGCGGCGTGCTCGACCTGAGCAAGGACGGCACCGGGGCCCAGTATTCGGAAGAGGAAATCCGGGCCATAGTGGAAACGGCCAAGGATTTGGGCATGCGCGTGGCCTGCCACGCCCACGGGGCCGAGGGCATCCGGCGGGCCGTGCGGGCGGGCGTCACCAGCATCGACCACGGCTCGCTGATGGACGACGCGGCCATTGCCCTGATGGCCAAAACCCGCACCTGGTACGTGCCCACGCTCATCGCCGGCAAGTCGGTGGCCGACACGGCCCGGCTGCGGCCGGGCTACTTCCCGCCCGTGATTGCCCGCAAGGCGCTGGACGTGGGCACCAAAATGCAGGGCACCTTCACGCGGGCCACCAAGGCCGGCGTGCGCGTGGCCTTCGGCACCGATGCCGGCGTGTTCCGCCACGGCCAGAACGCCCGCGAGTTTGGCTACATGGCCGAGGCCGGCATGTCGCCGCTCGAAACCATCCGCACCGCCACCCTCAACGCCGCTGAGCTGCTGGGCGAAACGGCCGATTTGGGCTCGCTGGAAGCCGGTAAGCTCGCCGACATCGTGGCGCTGGACGGCGACCCGCTGCAGGATATTTCGGCGCTGCTGCGGCCCGTATTCGTGATGAAGGCGGGCGTGGCTTACCGGCAGGACTAGCACGGCAATGAGCAATAGAAACGTCATGCAGCGCGCAGCGCGGCATATTGCCCGCCACCAGTACTTAGTTGAAGCACGCAAGATGCCGCGCTCAGCATGATGTACTTCTTCGCTTCCACCCCAACCAAAATGTGCCGGCCATTACCGAACTTTGGCCGGGCCCCTGGCTTTTCCCGCTAAATCAATTCCCACCTCCATGAAAAAATCTTTGTTATCGTTGCTGCTGCTGGGCCTGGTGCTGGCGGCCGGCACGGCCAGCGGCTGGGGCTTCTTCGGCCACCGCACCATCACCCAGATTGCCGTGTACGACCTGCCGGCCTCCATGCAGGCCTTCTACTTCCGCAACATGCTGGAGCTGGTGCGCCTGAGCACCGCCCCCGACGAGCGCCGCAACGCCGACCCCAGCGAAGCGCCCAAGCACTTCATCGACATGGACCATTATTCCGAGGAAGACCCCTTTGGCAAAATGCCCCGACAGTACGACCAGGCCACGTCGAAATACACCGCCGATACCCTGAAAAAGTACGGCACCGTGCCGTGGGTGGTGATGGAAATGAAGGACAGCCTGACCGAGGCTTTCCGCAACCGCGACACCACCGACATCATCCGCTACTCGGCCGAACTGAGCCACTACGTGGGCGATGCCTTCGTGCCGCTGCACACCACCATCAACTACGACGGCCAGCTCACCGACCAGAAGGGCCTGCACGCGCTCTGGGAAAGCCAGCTGCCCGAGCGGTACATCGGCACCTACCGCCTCGACAGCGAGCCCGCTAAATACCTCAAAAACCCGCTCGAAGCCATCTGGGTAGAGCTGGGCCAGAGCTACGGCTTCCTGGGCGAAACCTTTGACCGAGCCCTGAAAATCGAGAAAACCATGAAGCCCGAGGTGCGCTACACCTTCTCGCACCGCTACGGCAAAACCTCGCGCCGCTTCTCCGATGCTTTTGCCGATGAGTACGACAAGACCGTGGGTGGCATGGTCGACTACCGCCTGCGCGCGGCCCCGAGCCTGGTGTCGTCGATGTGGCTCACGGCCTGGCAGGACGCCGGCAAGCCCGACCTCAACGCCCTGATGCACCCCGGCAAAGCCACCGCCGCCGAAAAAGCCCGGCTCGCCACCGAGCTATCGGCCTGGAAGAAAAACACCATTGCCCAGGACCAGCTGCTGCTGGCCCAGCAAAAGATGAAGACGGTGGAAGCCGTCGAAAAAATTAAGTCGGCCCGCGACATGGGCGACTCGCCCCCCTCCGGCGACAACGCCGACAACGATGATGCCCCCATACCCGCCGCCGCCAATGAAGACGCCCCGGGCTTCGATAAGATGAAGGTGAAGGTAAAAGCCAAGGGCCGCAGCGGCGCCCAGAAAATAAAGGAGAAAGCCGACGAGTAGCCCGCGCATGACCACCCTCGCCGCTACCAGCCGCCTGCTGCTGGGCCTAGCCCTGCTGGCCGCCTGCAACCAGGCTCCGCCCGCCACCGCGCCCCTCAAAACGGCCCCGGTCGTGCCTGGCCCCGACCTGGCCACCCTCACCGACAGCACCGCGCCGGCCGCGCTGCTGGCCTACGGCCGCCAGTACCCCGGCTCGGAAGTGCTGGTGCGCACGCGCCTGGGCAACATTCGGGTGCGGCTCTACGACGACACGCCCATTCACCGGGCCAATTTCCTGCTGCTGGCCCGCAAGGGCGTGTTCGACGAAACCATGTTCAACCGCGTGGTGAAGGACTTTGCCGTGCAGGGCGGCCAGACCTACGGCGCGCGCACCATCCGGCTGAAACGCTACCGCCTGCCGCCGGAAATTTCGGCCGCGCACTTCCACCACCGGGGCGCGCTGGGCATGGCCCGCTACGACGATGAGCAGAACCCCGGCCACCTGTCGTCGAACACCGATTTCTACTTCGTGGTGGGCGAAAAGCTGGCCCCCAACCAGTCGCAGGCCATGTGCCGCCGCAAGCTCACGCCCGCCCAAACGCAGGCCTACGCCAAAGTCGGCGGCGTGCCCTCGCTCGATGGCCAGTACACGGTGTTCGGCGAAGTCATCGAAGGCCAGGACGTGGTCGACAAGATTGCCAACCAGCCCGTGGAGTCGGATAAATGGCCGGTGGAGGACATTAAGCTGAAGGTGGAAGTGGTGAAGTGACGCTTCGCTTAATGAGGAGTTGGGAATGAGGAATGAGGAATGAAAAATCAGGGGTCGCCCTCAATTCTTCATTCCTAGGACTTACGCACCCGGTTACACAAGCGCCTGAATGAGTGGATTTTGGAGCAATTGCCGCAGGTAGGGGGCCCATTGCTGTTGGTGCGCCTGATAAATTGTTTGGCCC
>JANNDE010000026.1:0-1209 GCA_031387395.1 Hymenobacter sp.
CGATCCCCCGGGGGAATTGATGACAACCGCAACCGACGGCAACTTCGAAATCTCGAACGCTTTTTGCAGAGGCGCGGCAAGTGTTGCGATCGAAAGCCCCGGCCGCAGCGGCGTTGCAACACGATGCGAAGTGGTCGGCTGCTTGCAGCAAACCGCGCCACTGCGACCAGTTCTTGCGCTTAGCAGCACAGTGCGCCACCGCAAACTCCAAGGCTTCTTCGGCCTCCGCCCGGATGATTGTTTGGGTCACGAAGCCTAACTCGTCCAGCACCGCCAGCGCCCCCGGCGACCATTCTTCCCAGCCGGCCAAGTGGTCGGCCTGCCAGGTGCGGCTACGGTCGTTCAGGTCCAATATGCCTTTGGCAAGCATGTCATCCTTCTGGTGCATGGGTTTGTGGTGGGCCACGACCATATCCACCACGGCGGGCCAGTCGGCTCGTGGCACGACGGGTAAGAACCCCAGCGACGACAACTCGTGCCGATGCGTAATCGGGTTGGGGTCGGCTTGGCCTGTTTTCAACCGCAGCTTGCGCTGGAACGCCGGGTGCGCCTTGCCCAAGTCGTGCAATGCGGCTCCCAATCGGGCCAGTCGTTCATCCAAGCCGGTGGCGCGGGCCACGGCTTCGGCTACTGCTTTTACGTGTTGGGTGTGGGCCAGCAAGCTCAGCTCGCCGCCGTGGCTGGCACTTTTGGCCAGCAGCTCCGGGGCCGCGCTCATTGCAGCAACGCCACTGGGCGAATGGGGTTGCCCACAATTTCTAACCGCCCGTGCATGGCCGCGCCCGCCGCAAAGCGGTTGAACCCCACCAGAAACGCACCAGCTTCCTCGGCAGCAGTTGGGCGCAATTCAAATCCCGGCAGCGCGTCGAATTCAGCTTCGGTCAGTGTCAGCCGCGCCGTAGGCAGCACGATGTCCTCGTTGCGGCACAGGCACAAGTGCTGGGAAGCGGCTAACTCCGCCTCCTCAGCGATGGCGAAAGCCAGTTGTAGTTCTGGAGCCATCATCACCCCCCGCACCAGAATAGCGCGCGGACGAGTCATTTGCTGCTTTTTCTTCTCGTGTATCCAACCACGCGGGTGGGTCTGCTCCTGCTGCATGCTCAGCCCGGTGTAGGTGAGCTTGTGCCGCAGAATCCCGCTCACGCCCAGCTTCTGCCGCATCCCCTCAATTACGGAAGGCGTGAAAAACTGCTGCGAATAGGTTTCGCC
>JANNDE010000048.1:0-11962 GCA_031387395.1 Hymenobacter sp.
GAGGGCGGTGAAGACTTCCTGCCGGATGTAGGGCGGGTTGCCCATCACCACATCGAAGCCGCGAAAGGCCCCCGCCTCGTCGAGCACCTCCGGAAACTCGAAGCGCCACTCGAAGGCCTCCCGAAAGTGGGCGCCCTGCTCGTGGGCCTGGATTTCGGCGTCGAGCTTGTCGGCCAGCAGCTCCAGGCGGCGCATGTCGAAGGCCCGGGCCTCCTGCTCCTGGGCGCTGCCGGCAAAGAGCTGGCCCTGGGTTTCGAGCACCAGCCGCTGGTTGCGGAACTTGCGCAGGTCCTCGCGCTTCTTGTCCTTTAGGTGGAGCACGGCCGTGAACTGCTCCTTGAGCTGCTGAAAGAACCCCAGCAGGGTATTCTTGTCGTCGCGCCCCCGGCTGCCGAAGTATTCGTGGGCGGCCTCCTTGTACTTCTTCAGCGTGAAACCGCCCTTCTTAAACACCTCCGACAAGTCCACGTCGAGGGCGAAGCGGGCCAGCAGCGAGTTACCGGGCTTCACGTTCAGGTCGAGGTTGGGCAGGGTCTCCAGCTCCCGGAAGTCGGTTTCGGGCTTGTAGTAGGCGTGTTTCAGCAGCTCAATCCACAGGCGCAGCCGGCAAATGCGGACGGAGTTGGGGTTGAGGTCGACCCCGAACAGGGCGTGCTCCATCAGCGCCCGCTTCTCCCGAAACAGGGCGCGTTGCAGGCGGGTGCGCTCCGGCCCCACGGTGCGGAGCCCGGTTTCGGGGTCGAAGCCGGCCACCCGGTAGGGGGCGGGCAGGCCGTCGGCATCGGTCACGAGCAGCTCGTCGTGCTCCACTTCCAGGGTGTAGGGCAGGCGCGCGCCGTCGTCGTCGAGCAGCAGGCCGAGGCGCGATTTCAGGGCCAGCAGCTCATTCAGGGCACTCACCAGGAAGTGGCCCGAGCCCACCGCCGGGTCCAGCACCGTCAGGGTGTTGAAGTGGGCGGCATAGGCCAGCCGCTCGGGCCGCCGAATGGCCACGAAGGCATCCTGCAAGTCCTCGATGGACTCGCACCCGGCCAGTGCCGGCCACGCGGGGGCCTGGGCGAAGTGGCGCAGCACGGCGCGCCCCAGCGTCTGGCGGGCCATGTACATCGTCACGAAACCGGGGGTGTAGAACGAGCCGTCGCGGTAGCCGTTTATCTTCTCGAACACCAGCCCCAGCACGGCGGCCGAGAGCAGCGGCCGGGAGGTGGGCGCGGCCGGGGCATCCGCGCCGGGCGCGGCGGGCCCGTGCCCGGCAGGCGCGTGGCTGCTGGTGGGGCCATGCCCGGTAGGGTCGGTGGCGAAGTCGTAGGCGTCGAGGAAGTGCAGCAGGTAGGGCAGCGCGGCCCACTGCGGCGCGGCGCTGGTGTGGGCTTTGGCCGGGGGCACCACCGGCGCGCCCGCCTTGCGCAGCACCGAGCCGGGGTAGGGCACCAGCCCCAGCCCATCGCGCAGCCCGCTGATGTCGAAGGTGGCCCCCTCCAGCGGGCTGGGCTCGAAGAGGGAGGAGTTGAGGTAGGGCACCTCGGGGAAGGCGGCGCGCACGTCGGGGCTGCGGTCGGCGGGGGCGCGGTTCAGCACCTCAAAAAACAGGGTCAGCACCTCGTCGTAATCCGTGAGCTTGGCCGGGTGCAGGAAGCGAAAGTGGGCCGCGTCGGCGGGCGCGTGGTAGCGCACCAGCTGCCCCTCCAGCAGCTTGAGAAACAGCAGGCGGTTCATCCACATCAGGCACAGGGCCAGGGCTACTTCCTCCAATTGGGCCTCCAGGGTGTCGCCGTAGGGGGCGCGCTCGGCCAGCGGCAGGTTGTTGAGGCCGTGGCCGGTGGTGAGCTTGCGCAGCGTGTTTTAGAGCAGGGAGCCGGGCTGCCGCTCGGCCTCGGGGCAGCGACCAATGCGGCGCAGGCCGCCCTGCTTGTCTTCCTTCAGCCCCATGAGGTACAGCAGCTCGTTGTAGAACTCCTGGTTGAGGGTGTTGGGGTCGCGCCGCCCGGTCAGGGGCTCCTTCAGCAGGTAGGCGGGGTGGAAGAGGCGGTAGAGGGCCAGCAGCTCGGTAGCCTTGGTGGGCAGGCCGGGGCGCAGGTCCACGTGGGCCACGCGCAGCTCGCCTTCGAGCGCGGCCAGCTTCTTGCCAGCAATGCTTTTATAGAAGAAATCAGTATCGGTGGCCGCCTTGGCCCCCGCCTTCCAGTCCCGAAACGCCTTCACCAGCACCTTGTCCTTCCAGAACAGCCGGTTGAAATCCACGGCATCGAACACGTACCACTCGTAGCCCGTCGTGATGATGAGGCGGCGGAAGTCGTCGGCCTGCTCGTCGGTGCGGTCCTCCAGGTAGTACAGCAGCAGCTGCTGCATGGCCTTGCGGTTGAGGTCGTCGGGGGCCAGCATCTCGCCGGGGTTCTTGGGCCCCTTCACCTCCAGCACCACCGCCACCGGCGAGTCGGCCGTATCGCCGAGGTGCAGCACTAGGTCGCGCTTGTTGTGCACGTTGCCGTAGCGGCTGCCGCCCTCCGCCGGCCGGCTCACAGCGCGCAGAAAGTCGAGAATGTGCGTCTCCCCATGCCGCTCAATCTTGTTCGGGTCGAGGTGTTTCAGCATCTCCGCCAGGTGGGCGCGGAATTCGGTGAGCTATTCGGGCGAAGGTTTCAGGCGGCGCAGGCCGGCCGTGGCCGCGTCGGGGGTAAGCAAGCGGGGTAGAAGCATGGGGGCAAATGTAGGGGGGGCGGCACCACCGAGCCGGTGGGGTGCCCGCCCGCCCCACGCCCGCGCAGGAACTGCGGCCCGGCCTATTCGGCGGCCATCACCCCGCCGTTGCACACGTGCTCAACGGCGAACAGCGGCGACTCCGGCCCCAGCAGCTGCGGGGTCACCAGCGCCGTAACGAAGCCGTTCGGGAGGCGCTGTACAACCGCCGCCACCTTTATTTCCTGACCCTGCGCAGTAGCATAGAGCGGTTTTGCTGTCAGCGTACCGCATTAAAAGTTGAGCGGTAAAAGTTAAAATCCAGATGGTAAATGCTTTAACTTCTTTAACTGCTGTTATGCAGCTTGGTGGCGATGGCGCGGGGCCGTGCCCCGTGTCTATTATTTGTGGGCCTCTGGCCCACCCGTTAGCACGATAGGCGCAGGTGTCGGGCAACGACTGCAGGCCAGAGGCCTGCCAATAACCGGCACAGGGTGGAGCCCTGCGCCATCGCCACCAAGCTGCGTAACAGCAGTTACTTATCGCCCCTGCCCGGCGCAAGCTGAAGCATGCTCTACACCACATCAATGCGCAAACGTGGGTGCGTAAAACAGCTCCAGAAAGTGCGTGATAGCCGCCGTTTCCAGCAAAAAGCCATCGTGCCCGTAGCGCGAGTCCAGCTCGCTATACATGGCCCCGGGAATGTGGGCCGCCAGCTCGCGCTGCTCACTCAGCGGGAACAGCATATCGGAGGTAATGCCCAGTACCAGCGTGCGCGCCCCAATGCGGCCCAGCGCCGCCGGCACCCCGCCGCGGTTGCGGCCCAGGTGGTGCGTGTCCATGCTTCGGCTCAGCGATACGTAGCTGTAGGCATCGAAGCGCGACACCAGCTTGTCGCCCTGGTAGCGCTGGTAGGTGCTGGCCCGATGCTCGCGCAGCAGCTCGTCGTCGGTGGGGTCGGTCTGGGTTTCGGCGTAGGCCGAATAGCTACGGTAGCTGAGCAGGGCCATGGCGCGGGCAGCGCGCAGGCCGTCGTCGCCCCCGCCGGGCTGGCCGGCGGCGTAGGTCGGGTCGGCCTCAATGGCCAGCCGCTGGGCCTCGTTGAAGGCAATGCCCCAGGCCGAATGCCGGGCGTTGGTAGCAATCACCACCAGATGGCCGAACAAATCGGGCCGCAGCACGGCCCACTCCAGCGCCTGCTGCCCGCCCAGCGAGCCCCCAATCAGCGTATGGATATCCATGATTTCCAGCTCCTCACGCAACGCCTCGTGCGCCGCCACCAGGTCCCGGATGGTCAGCAGCGGGAAGTGCTGGAAGCGGGCCTGCCCGGTGGCCGGGTCGGCATCGAGCGGGCCGGTGCTGCCGTAGCACGAGCCCAGCACGTTGGCGCACACGATAAACCAGTCGGCGGGGTCGTAGTAGCAGCCCGGCCCCACCAGGCCCGGCCACCAGGCCAGCACATCGGCATTGGCCGTCAGGGCATGGCACACCCACACCACATTGTCGCGGTCTTCGTTCAGCTGGCCCCAGGTCTGGTAGGCTACGTGCGCCCCGGCCAGGGTTTCGCCGCTTTCCAGCGTCAGGTCGGGTAGTTCAAATACGTGGGTTGACATAAAATCAATTGAATAGTGCCGCTGCAGAAGCAGCGAACCGGCCCGGAGCAATAGTTTCTCACACCCATTTCCCTTCCCATCACGGAAGAAGCCCGGCCCGGCCCACCGATTCTTTTTTCAGTAAGTAGTGGTTAACGCAGGCCTTACGCACCAAAATCCGTCGGTTGTATTTGCCCGGCCCTTCAGGGCCGGGAGAGTGGGTTGGCCCCTAGTTTGGGGACTTTAGCCCCTGCTCGTTCCGCGCCGCGCAGGGGCTAAAGCCCCGCCAGCCTAATCGAGGACCCGCATCCCGGCGCTCAAGCGCCGGGCAAAACGCGGGAGCCGGTGTGGTGCGTAAGTCTGGTAAGAGTTAGTGGGTGACCATTACTCACTATACTTCCAGCGGCTGGGCATGCTCGGGCTCGGGCTCGCCCACTTCCTCACCCGCCGTGGGCAGGCTGGCCGTGTTGCCGATGGCATCGAACGCGGCCTGCAAATCGGCCTTAATGTCATCGAAATGCTCGATGCCCACCGACAGGCGCAGCGACGTCGGCGTCACGCCGGCGGCCAGCTGCTCGGCTTCGCTCAGCTGCTGGTGCGTGGTGGCCGAGGGCTGGATGATGAGCGTCTTGGCGTCGCCCACGTTAGCCAGGTGGCTGATGAGCTTCAGGTTATCAATGAATTGCGTGGCCGTCTCCTTAGTACCCTTCACCCGGAACGAGAGCACGCCGCCGTAGCCGCGCTTGAGGTACTTGCTGGCGATGGCGTGGTAGGGGCTGCTGGCCAGGCCGGGGTAGTTCACGCTTTCCACCTGCGGGTGCTGCTCGAGCCAGTTGGCCACTTTCAGGGCGTTTTCCACGGTGCGGTCTACGCGCAGGCTCAGGGTTTCGAGGCCGATGAGCAGCTGCCAGGAGTTGAACGGGCTGATGGCCGGGCCGAAGTCGCGCAGCCCCTCCACCCGCGCCCGGATGATGAAGGCGATGTTGCCAAACGGCCCGCCCTTGCCAAATACATCGTTGAAAACCAGCCCGTGGTAGCCCTCGCTCGGCTCGGTGAACTGCGGGAATTTGCCGTTGCCGAAATCGTAGATGCCGCCGTCCACAATCACGCCGCCCACGCTGGTGCCGTGCCCGCCAATCCACTTCGTGGCCGACTCCACCACGATGTGCGCGCCGTGCTCCAGGGGCCGGAACAGGTAGCCGCCCGCACCGAATGTGTTGTCCACAATCAGCGGCAGGTCGTGCTTTTTGGCAATGGCCGCAACCGCTTCAAAATCAGGAATGCTGAAGCTGGGGTTGCCAATGGTCTCCAAGTAAATGGCCTTGGTTTTCTCATCAATGTGCTCCTCGAATGAAGCCGGATTATCACCGTCCGCAAAGCGCGCCTCAATACCCAACCGCTTGAAGGCCACCTTAAACTGGTTGTAGGTACCGCCGTACAGGTAGGCCGTGCTCACGAAGTTGTCGCCGGCCTGCAGAATGTTATTGAGGGCAATGAACTGGGCCGCCTGGCCCGAGCCGGTGGCCAGCGCCGCCACGCCGCCCTCCAGGGCCGCCACGCGCTGCTCGAACACGTCGGTGGTAGGGTTCATCAGGCGGGTATAGATGTTGCCAAACTCCTTCAGGGCAAACAGGTTGGCCCCGTGCTCGGCGCTCTTGAATACGTAGCTCGTGGTTTGGAACAGCGGCACGGCGCGGGCCCCGGTGGTGGGGTCAGGCTGCTGGCCGGCGTGGAGTTGCAGGGTTTCGAAGTGCTGGAGCTGAACGGACATAATGAGGAGGTTTTGAATGATTGAAAAACCGAAATGACAAATGAAAAAAGCGCGCTACGAACCAGAAAAAGCCGATTTTAGCGCCAAAACTCCCCAAAATGGCCCGTGCTGCCGGCGTAGCCCAAACCCACCGCGAAGCCCCAAAAGAGCGCGCGACGGACCCACGGGGCCACCAAAAAAACCAGCAGAGTGAGGGGGAGAAGTTCTAAGCCGGAATCAGCTTAGCAACAACACGGGCAGCAACAGCGCATTCGCATTCGCCCAGCGGGCAATGCCACCTTCCGGCCGCCAGCGGCCGAAACAAAGAAGCCCGAGCTCACGGCGCACAACGCAGCCGGAAGAGTCGGGATAATAAAAGCAGGAGTTGAGGGATTTTCCATGGCACTCGAATTATCTGTCCCAGCGCGGCTGAAGCTGCGGATGGGTAGGAATTGGCACCTTTCGTTGGGCGAAGGTTGCCAGTGGGTCACGGAGCCTAATCTCTCGCCACTTCTGTATAAAACCTGAAAACTGCCCACCGTTAGCGGGGAGTACCTGTTTGGTATCGGCAAATGTACGGGAGAATTTTTGGGATGGACAAGCGGCACCGGGAAAATATTTTTTCGCCCTGCGCAAATCTGGCCATCACGCAGCGCTACGCGCTGCATGATGGCCTTCGTCGTCGTTCCAACGCTGTTCTGACAGCCCCACCAAACGCAAAAAAGCCACCCTGAAACAGAGTGGCTTTTCTCACCTTTTTTCTGCAAAAAAGTACCTAGAGACTAGGTATGGTCAACACCTGTCCGACTTCAATCAGGTCAGGGTTGTTGCCGATGAGCGCCTTATTGGCGTCGTATATCTGGTGCCACTTGGCGGCGTCGCCGTAGTGGTGCTTGGCTATCTTTGAAAGCGAGTCTCCACTCACAACAGTGTACGTATCCCCGGAAGTTTCCGGTTTGGCGTTTCCGAAAAAATCGCTTCCCCCAGCCGCTGGCTTAGCCGCGGGCTCCACGGGCTTTTGTTCGCCTTTGTCGCTAATAAAATCGAAGAGTCCCATGTTAGTTTGGTTAAGTGAAGAGAGGAAGTGAGCGGCATGCCCACCAGCAAGCTACCAATCGGCTGCTATACGGCCAAGGCCGGCGGGGGTTTCGCCAGTAATTATTTTCCTTAACCTATTTTGCAGCCCAGCCGTAAGCCGACCAGCCCAGTTCATCGGGCTGATTTTCATTCTTTCACCTTCACCCTTCGTGCTCATGAAACTCCAGTCCTTTTTTTCGCTCCGTTACTTTGCCAGCCTGCTGCTGCTCGTGTCGCTGTTTGCCGCCTCGTGCAGCAACGACAAAGGCAAAGTGGAAGGCGTGAACATGCTGTATGGCACCGACAGCAAAGTATGGAAAACGGCCAAGGAAACCGATACCGCCGGCGACAAAGTGAAGCAGACCGACGCCCAGAAACAGGAGGAGCTGCGCATTTTCGCCAATGGTACCTACAACATGACCGGCACCTCCGGGGCCGTGAACGGTAAGTACACCTTCGACCAGGCCGGCAAAACCATCACGATGACGCCCGACGGTGCCACCACGAGCAACACCTTTGCCGTGGAAACCCTCACCGACAAGAAGCTCACGTTGAAGTCGGCCGACGGCGCGGCGCTGATGCTGGAAGCCGAGTAATTGCCACAAAGCCGCTTGCTGAAAAGCCCCGAACCGCATTGGTTCGGGGCTTTTTTTATGCCCGTTTTTTTGAGATAACCGCCTGTGCTTGAGAAACGCTGGTAACTTGCGCCCGCCCTTCCCGGCCGCCCGACGCGGCCGTTCCACCCTTTTTCTGCTACCGATGCTATTTGGTTTTAAGACCAGAGCCCTTGCCGGGCTACTGCTGCTGGCGGGAGCGGCTGCCCACGCCCAGGCCCCCGCTCCCCTGCCCACCCATGCGGTGCGCAGCATCGACCCCAGGGATACCGACTTTCAGGATTTGGAATTTTTGAAAGCCGAAATCGGCCCGGCGCGGGTGGTGATGCTGGGCGAGCCCAGCCACGGCGAGGGCAACGTATTCGAGGCCAAAATCCGGCTGCTGCGCTTTCTACGCGAGCAGCTGGGTTTTACCACGGTGGCGTTCGAAAGCGGGTTCTACGACCTGCACAAGGCCCAGCAGGCGCTGGAAGCGGGCACGTCGGCGCAGGAGGCCATTGGCAACAGCGTGTTTCCGATATGGACCAGGACGCAGGATTTCCAGACCATTCTGCCGTTGGTGGGCAAGGGCGGGCTGCGCGTGGCGGGCTTCGACCCACAGCTGACCGGCGAGTACAGCGGCGACATGGTGGATGACCTGCGGGATTTTCTGGCTGCGCAAAAAGGCGCGGCCCTGGTAAACTACGACTATCTGGAGGAAGTCATCAGCTACATGGGCGAGCATTTCGCAATCATGCCGGAAGCTAAACCCGCCGATTTTGAGAAGGAACTAGGCAAGGTGAGCCGCCTGCTGGACAGGATTGCGGCCAGCAGCGGCCCAGGCAAGCGCGCCAGTGAAGTCCGATTCTGGCAGCAGAATATGCGCAGCCTGATGGCGCAATTACGCGACTACGCCAATAAGAGCAAGCAGCAGCTCGACGAAAACAGTTTCAAAGCCACTGACAGCAACCCACGCGATGCCCAGATGGCCGACAACCTGCTCTGGTACATGCGCCAGCACCCGCAGGAAAAAGTGGTGTGCTGGGCCGCGCTGCCCCACCTGGCCAACCGGCTGGAAAATTTTCAGAATACTGAAATTCAGGAGTACCAGCCGATGGGCCGGGCTGTAAAAGCAAGCCTTGGAGCCGAGCAGGTATACATTCTGGGTACGTTGAGCGGGGGCGGCAACTACGGCAGCTGGTCGGAAAAGAGCCGCTCAGTACCCATTCCGGCAGCGGGCTCGCTCGAAGCCGAGCTGCTGGCTCAGCCCGCCGACTATGCCTTCGTGAGCCTGAAGCACGACGCCCCGGGCCGCGAGCTGACAACTTACGCCTTCGAATACAAGCCCCTGGCCGGCCCGTGGAGCGAGGCGGTGGATGGCTTCCTGTTTTTGCGTACCGTGCAGCCGGCCCACCCGGCCAGCCTGATGGCGACAGCGGAGCCAGCGGCCGATACGGCTAGCGCCAAAGCGCAGCCCACGGCCAATGCTCTGAACCCGGGGCGCGTATTGCGCCAGGTGCGAACCGCTACGGCCGGCACAACGGTGCGCGGGGTGGTACTCGACCAGCAAACCAAGGCCCCGGTACCCTACGCTTCGGTGAGCGTGCCCGGCAAGGGCGTGGGCACGGTGGCCGACGGGCAGGGCCGCTTCGGGCTGGTGGTGCCGGCCGGCAGGCAGGTGGCGGTGAGCAGCGTGGGCTACGCCACGGCCACGGTAGCCGCGGCGGCGGCCGGCCTCACGGTTTACCTGCGGCCATCGGCCTACGAGCTGGCGGGCGTGCAGGTGCAGGGCGAAAGCCTCGACCCGCGCAAGATTATGAAAAAGGTGCTAGCGGCGCTCCCGCGCAATTATGAGACGGGCAACTACTCGGCCGAACTGTACACGCATCGCCAGACGACCAACTACGACACGCTCTCCTTCGAAACGGAAACTGTGACTCAGTTTTTCGTGCCGGCCGGCTATCACCACTGGGCCGGTGGGTTTCTGATGATGGGCGCGGTGCCGCAGCATCTTATTAAAGAAGTCCACCTCACCAAGGAGTTTCCGAAATCGCAAAAGCTGTTTTCTGAGCAGGCGGGCCAGGGCTTCAGTGCCAGCTCGGCCGACCCGGTGCGGACCTCGCCGCTGTTCAACGCCGGCACGCTGCGCAAATTCCAGTTGCACCTCGACAGCGTGGTGGAGCGCGCGGGCCAGACGCTTTACCTCATCAGCTTCGTGGCCAAGCACGCCAACCACCGCAGTACGGGCACTTACATCATCTCAGAATATTCGGGGCGGCTGTGTGTGCAGCAGCGCGACTATGCCGTGACCCGCTACGAGGCGCTCTGGCAGGGCGATACGGCGTACATCAACCGCGTCACCCGCGAGTGGTACGGCAAGCCCAACATTCGGGCCCGCCTCTACCCCAACCTGCTCACGACTGACCGCACCGACCACATGGTAGAATACCTACCGGGGGCCAACGGGCGCTACCATGTGCGGCGCAGCGTGGGGCGCAACCTGTCGGTGGGCCGCACCATGGGCGGGCCGGCGTTCTACCGGCAGTCGACCTGCACCGAATATTTTACGGGGCTGCCGCTCGGGACGCCCCCCATCCTCTCAAAAGCCGAAATGACGGTGGGCGATGTGTGGAAGGAAACGGCCGCCTTGCCCAAACCCGTTTACCACCCCGCATTCTGGAGCAGCTACCAGCGGCCGTCAGCTCTGGTCGAAGCCACCGTCGCCCCAACCACTAAACCTTAGCCGGCCGCTTCGCAAACACCCGCGCCACCCAGCGCGGCAGAAAAACGGTACCCAGCACCAGGTACAGGTAGTACGTAACCACCCGGTACAGCAGCACCATGAAGCTGGTGAGCGTGGCCGTGCCGATGAACTTGCCGAAGAACGTGGGGAACGCGCCCTCCACAATGCCCGCGCCGCCCGGCGTGATGGCCAGTAGCAGCAGCACTTTGTAGGTGAGGTTGCGGGCGAAGATGAACAGGAAGGTGTCGGTATCCATCGGCACGAAGGCGGCGATGAGGCAGCCGATAACCAGGTAGCGGGCCGTCCAGACGAAGAACGTGCTGGCCGCCGCCCGCCACCAGTAGATGGCCGGGTTGCCGCGCAGCTGCACCGACGCCCGCGCCATTTCCTGGCCGTGGTGGTAGGCTTTGCGCCGCCAACGCTTCAGCACCAGCATCGAAAACAAGCGCACCAGCACCCGCCGCACCGAGCGCGGATTGATGAAAATGGCGTAGAGCATGAGGCCGGCGTAGGCCGTCACGCCCACGTAGCTCACCACGAACAACACCCGCAGCGTGGCAATGAAGCCGCCCTGCAGCGCCTCGTGCGGGTAGAGGCCGGCCCCGGCCACGAGCACCACCAGCGGCACCATCAGCACGTAGTAGAGGTTGTCCATCAGGGCCGTCACCATCACGTAGGCCATCGACTTGCCCAAGGTGATGCCCTCTTTGTGCAGAATAAACGAGGCTACCGCCGTGCCGCCCACCGCCGAAGGCAGCACGCAGGAAGCAAACTCCCAAATCATAATCACATCAAGGCTCTGGCGGTAGCTCAGCTCGCGCTCGGCAATGTGCCGGATGCGGTAGATGTAGCCGAAATCGCGGGCCAGCAGCACCCCCAGCGTAATAAGCAGCCATTCCCACCGGGCGTGGGCCAGCGGGGCCAGGTCGCCGGGCTTGTAGCTCCGCCAGAACATGAACCCCACCACGCCCAGCCCAATCACGATGGGCAGAATCAGCCGCGAGGGCCGCAGGCGCTGCAAAAAATGCGCGTCGTCGTCGGGGCTGTCAGCGTCGGAAGTCATTCGGGGCTTATCGGTCATCGAAGAAAAGGCAGCGGCCAGGCAAAAGTAGGGCGTAGCCGGGCGGGCGCTGATTAAAAATCCATGAAGGTGGTAAGAGCAAACGTCATGCTGCAACGGGCGCAGCATGACGTTTTCACCGTTTAATTATCGCCTGGACCGCTTAGGGCCGGCCACCGGGGCTGCCCGCCGGCGTGATGCCGCCCGGGGCAGTCGTGCCCGGCGAAGGCGCGTTGGCCGGCGCGCTGATGGGGTTGGGTACCGGCGCTACCGGCGGGCGGCGCGTGGTGTCGGCGGGCTGGGCCGTGGCGGGGCGCAGGCCGGGGTAGCCGCCGGGGCGCGGCTGGCCGGGCCGGGGCTGTGCGGTGCTGTCGGTAGCGGGCCGGCCGCTGGTGCTGTCAGAGGCCGCCGCCGCCGGACGCGGCTGGCCGGGGTAGCCGCCGGGGCGGGCACCAGCCGGGACACCCGCAG
>JANNDE010000053.1:0-11917 GCA_031387395.1 Hymenobacter sp.
ACAGCTACCAGGCGCAGGTTACCTGGACGGCAACGGGACCGGCGCAAATCACCTACCACACCAGTTCGGGGGATTACAATCTGCGGCTCAACGTAGTGGCCTGCCGACGCGTGCTCGGCGCGACGGCCACGAACTATATTGACGCCGGTAGTTTCGATGCGTGCCAAGAAAACCGTTCTTTCACGGCGAGAACGGACGTGGACTGTTACCTGGATGACTACTTCTACACGTCCAGCACCAACACCGGCAATCCCAGAGCACAACCCTCCCCGGATGTCTACTATCGTTTCCACTTATCCCGGCCGAGTCAGGTGACCGTACACACCGGCGGTTCCAGCTTCGACACCTACCTGCACCTCGTGTCCATAAGTACCGGTCAGGCCTGGGACGACGACGATTCCGGCGGCAATGCGGCCGTTGGGTTTGGGGGTACCACCTCTTATTTATCCAGCACCGCCGCGAGCACCCCCACGTCCACCTTGCCCGCGGCGCTGCCCTCTACGCTGCCGGCCGGGGACTATTTTATCATCGCGGAGGGGTATTCCACGCTAACCGGCAGCCTAGAGCGGTTTCCGGGTTGGTGTACAGTTTCTGAAAAAGTTAACAGTTGAGATTTAAAAGTTAAAAACCTTTAAATTAGAATTTTAACTTTTAAATCTCAACTATTAACTCTGTACACTGAACGGGAAACCGCTGTAAATGTTGCCCTTACGGTTACGCCGCAATTCACCCCGTCCGTAACGCTGTCTTCCAGCCCGCAAGCAATTGTTAATCAGACGGTCGAAATTATTCGCGGCGCGGCCACCACTCTTAGCGCCGCCGGCGATGGGGTCAACACGTATACCTGGGCCGTAACTAACTCGGGAACGCCCGCAGGTAGTGGACCCAGCATCGTCGTCTCACCCACCGAAACCACAACCTACACGGTAACGGGCCGGGGTTGCGGCAATGCCTTGGTAGCCACCGCCCAAGTGACAGTGCTAGTAGCACTGGGCAACCTCAATTACATCACCACCCGAACGACCCAAACAGCGGGGCTAACAACAGCTGCGGCGCTGTTAGGCCGCGAACCAAAAGATGTGGCCGTCAGCACGAGCTACATGGACGGCCTGGGGCGCCCGACGCAACAAGTCCAGCGCGCTGGCAGCCCCACCCAACGCGATTTGGTGCAGCCGATTACGTACGACCCCTTGGGTCGGCCCGCAACGTCATTCTTGCCCTACGCGCAGGACTTGAACGACGGAAGATTCAAGGTCAATGCCTTAACCCAGCAAGCCGCTTTTTACCAACCCAACGCCACCCTAACCCGGGTGGCAAAAGACGTCAACCCCTGGTCTACGACCAGTTACGAGGCATCGCCCTTGAACCGGGTACTGGAGCAAGGAGCGCCGGGTGCCGCTTGGCAGCCCGGCACCAGCCACACGGTCAAATTTAACGAGCGCGCCAACACCGCTGCCGATGCGGTGCGGCAGTGGGATTATGACGCTGCGACCCAAGTGTACTCTTCGCCGGGACTGTACGCATCCGGCCAGCTGTGGGTGAAGGAAACCCGCGATGAGCAAGACCAGCTCGTCAGCGAGTACACCGACAAGCAAGGCAAAGTGGTACTCAAGCGCGTATCCCTGGCCCAGGCAGTTTGCCGCGTGACCGGCTATTATACGGCCGGTGGGCTAACCTTATCTGCTCCGCCGGACATGAAAATCATTGGCGTGCTGGCGGCCAAGTTCGGAACCGGCACTGGCGGCGACGGAGCGTGCGAGAATTTCACGTTCGGTTCCTGCGTAGCGGATGTCACCGCGCAAGTGCGTTCGGAGGCGGCTGCGGCGTTGGCCGCTGCTCCCGCGCCAACCAGTCTGAACCTCCGCATCGACATAAACTATTTGGGCGACCCTTGCCCCGGTTCTAGCAAATCCCTGGAAGTGGTGGTGGCCTGCGTGCCGACGACCGCGGCAGCGACCGACATGCAGACGTACTACGTGTACGACGATTTGGAAAACCTGCGACTCGTTATTTCCCCCGAAGGGTACACGAACTTGGCTGCCAGCGGGTCGTGGACCCCGACCGATAACTTGATGCGCAACTGGTGCTTTCGGTACGCCTACGACGGACGAAAACGCCTTATCAGCAAGCAGACGCCGGGAACTGCTCCCGTCTTGTTGGTTTACAACCAACGCGACCAGGTGGTGCTCTCTCAGGATGGCAACCAACTGCCTCGGAGCGAGTGGGCCTTCACCAAGTACGACGCCCTCAATCGTCCGGTACTGGCGGGAACGGTGCTGCTGGCGAACAAGTCGCAAACGGACCTGAAGACGGACGTGGACGCGGACGCCAACAACGGAGCGCCGTTGTGGGAAACGGCGGATGGCTCATCCGTGGGCTATACCCTAAACAATGCGTATCCCCGTGGCTTGACCGAGAACATTAATTTGCTCACGATTACCTACTACGATAAATACGGCTACGGAAAGCTTCAGGATTCGCGCCTTACGCCCACCGTGGCCACCAAAACCGACGGGGTGCGGGGGCTGCCGACCGGCAGTTGCGAACGGCAGGTCAGCGTGAACGGAATGATGATGAACGGAACTCCGTCAACCTGGCTGGTGACCGCAAACTTTTACGACGACCGGTCCCGCCTGGTCCAGAAAATGAGCGTGAATCACCTCGACGGGGTGGACAACCTCGTCAACGCGTATGATTTTACGCGACTCCAAAACTCGCTGCTCACGCACACGAATTACACGAACACGCAGTATATCATCCGGAACGAGTTTGTCTACGACCACACCGGGCGGCCCAAGCGCACCTTCCAGGAAACGGGGGGGCAGACAAAAGTCTTGCTCGTGGAAAACACCTACAACGAGGTAGGACAGCTCATTGACAAGCGGCTGCACAACCCGAGTGCCAACCCCGACCCGCCTTACACGGCAGGCACCGGGTTTTTGCAGAAAATCGATTTTCGCTACAACATCCGGGGCTGGTTGACCAACATCAACGACCGGCTCTTGACCGATGGCAAAGATGTGGAAGGGCAAGTCGCCGACCCCGATGACCTGACCGCAGACCATGACTTGTTCGGGATGGACATTTGCTACAACGACCGGCTGCACCAAGGTCAGGGCCAGGGCCAGTTCAACGGCAATATCGCCGAAGTGCTGTGGAAAACGCGTAAGCCGAACACGTTTGGCAGCGACCGCACCAACATTCTGCGCGACTACGCCTATTTATATGATGGGGCCAACCGCCTTAAGGGAGCCGATTACGCTACCTACGAAAACTTCGCGTTTGTCAAAACTTCGACCGACTTCTCGGTGTCAAATATTAATTACGATGGCAATGGTAACATCGCCTCGATGACGCGTCAAGGCAACGTCAATGGGCCGGCCACTGTTGGAATCGGCACCCTCGATGACCTGCGCTATACATACACACCGGCCACCGGCAATCAGCTGCAAAGCGTCGTGGACCTCGCCGCGCCCCACGCGGCCACCCACGATTTTCAAGGCGGCGGTTCCCAGTTGTATACGTACGATAAAAACGGAAATCTGCTCAACGACCCGAACCGTCGCATTTCAGTCACGGGCTACAACCTGCTGAATCAGCCCACGGTCATCAACAAGTACTACGGCACCCGGATTGAGTATACCTACTCGGCAACGGGCACCAAGCTGCAGCAGCGGACCTATGGCATGGGTAACCTGCAGAAAACGACCGATTACATCGGTCCTTTCGTCTATGAAACACTGGCAGGGCAAACCCCCAAGGTGCCCGCGTTCGTGCAGACCAGCGAAGGCCGCGCCCTCTTCACGCCGGGCCAGGGCACGACAGCCCCGAACTTCAGCTGGAAGTACGAATACTTTATCAAAGACCATTTGGGCAACGTCCGCTACGCGTTCCGGGAGCCGAACGGCACGACGGCCCAACGGACCGCCTCCGCGGGCATGGAGCCGGTGAATGCGACGCAGGAGGAGCGTGAATTTCAGCACGTGGGCGAGACCCGCTTCCGGGACGCCGTGCATGCACGCACGGGCGATTACGTCGCTAAACTAAATGCCCGCGAAGGCCGGGCGCAGGGCCCGACGCTCACTCTGGCCGTTGCCGCCGGCGACAGCGTAACGGCCGAAGTGTACGGGCGCTACGACCGCGGCCAGCTTACGCCCGGTGCTTTCCGCACGGGGGCGCTCGTGGCCGGGGCCATCGTCGGCAGCGTCCCGGCTACCGGGGCTGCTGACCAGAACGGGCCACTGACTAGTCGTCGCCGGTTTCTGCCTTACATGGGAGCCAGCCTGAGCATCATTCCGCAGCTGCTGGGCTTGCGCCGGGCCGAATTGCCCCAGGCCTATCTGCGCTACGAGGTGTTCAACCGGGACAGTCAATTGGTGGCCACGCGCACGAGTGCGTTGGCGCGAACGGCAACCGATTCCTGGCAGCACTTAAGTGCTGGTTTGAAAGCCGATAGCGCGGGCTATGTACGCGTGAGCTTAATCAACCAAAGTGCCTTGCCGGCCTACTTTGATGACTTGGCGTTGTCGCGTCCGGTGGAGCCAACCATCTATCAGGAAAACCACTATGACCCCTTTGGGCTCAATCTGGTGGGCATCGAGCACGATGGGCAGCCTAACGGCCGGTTCCAATACAACGGAAAAGAGAAACAAGTAGATTTTGGCCTGAACTGGCTTGATTATGGAGCGCGTATGTACGACGCTCAATTGGGGCGATGGAACTCAGTGGACCCACTGGCCGACCAGATGCGCCGGCATTCGCCTTACAATTATGGGTTTGATAATCCTTTGCGCTTTACTGACCCGGATGGAATGGGGCCGCTATCAACGCACACAGATAATGAAGGAAACGTAATAGCTGTTAAAAAAGATGGTGACTTGGGAGTTTACAGACATTCTGGCAACGCAGAGGCTACACGTAGAGAGATTAATTCAAACTACAGTTCAAATAATACTGCAGCTGGAGGCGAAAAAATGGGTAGCACAAGATATTGGGATTCCTTTTTGTCTTCACATCCAAATAGCAGTGGAGTAAGAACACCAACTAGTAGCTCCGGTGTTCGATATAAAATAGAGTTTAATAAGAGCTGGAACAAAACTATTTCTGACGCTAGAGATAGGACTCGTCAAATCTTCCAAGCAGAAGGTGCATTTGGAGTTGCGCAAGCATCAAGAGGTGGAGGAGATTTATCACTGCAAGACCAAGTTGAAAATACAGGTAAGGGAAGACTGTTTAAGGGTTCATACGTCTCAGCTGAAGAAATTGGCAATTATCATGCTGGATGGTCTGGTAACTATATAGGCGTATCTACTTATGACGGTTTTCAACGAGTGGCGGGTGCCTTGGAGTTAAGTACTCATGGGCAAAACATTCCTTTTGGACGAGTTGACCAAGCAAAACTTATTTTAGGCATAACTTCTTACGGTACACACCCGTTGCACGGTGAATTAATTCAGCAATACAGGTGGAGTGTTGAAGGATGGAATGACAAATAAATAATATTTACTTAAGTGCAGTTTTGACAAGCAGCATTTAAACACACTGTTTTTTTGTCTGAAATCGTACCCGTGAGCTACTAGTCATAGATGTTTTAGTACTAAGAAAGCAACTCTATTTTTCTTAGTACTAAAACATTTAAAAAAAGCAATAAAGGTCAGTCTTTTTTCAAACCAATTCTTGCTTATACAGAAAATGTCTCATTTGAAGATTATTCATCTTGTGTTGTGCCTTTTCTTAATTGGCTGTGGAGAGAGTGTGAAAGATGTAAGCAAAGAGAAGTTTAGAATTCAAGCCGAAGTGGTTGAGAATTTTAAAAAAACCCGTAGCACGTTTAAAAAAATAAAGATTTATTTTAAATTAAACCATATAAAGGATATAGAATTTCATAACGACGGACTTGTTAGTATTACATGCCAAACTGGCAGCAACAATAATAATGATGAATGGGTTACGTTGAGAAGAAAAATTGTAGTTTCTAATGAAATAGGCAATTTATTAGAATTAGATGGCCTTAAAACAAATGATTTGTTGCAACTTAAGACTGAATTATGTTCAATAAATGTCAATAAATTAACAATACTCGACACTTATGACGTTGATAAAAGTAAGCTCGCAAGAGCAATTGATTTGAGGTATAATATCAAAACCAATGCTTTACATTTTTACTATCGCATATTTCGTGAGCCAATTCACTCCGTTCCGGCCAGTTTTTATGAACAACTAGCTAGAAACAATTCAACTGGTGGTATTTTGAGTGATACCACTATTTGGTATTACAAATAAATCAAACGGTTAATGTTAAGGTATAAAGCATATTAATATATTAATTCACATGAAAACATTTTTATTAATTGAATTGGTTTATATCTCCTTTTTAGGCAGTATCTATGCGCAATGCCCTATTAATAGTTGCACGCCAAGTTCCTCTTCTACTCAAAATGTTCAGTTCGGTATGGGCATTTATAGAGTGCAGTTTGCCGACTTAGACACTACCACAAATGGCAGCGTTGATGGTTACCAAGACTATAGTTGCCAAGGCGGAACTACTTTACGCCAAAATTCCACTTATAGTTTACGGGTACAAACCGGCTCTCCAGCAGCCGAAAACGCGGTTGCTTGGCTAGACTACAACAACGACGGTACTTTCACTTCAAGTGAACGCATCCTTTACTCCTTAAACTCCCAAACCCACAATGCCAGCTTTACCGTGCCAGCCACGGCAATCTTAAACTATCCATTACGGCTGCGTATTGCTGCCGACTACGTCAATAGCCCTATTCCCACGGCTTGTTCTACTCCCCAATACTCCCAAACCGAGGACTATCAGGTGCGCATTACGTCCGGTAATGCGGCTCCAGTAGCGCATTTCGCGGCGGCTAATTCCATTACATGCTCCGGCGTGGTTGCCTTTCGGGACAACTCTTTTAATACGCCGGTGGCCTGGTGGTGGCGATTCGGCGACGGCACGACTAGCACCCAGCAGCACCCGACCCATACCTACGCGGCGGCCGGTACCTATGCCGTGTCGTTGCGCGTGTGCAACCCCGGCGGCTGCGACTCGCTCACCCGGGCCGCGTACGTGACCGTGCGTAACGATGGTCCTCGCCCTAGTAATTGCCAACCGGCCACGGTATCCTACTGCTGCCAGTTTGGGCTCACCCGCGTGCGCCTGGCCGACTTAAACCATGCCTCGGTCGACGGACAAGCCGGATACGAGGATTTCAGCTGCGCCCAGCGTGCCACGCTCATCGCCGACCGGCCCGACACGCTGCGGCTCACCACGGGTCCCAGCGCCCACGACGTGCGCGTGTACCTGGACCTGAACGACGACGGCCAGTTTACCGGCCCAGCCGAGCTGCTTTATCAAGGCCTGGCCGTGCGTAGCCCGGTGGTATCGTTCACGATTTCTTCGGCCTGGGCTCCAGTGTATAACAAAGCCCTGCGCCTGCGCATCGTGGCCGACATTGCCGGCAGTACCACCACCGGGCCCTGCGGCCCGGTGCAGGCCGGCCAGGCCGAAGACTATTCCCTCCTCGTGCTGCCGAACGCCGCGTCCCCCGCTTCGGCCTTTGCGGTGCGATACGAGCGCCTGTGCGATTCCGTCCGGGTGGCGTTTGCCAACACCTCGGTGGGCGGAGCGACCAGCTACCGCTGGACCTTTGGCGATGGCACGGCTTCGACGGCCGCGGTGCCCCCCGCCCATCCTTACCTGACGGCGGGGGTGTACGAAGTGCAGCTTATCGCACAGAACGCCTTTGGGCGCGACACGGCCCGGCAGCGGGTGGCCGTGGCCAGCGCCTGCCCCAGCTACTGCGTTGCCGAGGGACTTGGCGGCGGCAGCGACGCCCCGGCCTACTTCACGCGCTTTCAATTCGCCAACCTGAACAACGCCGACTTTCGAGGCCCGGGGGTGGGCTACCGCGATTTTACAACCCGCTACGCGACGGTGCAAGCCGGCCAAACGTACGCCGTGCGGGCCGAGTCCCGGCCGTGGATTTTCGCGGGCCCTGGCCCGTGGGTGGCCGTGGAGGTCTGGATTGATTACAACCAGGACGGTGAATTCGGCCCCTCCGAGCAAGTGGGCTCGCAGCCCCAATTCAGCCCCTATGTGTTGAGCATCACCGTTCCCGCCGCGGCCAAAGCCGGGGCCACCCGGCTGCGGGCCATCATTCACGGGGTCACGAGTTTTGTGCCCACCAGCACGTGCACCCCGGGGTTTATAAACGCGGCCATTGAGGATTACACGGTGGTCATCGTGCCGCCCCCCATTGCCCCCACGGCAGATTTTGCCGCCGACCAACCGGCCAGCTGTAACCCCCTGGTGCAGTTCCGCGATAAGAGCCTGGCCGCCCCCAATCGGTGGCAGTGGTCGTTTGGCGACGGCGGCACGTCCACGCTTCAGCACCCGCTGCACACTTACGCCACGCCGGGCACCTATACAGTGGCCCTGCAGGCGAGCAACCAATACGGCACCAACACGGCCACCCGTTCCGGTTATGTATCCGTGAGCGCCTCGACGAGTGGACCCCGTCCGGCGGTCTGCCTGTCCTCCCCGACGGCGGGCACCACGGGTGCGGGGCACGGCATGGGCACCCTAGAAATTGGACCGGTTTTCACCTACCATCAACCCATAAATTCGCCCGGCTACCGGGACGAGACCTGCACGCAGGCCGCCATTGCGCTTACGGCAGGGGCCAGCGCCCCGTTCTATTTTGCCGATTCCAACTTCAGCGGAACCTCTTGCTTTGTGTGGCTCGATGCGAACGATAACGGCCTCTTTGAGGCCCCGCAAGAACTGCTGTACAATTCTTTGGCCACCGGGTTCATCAGCGGCACGTTTCGCGGCACCATCACGGCACCCGCCACCACGCTGCTTAACCGGCCCCTGCGGTTGCGCGTCGCCTGCTGGGGCATGGCCTTCAACACGCTGCTCACGACGGTTCCCGACCCGTGCCGCCGCCAAGAAGAATTTGGGCAAGTGCGCGATTTCACCGTTCGGGCATCATCGCCGTTGAATGCGGTGTCGGCCGGGGCCGTTGCGACCGGTTGGTCACTGGCCCCAAACCCATCCTCTGGGCTCGTCCAGGTGCAAGGGAGCTTTACCGGCCTTACGGCCGTCGATATACACGACGTAGTGGGGCGGTGCGTGTACCAAGCGTCCATGCGCCCCTCGGCAGACGGCGCGCTGAGCCTGGATTTAACGGCATTGCCCAAAGGGGTGTATCTCGTGCGGCTAAACCATACCAGGCAGGTGTCCCGGCTTTTGCTAGACTGATTCTTGTCCGCAAATTTATACCCTCGTTTGACTGTACAAGTCGGTGGGTGGGTTGCTCTACCGGAAAAGCCAGGTAAAACTATCGGAATCGGTTCAGAAAACTTGTTCAGCAATCAAAGGACAACAACGGGTATCTTCGTGATGAGAAACCTGTACTTTGAACATGAATATCGGTTACGCCCGCGTCTCGACCCGCGACCAGAATCTGGAACTCCAACTCGACGCCCTGAACAAGGCCAGTTGTGAAACTATCTTCCAGAAGAAGGCATCCGGGGCTATGAAAGCACGCCCTGAACTCGACCGCATGCTGGCCGGACTGCGCCCCGACGACACGGTCTACATGTATAAGCTCGACCGGCTGGGGCGCTCCCTCAAGCATTCGCTCGACATGGTGGCGGAGCTGGAGTTTCGGGGCGTGGGCCTGGTCTCGCTCACCGATACACCACCTCGGCCCAGGGCCGGCTCGTCTTTAACCTGTTTGCCTCCCTGGCCGGGTTTGAGCGGGAGCTGATTCGGGAGCGCACCCATGCGGGGCTGCTGGCCTCGGCTCGGGCGTGAGGCCGGGTGAGCGGTCGCCGGCGGGGACTATCCGAAGAAGCCGAGCGCATGGCCATCGTGGCCGAGACGCGCTATCGCGAGCAGCAGCTCGGGGTGAACGAGATTGCCCAGCGCCTGCGCATCTCCAGGGTCACGCGCTATAAATACCTGCGCCATCGGGGCGTCGTCATTCACAGTCATCGAAAGGCCGCCGTAGCTAAGTCGACCGAGTGAATTTTGTGCCACCCTTTCGGTCAAAACCCTTGACGTGCTATTTATTCCGTTTTCTGAGAGGACCCCATCTACATCGCTTTAGGCGCTGGGGCAAGGAGTATGGGGTTCCGTATGCCGGCGGCATCTATTTCGCCGACGATGCCCGCCAAGTGCACTGAAGCGATTTCCCGTGGCAGGCGGGTGATAAGTTCACCTATACCTACGACTTCGGCGACTACTGGCAGCACCAGGTGCGGGTCGGGCAACTTCCTGTACGCACAGGGCGGCTACGGCTACTTTTTTTTGCGGATGAACGCGCGTGAAATGGTGAGCGAAGTCTCGCGCCTGGGCCGCTCCACGGTGGAAGTGCTGCAAATTGTTGAGGAATTGCCCCAATTGGGCAGCAGCATCTACGTCCAGAACTTTGGTCTCGAAACGCTCAAAAACGGCAACCGCAATCCGGTGGCGCAATTTATGTTCACGCTGCTGGCCGACATCGTGCGGCTGCGCTGGCAGGCCTGCCGGGTGGGCTTTGCCAAAATCACCCTCAAGCGCGACACCCTAAAGGGCTACCTGCCCGCCCACGACGACCACAAGGCCTACTTCCAGGGCGAGCAGTTCGGCACCATCCTCAACTACATGCAGACGCACCCGCGCACCGCCAGGCTGAAAGAGCATAAGGCCCAGCTGATTGTGACGTTTGAGGAGGTGCGCTCCATTTAAGTAGGCAGTCAGAATGGAGTAGTCAGTAATCAGATAATAAAAATTTGGTTATGAGCGCATTATACAAAGTCTGACTACTGATTACTTATGACTGACTACTTAGCAAGCCAAGCGCGTGCTGAGCGAACTGAGGAGCGAGGAGCCGGTGGCAGCGTAAATAGCATGTTTTCTTAAAAAATCTTTACCTTTGAAATAATTGGAGACGCCCCAACTGCTTCTGACACGATTTCTTCATAATCGAGTCAGAGATGGCTCGAGCGGTCGAAGGCAACAGATTGAAAATCTGTAATAGTCTAACGATTATCGGGGGTTCGAATCCCCCTCCCTCCACGACTTCTCAATTAATTATGAGAAGTTAAAAGGACAGCCCCATGGCTGTCCTTTTTGGTTTACCCCGTAGCCTGTTTCTACAATATGAGGTTTCTGCTATTTGCCTTGCTCCTCACACTACCGCTGCTGGCCACCGCCCAAACCACGCCCCGGAATCCGCGCCTGAAGCACGAGCTCGACAGCATCCATGCCGTGGACCAGCGTTGGCGCAACATGATGTTTAACCCGCGCATCAGCCGGCGTCCCGACTCGCTGGCCCGCGCCCTGGGCGTGACGCGCGAAAGCCTGCCAACCTACATTCCGGGCCAGCTGCTGCGCACCGATTCGACCAACCAGGTGCGCGTGAAAGCCATTCTGAAGCAGTACGGCTACCCGGGCAAGACGCTGGTGGGCACGCCCACCAACGAGGCCGCGTGGTTCGTTATCCAGCACTCTGCCGATATCAAATCATACCTGCCGCTCATCAAAAAAGCCGCCGACAAGGGCGAGTTACCCTTCTACCTCTACGCCCAGATGCTGGACCGCCAGCTCATGCGCGAGGGCCGGGAGCAACTATACGGCACGCAGGCAATGGGCTACAACGTGCTGAACCCCGCCACCGGCCGGCGCGAAGCGCAGCCACCCTTTATCTGGCCCATCGAAGATGCGGCGGGGGTAAACGAGCGCCGCAAAAAGGCCGGATTTGAAGATACGGTCGAACAAGAAGCCGCAGATATGGGCATTCCGTACCGCGTGCTGACGCTGAAAGACGTGGCGAAAATGCCCAAAAACTAACGTTTCTATATGACCATCCGCTGGCACTGCCTGCCTTTCGAAGCCCTTCCCAACCTGATTTTGTAC
>JANNDE010000168.1:0-1509 GCA_031387395.1 Hymenobacter sp.
GTTACTCGACGACGAGTCGCTGGACGGCGGGGGCGCGGCCGTCGGCTTGCACACTCAGCAGGTAGAGGCCGGGGGCCAGGCCGGCGGTGGGCAGCTCGGCGGTGCGGCCGGTGAAGGGGCGGGTGCGCACGAGCTGGCCCAGGGCGTTGCGCAGGGTCCAGCGGGCGGTGCTGGCCGCCTCGGGCAGGCTGATGTGCCCGGCGGCTTTGGCCCCCACCGGGTTGGGCCATACGCTGAAGGCCGTGGCGGTGGCTGCCGTGGTGGCCGTGGCCGTGCCGGCCACCACCGTCACCACGGTCTGGGTGGTGGCGGTGTGGTTGCTGGCGTCGGTCACGGTCAGGGCCACGGGCACGCCGTTGACGATGGCCGGGGCGTCGGTGGTCCAGCCCGCTCCGCCGGTGAGGGTGCCGGCGTTGGCGGCCACGCCGTTGGCATCAGCCGTGGCCGTACCGCTGCCTTCGCCGAAGCGGTAGTAGGCCACCAGCCCGGCCGGGTTGCGTAGCAGGTGCGCGCTTTTGGCGCTGTTGAGCTCGGCGGCGGTGCGGGCCACGTTCCAGACCCGCACCTCGTCGATGAGGCCGTCGAAGTAATCGCTGGTGTTGGTCGAGCCGATGCGCGGATTCTGGACAGCGAACACATTGTGCCCACTGGGCCGGTCGGCGCCGATGGCTTTGCCATCGAGGTAGAGGGTGCGGGTGGTGCCGTCATAGGTGGCGGCCACGTGGTGCCAGGCCCCAATCAGGCTGGGCGTGGGCACCTCCAGGTCATTGTCCCACCAGTAGTTCACCAGCCCCGTAGCGCTCAGGCGCAGGGCATTGCACGCGTGGGAAAAGCCGAACACCCCCCAGCCGATAATACCCCCATTACTCATCGTGGCAGGCTTCACCCAGGCCTCAATGGTGTAGTTGCTGTTGCCCACCGGCATTGTCGCAGTGCTGCCCATGTCCACGTACTGGTGGGGAGCGGTGCTGTTGCTGTTATCGAGGCGCAGTGCGCGGGCCACCACCGTCGGCCCGATATCGGCCGTAGTGAAGGCATTGGGCACCACGCTCAGTGTGCCGGTCGTGGCGGCCCCGCAGTTGGCCGTGCTGGCGTTGTTCACGGCCGTAGGGGCCAGCGTGGTGGTGGCGCCCGGGCCGAGGACCAGGCGCGCGTTCTGGGCCTGGGCCACGGGGTTGGCGCACACGGTGAAAACCGGGCTGGCCGCGCTGGTGCCCGCCGGCGTGGTCACGCTCAACACCCCCGTGATGGCACCATTGGGCACGACCAGGCCGGAGAGCTCGGTGCCGGCCGCGTTCACCGTAAAGCCGCTGCTCACGGTGTTGGGGCTGCTGCCGCTGAAGGTAACGAGCGAGGCCCCGCTCAGGCCCGTGCCGGTGAGGCGGATAGTGGCCCCCGTTATGGCGCTGGCGGGCACAATGCTGGTGATGACCACGCTCGGGGCGGGGGGCAGCACCGTAAAGATGCCGGCGTTGTTGCTCAGGCCGGTGGCCGCCACGGCCAGTACGG
>JANNDE010000194.1:0-3494 GCA_031387395.1 Hymenobacter sp.
TTTGTGTACTATTTTTTCGTCCGTATTTTCTTTGCTTGATTATCAAAAGAGGCCACTTTTCAGTGGCCTCTTTTATTCAGTACTACAACCGTGTGCGCCAGCCAAAAATCGACTACAAAATCCGTGAAATCCGCTAAAATCCGTGCTAATCAGTGATTTCGTAGAAATTGCGCATTCGTTTCATCGTCGTTAGCACTATCCAGTCGCCGAGCTTGGGCATGGTGCTGTGAATGAGTACGATGAGCCGGCCCAGCGCTGAAATAACGGTGCGTCGCCTCCGCTTTCGAATGTGGTGCACGATAATGGCGGCCACTTCGGCCTGCGATTTTTGCCAGCGAGGCGGGCGGTGCGCGATGGGCACGGGTGCACCGGCGGCGTCGAGCACGCGCTTTTCGGGGTCGTTTTGGGTGAAGCCGATGTGGACCACGCCGAAGTGCAGGCCCGTATCGGCCAGCTCCAGGCGCAGGGTATGGGCCAAGTTGGAGATGGCCGCTTTGCCCGCGCAGTAGGCCGAGCCGCTGGGCATGCCATTGAGGGCCGAGATGCTGGAGATGAACGTGACGCTGCCCCGGCTGGCCCGCAGGTGCGGCAGCGCGGCCATGAGCGGATACACCGAGCCGTACACGTTGCTGTCGAGCACCCGGGCAAATACCTCGGGCTGCATATCGGCAAAATAGGCGCGCTGCGAGATGCTGGCGTTGGTCACCAGCACATCGAGCCGCCCGAAGTGGGTGAGGGCGGTGGCTATGAGGCGCTCGCAGTCGGCGTAGTCCGTCACGTCGGCCACGCAGGCGGCCACGGTGTGGCCAGCATCGGCCAGGGTGTGCCGGGTGTGCTCCAGGCGCTCGGGCTGGCGGCCGTTGAGGACCACTGCGGCCCCGGCTTCGCAGAGCAGGCGGGCCGTTTCGCGCCCGATGCCCGACTCCGAACCCGTGACGATGGCGACCTGGTCGGCAAAGATGCCCGCTCCGGCCGGGCGGGGCGGTGGCCCGGAAACCGGGGTAACCTTCGGCAGCTCAGACATAGTTATTCGCTTGAAACCAGGCCAGGGCCTCGGCGGCGGCCTGGTCGATGGAAGTTTGGGGCAGCGCCAGCTCGGCGCGGGCCTTGGCGGCGCTGAAGTAGTGGCCGTCGTTGGCCACGGCCGCCATGGCCGCATTGAGCCGCGCCGGCCGCCCCCGCCAGCTGCCCAGCAGCTCGCTGAAACGGCCGTAGGCCACCGCCAGCCCGGTCGGAATGGGCCAGCGCGGCGCGGCCACGCCCAGCACCCGGACCAGCCGGGCGAAAGCTTCGCGGTAGCTCAGGTTTTCGTTGCCGAGGATGTAGGATTCGCCCACGCGGCCCATGGCCAGGGCGTTGACGGTGGCCGTGGCCACGTCGCGCACGTGCACGTAATTTTTGCCGCCGGACGGGTAGCCGGGCAGGCGGCCGTGGTACAGCTCCAGCAGCAGGGCGTTGGAGGTGGGCTTGGCGTCGTCGGGGCCGAGCATGAAGGTGGGATGCACCAGCACGGCGGGAATACGCTGCTGACTGGCGGCGCGCAGCACCAGGTCGGTAGCGGCGCGCTTGCTGTCCATGTAGTCGAGGCCGTAGCAGCGGCCGGCGTAGGGGCGGGTTTCGTCGCCGGGCTTTTCTTTGGTCCCAAAGCCGAAAACGTTGGCCGTGCCCACGTACACCAGCCGGCCCACGTCGGCCCGGCGGGCCTCGCGCAGTACCGCTGCGGTGCCAGCCAGGTTAGTGGCCCAGATGGCCGGGTCGCGGGCCGGGTTCACGCTCGCCAGGGCGGCGGCGTGGATGATGGCCGCGCAGCCTTCGGCCGCGCCGGCCAGCGTAGCGGGGGCAGTGAGGTCGGTAAACTGATAGGTGATGCCCGCATCCGTCGCATCGAACGGGGGGAGCGTGCCGGGGCGCAGCAGGGCCCGCACGGGTTGGCCCCGGCGGCGCAGCTCGGCTACGAGGTGCCGGCCCAGGAAGCCATTGGCCCCGGTAATGAGGACGGGCGCGGGCATCAATAGGTATTGAGCATGGCCTTGTAGGTGCGGGCGATGCGCACCGGCGAGGCCTTCAGGAAAAACAGCGAAAAGGCCGTCAGATTCGCTATCTGCACCCGCAGCCAGGAGTTGGTTTCGTACTTGCGGGCCGACACCGTGACGGCGTGCGGGGCAATGAAAAACCGCGCCACCCGCCGGATGCGCTGGATAAACTCGAAGTCCTCCATAATCACGAACTGCTCGTTGAAGCCGCCCAGCCGTCCGAACAGCCCCCGGGTGATGAACAGGGTCTGGTCGCCGCCCCGGCTCATAATGCCCTCGAAGCGCGTGCCGTAGCTATTGATGCGCAGCAGCGGATGGCGCGAGTCGAACCGGAAACGGTAGCAGCCGGCCTCGTAGCCCTCGGCCACGGCCCGGGTGATGGTGGCCACGAAGTCGGGGTGCAGGCTCACGTCGGCGTGCACGAAGTAGAGAACCTCGCCGGTAGCGTGGGCGGCCCCGTAGTTCATTTGGGTGGCGCGGCCGGGCTGGGGGGCTGGCAGCACGGTAGCTCCGGCCTGGCGGGCGGCCTCGGCGGTGCCGTCGGGGCTATGGGCATCCACCACCAGCACCTGGGCCTGGGGGGCGTAGCGGCGCAATTCGGCCACGAGCCGGGCAATGTTGCCGGCCTCGTTGTAGGTAGGAATAATAATGCTGAAGGTCATGCGGAAAAAAACGGACACGCAAATCCGTATCAGTGGGGCGGCCTTTCCCACGTACGGAATTTGGCCGGGGCCTGGACGTAGCCGCCGCGCGGAAGCAGCAATTCACGCCGACCTTTGCCACCGGGGCAGCAAGTTAGCGCCCACCTGCTGCCAATGAAGCTATTTCCCGGTTTGTCCGTAGCCGCCGTGCTGCTGACTACCGCCGTGGCCCGCGCCCAAACGGCCCGGCCCACCGCGCCCGAAACCCGCCGCTACGCCATCGAAGTAGCCGGCCTGCGCGTGGGTACCATGACGGCCACCCGCCAGCCCCAGCCCGGCACCGCCGACGTGGTATATACCTGCACCAGCGACGTAAAAGTTACCCTCCTCTTCTACCACCTCAAAGTCTATTATCAGGTGATAAACCGCGTGCGGGCCGGCCAGCTGCTGCTTTCCACCGTGGAGGCCCACACCAACCAGGGCGATTTCAGCTCGCGCACCGAGTGGCAGGGTGACCACTATGCCATCCGCGCCGACCAGTACAAGTACCACCACCAGACCACCGAAAAAGAACCCATTACCTACACGGTTACCGATATGTTTTTTGGCGAGCCGCAGGGCCGCTCCCGCGCCTACGCCGAGTATTTTGGCGACTTTTTCAGTATTGCCAAAGCCCCGGCGGGCACCTACCGCGCCCGCCGCGCCGGCCGCGAGGACGAGTATCAGTACGCCAACGGCCAGCTCGTTACGCTCATCAAAAAGAACCCGATAAAGAATTTCATCATCCGCTACGTGCCGTAGCCGGCCGGCCACCTGGCCG
>JANNDE010000232.1:0-1490 GCA_031387395.1 Hymenobacter sp.
CAGGAGTGGGCTTGGCTGCGCGAAAACGGCTTCGATATCCGCAAGCGCAGCCAAGTGCTGGGCGTGCTCACGCAGGGCCACCGTACCATTGCCGTGGCTGGTACCCACGGCAAAACCACCACCAGCAGCATGGTGGCCCACCTGCTGCACCACGCCGGCGTGCCCTGCTCGGCGTTTCTGGGCGGTATCAGCGTTAACCTGGGTTCCAACCTGCTACTGCCGCAGGGAATTAGAAATTCTGCTTCAATATCTGATGAAGCGCCACTGACAACTGACAACCAACAACCAGCAACTAACAACGGCCCCGTTGTGGTAGAAGCCGACGAATACGACCGGAGCTTCCTAACGCTACACCCCACCATTGCCATCGTCACGAGCACCGACGCTGACCACCTCGACATCTACGGCGACCAGGAGTCGCTGGTGGAGTCGTTCCGGCAGTTCGTGGGTCAGATTCAGCCCGGCGGCAGGCTTATCATCAACCACACCGCTGACCCCAGCGTGGCCGCTGCCGCGCCGGTTGGCGTGCACGTCATTCGCTACGGCTTGTCGAAGGAGCAGGGGCCAGAGCTGTACGCCACCGATATTACGGCCCAGGGCCACGAGTTTTACTTTCATCTGCACGGGCCACAGGGTACGGTAGAGGGCCTCACGCTGGCTGTGCCGGGCTTCCATAACGTGGAAAACATGCTGGCCGCCGCCGCTGTAGCCCAGCTGGAAGGCGTGACGCCGCAGGCACTGCAAGCCGCCGTGGCCGCCTACCGGGGCGTGAAGCGCCGCTTCGAGTTCGTCCTGACGGCCGGCACGCCCGCCGCGCCCCAGGTATATCTCGACGATTATGCCCACCACCCACGCGAAATAGAGGCCTTTCTGCGTTCTGTGCGGGTGCTCTATCCGGGGCGGCGGCTGCGGGTCATCTTCCAGCCCCACCTGTTCACCCGCACCCGCGACTTCGCGCCGGGCTTCGCCGAAAGCTTGAGTCTGGCCGACGAAGTAGTGCTCATGGACATTTACCCGGCCCGGGAATTGCCGCTGCCCGGCGTGACGTCGGAATTGATTTTATCCCAAATAACGGCCGCCAAAAAATCGTTGCAGACCCGCGCCGAAATTCTGGCTAACGCGGAGTCAGACAATGATTTCGACGTGCTGGCTACCGTTGGGGCCGGCGATATTGATCAGCTGATTCCGCGTTTAAAGAATATTTTACATCTTCGTTGGCATGGAACTCAAGCGTAAGGTCAATAACATGCTGTTTGCTACCGGCTGCCTCGTGCTGCTGGGTGGGCTGGCCGTGTTTGCCGGCATGCGTCAGGCCAGCCGGCCCGTAGGCCAGGTGATTGTCACCATCGGCAACGAGTTCAACAACTTCTTCATCAGCGAGCGGGAAGTAACGGCCTTGCTCACCCGCGACGGCCAGCAGCGCCTGGAAGGCAGCACGCCCGCCGAGCTGAACCTACCGGCCCTGGAAGCCCGACTCAAAGCGCACAGCT
>JANNDE010000354.1:0-1206 GCA_031387395.1 Hymenobacter sp.
CAAATTCAAGCAATGAAATTCATCATCAGCGGCGGCGGTACCGGAGGCCACATCTTCCCGGCGGTGGCTATTGCCAACGAGCTGCGCCGCCGCATGCCCGACGCCGAAATCCTGTTTGTGGGCGCCAACGGCCGCATGGAAATGACGCGCGTACCCGAAGCCGGCTATGACATCGTGGGCCTTGATATCAGCGGCCTGCAGCGTCGCCTCACGCCCGAAAACCTAGCCTTTCCCATCAAAGTGATGCGGGCGGTGCGTAAGGCTGGCAAGCTCATCGAGCAGTTCCGGCCCGATGCTGTGGTGGGCGTGGGAGGCTATGCCTCGGCCCCGGTGCTGCTGGCCGCCACCTCGCGCGGCATCCCTGCCCTTATTCAGGAGCAGAACTCCTACGCTGGCCTCGTCAATAAGCTGCTGGCCAAGAGGGTCAGTAGAATATGCGTGGCCTACGAAGGCATGGATAGGTTTTTTCCGGCTGATAAACTGGCGCTCACTGGCAACCCCGTGCGCACCGAAATTGCCACGGGCAATCGTGCCGAGGCGCTGGCTTTCTTTGGGCTTGATGCCAGCCGGCCGGTGCTACTCGTTATTGGGGGCAGCCTGGGCGCCCGCACGCTCAACCAGGCTACGGCCGCCGCGCTGCCCCGCTTGCAGGCCGCCGGGGTGCAGCTGCTCTGGCAAACCGGCAAAGTTTACTACCCGCAGGCTCAGGAGCAGGCCGCGCCGTTTGCCGCCACCGGCCAGCACGCGTTGGAGTTTGTGCAGCGAATGGACCTGGCCTACGCCGCCGCCGACGTGGTTATCAGCCGGGCCGGGGCGCTGTCGGTGTCGGAGCTGTGCCTCACGGGCAAGCCCAGCATTCTGGTGCCCTCGCCCAACGTAGCCGAAGACCACCAAACCAAAAACGCCATGGCGCTGGTGCGCAAAGACGCCGCCTTGCTCATCCCCGACGCTGAAGCCGCCACCCGCCTCTACGACGAGGCGTTGACCCTGCTTCAGAACCCACAGCAGCAGCAGCAATTGAGTGCTAACGTCCGTCAACTGGCTTATCCGCAAGCCACATCTACTATCGTGGATGAGTTGCTGAAACTAGTTGCAAAATGATGCTCGTGCTGAAAAAAGAACGTCATGCTGAGCTTGTCTAAGCATATCTACCGCTTTGTTGCAGTGCCAACTGATTAGCCTCGTCAGAGATGCTTCGGCAAGCTC
>JANNDE010000238.1:0-8204 GCA_031387395.1 Hymenobacter sp.
TGGCCAGCGCCGCAAAGCTGCGGCCATCGATGGAGCGCTCTACCACGAAATGGTGGTTTTGCCGCTCCTGGGCCGTGCGCCAGCTCAGCACCACGGCCGCCCCGGCCGCCCGTGCCTCAAAGCTTACCAGCGTCACGGGCAGCGGCACCTGCGCGGTGATGGTGCGAAACAGGGCATCGGGCGCGACGGCGCTGGCCTTGGGGGCGGTGCCGGGGCTGCCGCCGTAGGCCGGGTCGTACAGGTCGACCAGGCCGTTGAAGTTGCCGTCGTGGTAGGCCACGTTGCCAGGCTCCAGGAAGTTGGGGATGCCATTGGCGTTGGCATCCTGCAAAAAGGCCGCGCGCACGCCGTTGTTCACGGCGTAGTAGGCGGCCTGGGCGGGGTTGGCTGTAGCAAAGGCCAGGGCCTTGGCCAGAAGCTCATCGCCGGCCCGGCCATTGCCGTTGGTGTCGAAGCCTTCGGTCCAGTCGGCCGTCTGCAGGTAGATGGGCAGCTCACTCCGGGTAGTGTTGTCGCCGTCGGTATCGAAGTCGAACATATCGGCTACGGCATCGGTGTCGGTGTCTACGGGCGGGCCCACGGCGCTGCCGTTGTTGTTGGGGTCGTAGGCATCGCGCAGGCCGTCCTTGTCGGTATCAGTAGCAAAGCCGGTGCTGCTCAGGCGGGTGGCGTAGGCCGTCGTGGTCTGGGCTTCGAGCTCGTCGGTGAGGCCGTCGTTGTCCGAATCCAGGTCCAGGTAGTTGTAGTTAAGCACCGACTGGGTTGCGCCCACAAAGGTGTCGCCATCGGTATCGGGCAGGGTGTAGCTCACCTGGTTCACCTCGGTTGCGGATGAGGAGCGGTTTTCTACGGCATTGGGCAGGCCGTTGGGACCCACCGGGTCGCCGGTGCCGGCAAAGCGCGACTCGGCGGGGCTGTACTGCGAGTTATCGGGCCCGTTGCTCCAGGCCAGGGCTGCGAGGCCGGCTTCCACGGCATCGGGCAGGCCGTCGTTGTCCGAGTCGAGGTCGAAATGGTTGGGCACGCCGTCCAGGTCGGTATCAAACCAGTCGTTGATGCCGTCGTTGTTCACGTCGCGGAAGCGCCCAAAAACCGGGTGCTGATATGCCGCGTCGAGGTAGAGCAGGGTGCCGCCGCTGGCCAGCTGCGGGTTCACGCCGCTGGTTTCCTGGGTGTCCATAATGCCATCGTTGTCGTCGTCGAGGTCGGTGGCGTCGGTCACGCCGTCGTTGTCGTTGTCGCAGGTGTACTCGTATACGTACACCTGGTCGATGGGCGTGATGAAGCCGTAGCTCCAGGTGTTGATGGTGAGCTCGTTGCCGATTTCGTTGCTGGCGTCGCCCCATCGGTGTACGCCCGCCGTCGACAGCTCGCCATTCAGGCGCGTGCGGTCCGAAAAGTTGGTGGCGCTCAAGTTGGTATCGTCCCAGTACAGGCGGTCGAAGTAGCGCCCCGCGCCCGACGAAGGCCGCACGTTCTGGATGCGCAGGCCGTCGGGGTTGCCCTCGGCGTCGTAGAGCGGGTAGTTCACCGGCGCACCGAAGCTGGTGAACGCCAGGTCGATGGACGTGCCCGTGGGCACCACGTTGCCCAGGCGGTCCTTGCCGTCCCACACAACGGTGGCCGGCACGTTGGCCGTCACGCTCTGGGTCAGCAGCACGTCGTTGCCGTCCTGCACCTTGTTCCCGTTCAGGTCAATCAGCACGGTTACCGAGCCCTGCTCGCCGCTGGTGGTAGTGAAGGCCACGCCGCCCAGGCCCGTGAGCGGGTTGCAGAACGCCTTGGCCGTGCGAATAAATACCGGCGCGTTGGCCGACGGCCATAGGCTGGGGTCGGGGTCGTTCACGAAGTTGTTGTATTCGGTGGGCGTCGAGGCCCCGGCCACGCTCTTGCGGCTCTCGGCGAAGCCCCCCGACGTACTGGTGCCGACCGAGTTAGCTACAAACACGAAGTCGTAGGGCCGCAGGCCGGCCAGCTCCACCTCTTTTACAAAGAATTTAGTCGCGTCCTGCGGGTTAGGAATCAGGGTGTATAAGCTGAAATCAGCCGAAAGCCGGTTCTGGTAGGCTCCGCCGGGGCTGCTCGAAGGCCCCGACGAGAACCCCCAGAACTGGCTGAACAGGCGGCCGGGCTGCTCCTGCCCGGCCGGGCTCACCACCGTGAAGTCCCAGAAGTTGTAGTAGGAACGTTTCAGGTCGGTCGAGAGGTTGGCCTCGTCCACCTGGGTCAGCTCCACCCAGTAGTCGCGCGGGCTGGTGCCAGCGGCCGGATAGGTAAGGGTAAGGGCGTCGTAGCCGGCGGAGTTGGTGGCGGTTTTCGGGCCGGCCTGGTTCTGGGTCGCGTCCTCAATCACGCCGGGCTGGGGTAGTAGCTGCGCCTGGCTGGTGTTGCCGGCGGCCGTGCTGCGAGCCAGCGTGGTGGTTTGGGCCACCTGCTCGGTGCCGCTCCCGTCGCGGTATTTGATGGTGATGATGACGTCGCCCTGGTTGCCGGCGCGCCCGTCGTTAGTGTCGGTGCGCTGCAGGCCGTAGTAAAGCGTTTCGCCGGGCTTCAGGCGCACGAAAAGCCGGTGGTCGTCGGGGGCGTTGGGCTTGAGGAAGGTCCCGGTCGAAGCCGGGCCCGAGTCATGCATCAGGTAGCCGGCAATGGTGTTGCCCGGGTCGGTGAGGCTGGTAGGGGAGCTGGTCCGGTTCGGAGTCAGCTGCTTCGACCCTTCGGCGTGGGCCAAAGGGCCGGACAACAGCGAAAGCAGCAGGCCGGCGGCGGTGGCCTTCATGCGTAGGGTTTTCTTCATATCGGAAAGAGCGAGGCGTGCAAGGCGTTAATGTCCTGAGTAAGAGCCGTAGATAGAGAAGCCAAAGGTAGTATTGTTCAATAAACATGCAACGGTAAGCCACCGCTTGCTTTCTCCTGGTCACTGGTTAAAGAGAAGTTGACTCGTAAATTATGCAATTTTCAGTCTGAATTGAATAAATGAAATTAGTAACTTGTGTTATCAGGTATCATATTTTTAATTGCAAATCAACTTGGGTGCTACTTCGTATAGTATAATAAATATTTTTTGACCGTGCATCACTATTTACATAAAACAGCGGTTGCTGAATCGGTTGTGAGCCGGCCACCCGGTCGCACAAGGGGGTATCGTGCGGTAATCGGCTAGGGGGCTGCCACAAGCACCACGCGCCGCTCCGGGCCCGCTGCGCCGGCCCGGCAGCGCCATCTGAAGGCAGCCCAGGCAGTACCTTTGCGCCCGCATTCCCGCAATTTCCCGTTTCCCTAATGAAAGGTATTATCCTCGCCGGCGGCTCCGGCACCCGCCTGCATCCGCTCACGCTGGCCGTTTCGAAGCAGTTGATGCCCGTGTACGATAAGCCGATGATTTATTACCCGCTGTCGATTCTGCTCTCGGCCGGCATCCGGGAAGTGCTTATTATTACCACGCCCCACGACCAGGCGCAGTTCCAGAAGCTGCTCGGCGATGGCACAAACCTGGGCTGCGATTTCCAGTACGTGGTGCAGGAAGTGCCCAACGGCCTGGCGCAGGCCTTCGTGCTCGGGGCCGATTTTATCGGTAAAGACAAGGTGGCCCTGGTACTCGGCGACAATATTTTCTACGGCGCGGGCCTGGAGGAGCTGCTGAAATCGAACAACGACCCCGAGGGCGGCGTGGTGTTCGCCTACCACGTGCACGACCCCGAGCGCTACGGCGTGGTGGAGTTCGATGCCGACAAAAAAGCCCTCAGCATTGAGGAAAAGCCCACCAGGCCCAAGAGCAACTACGCCGTGCCCGGCCTGTATTTCTACGACAACGACGTGGTGGAAATCGCCAAAAACCTTGAGATGAGCCCCCGCGGCGAGTACGAAATTACCGACGTGAACCGCGAGTACCTGCGGCGCGGCACCCTGAAGGTGGGCATTCTGGGCCGCGGCACCGCCTGGCTCGACACCGGCACCTTCGAAAGCCTGATGCAGGCCGGCGAATTCGTAAAAGTCATCGAGCAGCGCCAGGGCCTGAAAGTGGGCTCTATCGAAGAAGCCGCCTACCGCCAGGGCTTCATCGACGCCGACCAGCTGCGCGCCATCGCTGCCCCGCTGCGCAAAAGCGGCTATGGCGACTACCTGATGAACCTGCCCGAGCAGCTGCTGATGGAAGGGTAAGTAGTAAGATGGTAAATGAGTAAAGTTGACATTCGGTTGCTGCCATCTGTGCAGGTAGAACGTCAACTTTACTCATTTACTCATTTACCATCTTACCTATTCGTCCAGATACTGGTGCACGAACTTGATGGCCATGCTGCCCTCGCCCACGGCCGAGGCCACGCGGGCCATGGCCCCGGCGCGGCTGTCGCCGGCCGCGAAGATGCCGGGCGCGCAGGTTTCGAGCAGGTAGGGCTCGCGGTCCTTTTTCCAGACTTGGGCGTAGCGCGGGTCGGCCACCAGGTCACGGCCCGTTAGCAGGAAGCCTTTGGCGTCGCACAGCACCTGGTCGCGAATCCACTCGGTGCTGGGCTTGGCCCCAATGAACACGAACAGGGCGCGGGCGGGGCGCTTCTCCACGCTGCCGCTCACGTCTACCATCACGGCTTCGAGATGGTCCTGGCCGCATACTTCCTTTACCTGGGCGTGGGGGAGGATTACGATGTTGGGCGTGGTGCGAATCTGCTCAATCAGGTAAGCCGACATGCTGGCGGCCAGGTCGGCCCCGCGAATGACGATGAACACCCGCCGCGCGTAAGTGGCCAGGTACATAGCGGCCTGACCGGCCGAGTTGCCGCCCCCCACGATGTACACGTCCTGCTCGTCGCAGCTGCGGGCCTCGGTGCGGGCCGCGCCGTAGTACACGCCCGCGCCGCTGAGGCGGTCCATGCCCGGCACGTCGAGGGTGCGGTAGCTTACACCGGTCGTCAGGACCACGGCGCGGGTGCTGATTTCGGTGCCGTCGCCCAGCGTCAGGACCTTGTAGCCATCCTGCAAACAGAGCCTGATAACCTCCTGCGGGGCCAGGAACTCGGCCCCGAGGCGCACGGCCTGCGCCCAAGCGCGGTGGGCCAGCTCGGCCCCGCTCAGGCCCGTGGGGAAGCCCAGGTAGTTTTCGATGCGCGAGCTGGAGCCCGCCTGCCCGCCCGGGGTCATTCGCTCAACTATCAGGGTTCTGAGGCCTTCGCTGGCACCGTACACGGCGGCGGCCAGGCCCGAAGGACCCGCCCCCACCACCACCACATCGTACATCGCCTGCGAGGCCTGCTGCGTGATGCCCAGCTGGCTGCCGATGGCGGCCGGCGTGGGGTTGGCCAGCGCGCTGCCATCCGGAAACAGCACCACGGGCAGCTGGCTGGCCTCGTAGCCTTTGGCCGCCAGTAGCTTGCGTCCCTCGGCGTTGGTTTCAAAATCGAGCCATTGGTAACCCACCAGGTAACCGCTGAGAAAGTCCTTGAGCTCGTGCGAGCGCGGCGACCACTGGAAGCCAATCAGGCGCAGGCCGTCGTACTTCGGCTTGTGGGTGGCCTGCCAGGCGGCCAGCAAATCGTGCAGGGTGGGGTAGAGAAGCTGCTCGGGCGGGTCCCAGGGCTTCATCAGGTAGTGGTCGAGCCGGGCCGAGTTGATGGCGCGTATGGCCGCCTCGGTATCGGCGTAGGCCGTGAGCAGCACCCGCTTGGCCTCGGGGAAAAACTCCCGGGAGGCCGTGAGCAGCTCCACGCCCTCCAGGTCGGGCATGCGCTGGTCGGCCAGAATCAGGGCCAGCGGCTCCTCCTTGTCGTGCAGCTCCTTAATAGTAGCCAGCGCCTCGGGGCCGGAGTTCACCCGCAGAATCCGGTAGTCCTTGCTGAACTCCTGGCGCAGGTCGCGGGCAATGGCGGCCAGCACCTGGGCATCGTCATCGACGGCGAGAATAATGGGTTTTTTGGCGGCCATGAGTTGTTTTCAGAATAGCAAGGGAGAAGAAGTAAAGAACGTCATGCTGAGTGCAGCCGAGGCATCACGCACGCTTTGTTTTAAGATTCTGAAGAAGCGAGCGAGATTCCTCGGCTGCGCTCGGCATGACGGCCAATCACCCGCCCATTACCGGCAGCCAGGCGCAGAATTCCGTGCGGCCGGGCTGCGAATGCACTTCCAGCCGCCCATCGTGCTGCCGGATAATCTGCTGCGCGATATCGAGCCCCAGCCCCGAGCCGTCGCCGGCCTGCTTGGTGGTGTAGAAGGGCTCGAAGATATGCGGCAGCACCTCGGCCGGAATTCCCGCGCCGTTATCCACCAGAAACACGCGCACGAAATCGCCCTCGCGAACCGTGCGCAGCGTGATTTCGCCGCCCTGCTCCGGCAGCGCGTCGATGGCGTTGTCGAGCAGGTTGGTCCATACCTGGTTCAGGCTACTCACCTGCCCCCGAATGCGCGGCAGGCCGGCCGCGTACTCCCGGCTGATTTTCACGTGCTTCTGGCGCAGCAGAAAGCCCAGCATGTTGAGCGTACTTTCGAGGCCGGCCGTGACATCCAGCGGCTCGAAGCCGCCGGCGCGGTCCATGTGCGAGTAGGTTTTCACGTCGGCCACCAGCTTGCTGATGCGCCCGCCGGCCTCCTGCACGTCGCGCACCAGCTGCATGGTCGTGAGTTGGCCTTCGAGCCAGGCGAAAGCGGCCGGGCGCGCCGCCGGCGGCAGTAGCGCGGCCGTGGTGGCCAGTGCCTCCGTGCTCAGGCCGGCCTCCAGAAAGGCGGGGGCCAGGCAGTAGCCGTCGGCTACGCCCTGGGTTTCGAGCCAGGTCGACAGCTCGTCCTCGGCGTCGGCGCGGGCCAGGGCCGAGTGGGGCGCGGCGGGCTCGCTGGCCCCGGCCAGCCCCGTAAGGGCGCGCATGGCCTCGGGGGTGGGGCAGTGGCCCACCAGCTCCACGAAAAGGGCAGGCTTGGCCGCCGCACGCTTGGCCAGGGCCTCGGCGGCGCGGGCAATGGCGGCGGCGGGGTTGTTGAGCTCGTGGGCCAAGCCGGCCGAAAGCTTGCCCAGAGCGCGCAGCTTGTCGTCGCGCTCCTGGGCCCGTACCTGGTCGCGGCTGCGGTCGTTCATGATGGCCACCAGCCGCTGCACCAGCTCGGGGCTGGTGTCTTCGAGGGCCGGGAAATGGTCGCGGTGCAGCAGGTACAGCACGGTTTCAGCAGTAGCCACGCCCGCGTTTTTGATTTCGCGCAGCCGCGAATAGGGCAGTACCCCCGACACCTGCCCGGCCTCGACCCGAAAAACCGGTGTGCCCTGGCCATCCTGCTGCGCGTAGAACTGAATACCACCCCGCAGCACCGCCGTCATAAAATTGGCCGGCGCGCCGGGCTCGAAAATGGTTTCGCCAGCGGCATAGCGTCGGCCTTCGCCGTTGGCCAGCAGCCAGGCCACGGCCTCGGTGGGCAGGCCGGCGAAGGCGGTAATGGTGGCCAGGTCGGTGGGGGTGAGGTCGGTAGAAAAAGCCATATTCCCATAACGCGGCCCCGGGCGTAAAGTTGAACAATCTCCGGTCGGCCCGGGACGTACCTTGCGGCCTGCTGCTACGGCCCGGCCCGCGCCGCACTCCGGTTTTCGAGGCAACTTTTTTGCCGCTGCTGGCCTTGTCATTATTCTCTTTCGTATCAAAGTAGCCTTTATTTATGGCCAAAGCCAGAACCGTTTACTTCTGCCAGTCCTGCGGCGCGCAATCATCGAAATGGATAGGCCGCTGCCCCGTGTGCGGCGAATGGAACACCTACGTTGAGGAGGTTATCCAGAAAGAAACCGTGGCCACCACCACCGGCCAGTGGAAGCCCGCCAGCACCGTGCCCGGCAGCAACGTGAAAAAAGCTGCCAAATCAGTCCCGCTAGGCGATATTCTGGCCGAAGACGAGCCGCGCATCCTCACCCCCGACGGCGAGTTGAACCGCGTGCTCGGCGGTGGCATCGTGCCGGGTTCCATTATCCTCATCGGCGGCGAGCCGGGCATCGGCAAGAGCACGCTGATGCTGCAAATTGCCCTCAGCATGCGTAAGATGAAGGTGCTGTACGTGAGTGGCGAGGAAAGCGAAGCCCAGATAAAGATGCGCGCCGAGCGCCTGGCCGACGGCCAGCACCCCGGTTGCTACATCCTGACCGAAACCAACACCCAGAACATCTTCCGCCAAATTGACCAGGTGCAGCCCAACCTGCTCGTCATCGACTCCATTCAGACCATGCACTCCACGCTGGTCGAGAGCGG
>JANNDE010000248.1:0-2336 GCA_031387395.1 Hymenobacter sp.
AATGAAGCACAGCAGCAAAATGGGCAACATGAAAATGTAAGCCCACTGCCAGTAGTTGGGGCGCTGCATCAGTCATCGTTGGACTGGTGCAGCGCCTCTTTTTTTCTGGCTAATTCCTGCTTTAACCCCACTTTTTGCGTCTGATTCCGCTTGGCACCGCATGCTACCGCACTGCTTATCGGCTCTCCCATAGTCGGCCGCACTCGGCCGCTGAACTACCGAAGATGAAATTAGTAACTGCCCTGTTCCCACTGCTGGTTTTGCTGTCGGCCGCATTGCCGGCCGTGGCCCAAACCATGCCCGGCATGTCAATGCCCGCCCGCGTGGCACCCCAGCCGCTCCGGACGGCCCCCGTGCCCAAAGCTGCCCCGGGTAGCGCGCCCACCGCGCCCCGGCCGGCCCGCGTTGGCAAGCGGGTGGAGTACGATTTGTACGTGACGGACTCGCTGGTCAATTTCACCGGCAAAGTCCGTTCAGCCGTGGTCATCAACGGCCGGCTCCCGGGCCCCACGCTCCGCTTCACCGAGGGCGACACGGCCGTGGTGCGGGTGCACAACCGGCTGAAGGGGGCCACGTCCATGCACTGGCACGGCTTGATTCTGCCCAACGCTCAGGACGGCGTGCCTTACTTGAATACGGCCCCCATTCTGCCGGGCAGCACGCACACGTTCACGTTTCCGCTCGTGCAGCACGGCACCTACTGGTACCACGCCCACGGTCTGGAAGAGCAACTGGGGATGTACGGCTCCCTGGTCATTCAGCCCAGAGAAAACAGACCCGCGCTGCGGGAGTACGTGCTGCTGCTCTCCGACTGGACCGACGAGAAGCCCGCCGAAGTGCTGCGCTACCTCAAGCGGGCCGGCGAGTGGTACGCCGTGAAAAAGGGGGCCACCCAGAGCTACGGCGAGGCCCTGGCGGCCGGCTATTTCCAGGATAAGGTGCGGCAGGAGTGGGGCCGGATGCCAGCCATGGACGTGTCGGATGTGTTCTACAACAAGTTCCTGGTAAACGGCCAGGCGCAAGCCTATTTCCGAGACGCGAAACCCGGTGAAGTCGTGCGGCTGCGCGTCATCAACGGCGGCACGTCGTCTTATTTCCACCTCCAGTACGCCGGAGGCCCTCTGCAGGTCATCGCCGCCGACGGCAACGACGTGGTGCCGTTTCCGGTCACTAAGCTCAAAATTGCCACCGGTGAAACCTACGACGTGCTCATCACCGTGCCGCCCATCGGCGCGGCCGAGTTTCGGGCCACTTCTTCCGACGTAACGGGCTATACGTCTGCCTATTTTGGGGCGGGTGAGGCGATGCACGCCCCCGACCTGCCCAAGCTGGATTACTTCCAGCTGACGCGGGAGATGAACAGCATGATGGGCATGAGCGGTATGAACATGAGCGGGGCCGGGCAAATGAGCACCACCAAACCCGCCGCGCCGGGCGCGAAGGGCCAGCAGGCGCCAAACGCCGGCGACATGAAAGGCATGAACATGCAACTCGGCCCCGAACCGGCCGCGCCCGTACCCACCCCCGCCGACCGGCCGCTGAACCGGCAGGAAAGAAACGGATTGGGCATGGGCAGCCTGCAGGACCAGGGCATCGGAATGGACATGGCCGGCATGGCCGGCGAGTTCAACTACAACCGGCTCCGCGCGCTGCGCCCCACCACGCTCGACTCGACGAAAAAGTGGCGAGAAATCAAGCTCACGCTGACGGGCAACATGCTGCGCTACATCTGGTCGTTCGACAACAAGACCTTGTCCGTGGCCGACGCCATTCCCATCCGCAAGGGCGAAAACGTGCGCATGGTGCTGCAAAACCTGACTATGATGCGCCACCCCATGCATTTGCACAGGCACGTGTTTCGCCTGGTGAATGCGCAGGGCGCGTACTCCCCCATGAAAAACACCTTCGACATCCCCTCCATGGGCGTCGTTACCATTGAGTTTGACGCCAACGCCGAGCAGGACTGGTTTTTTCACTGCCACACGCTCTACCACATGGCCGCGGGCATGGGCCGGGTCATCGGTTACGAGGGCAGCGTGCCCAATGAGTTTGCCAAAACCGGGTATAAAGCGGTGAAGGCCACTTTCCTGGAAGCTAACGTCTCTAATAACAAGAACGCCCTGGAATTTGAAGGCCGGGTGAGCTACCAGGGCGACTACGAAACCGAAACCCACCTGCTGCGCTACCTCGATAAGCGGCAGTTTCTGGCCGCCTACGTCGGTTTCGATTCCCGCACCAACACGCCCCTGAAAGCAGCTGGCGAAACCAACACCAAGAACGAGCGCCGGGTGGTCGATGCCGGCGTGTACTACCTGCTGCCCCTGCTGGTACGCTCG
>JANNDE010000270.1:0-3916 GCA_031387395.1 Hymenobacter sp.
CGAGGTTCCGTGCACGAATGCGCAGACTCGCAGAGTCCACGCTACTTTCACTTCATGACGCTCCGCTCGTTCCTCCTTTTCACGGCCCTCACGCTGCCCGCCTGTGTCCTGCTGATTCTACTGCTCGACCAGCCGCTGGCCGGCTTCATCCACGGGCATTTCACCTGGAGCGCGCCGTTTTTCGCCGCCCTCACCGCCGCCGTCGACCGCGTGCACGAGGCCCTGATGACGCACGTGCTGGGCCTGCCCATCATCTTTCTGGCGCTGGGGCTGGCCTTCGCCATTGGCCGCTACGCCCTCAAAAAAAAGGCCGCGACCCTCTTCCTCGTCCTGCTGCTCACCCACGAGTTCAGCATGGTGCTGGCCAACGTGCTGAAGGGGGCCGTGCACCGGCTGCGGCCCGAGGTGCAGTTCGGGGCCGGCTACGCGGGCTCGGGCCTGTGGGCCGAGGGGCCGCACAACGACTCGTTTCCGTCGTACCACACGGCCGTTTATTTCAGCCTGTTCTGGCCGCTGGCGGTGGCGTTTCCGAAGTATCGGGGGGCGTTGCTGGTGCTGCCGGGGCTCATTGGGCTGGGCCGGCTGGTGCTGGGCGCGCACTATTTGAGTGACGTGTGGTTTTCGCTGTGGCTGGTAGTGGCGCTCACGTTTGCGTTTGGCCACCTGGAGCGGCCGCGAACAGTGGAAGCGGGGTAGAATCCACCTCCTCGCGTCTCCACAACCTGGCGGCTGTTTTACCGTTCAGCAGCCCAGCCGGCGCGTGCCGGCCTTCGTTTTCGCATGAGAAAATTCCGGTTGCTCCCCGCCGCTTTGCCAGTGCTTTTCCTGTTGTTGATGCTGGCTTCCTGTACCGCCACCAAAGCCGTAGCCAACCCCAAACTGCTGGTGCTGGGCCACGCCGGCTCCGGTTTCTATACGCCCATCAGCCCGTTCAATTTCCGGCCGCCGAGCAGCTGGCGCGGCATCCGGCGCGCCCTCTTGCGCGGGGCCGATGGCGTGGAAATCGACCTGCAACTGAGCCGCGACAGCGTGGTGATGTGCTACCACGACCAGCACTTGCAGGATGGCAGCACCGGTACCGGCTGCGTGAGCGAGCACACCGCCGCCGAAATTACCCGGCTGCGCTACAAGGGTGGCTTCCCCTACGACCTCATTCAGAAGGAGCGGCCCATCAGCTTCGACACGCTGCTGGCCCGCCTCAGCCACCGCCCCCGCTTTCCCCTCGTTCACCTCGACCTGCACGAGGATGACCCCTGCCTGCCCGCCGGCCATCAGCACGACCGCACGCCGCTGCTCATCCGCCAGATTGCCGGCAGCTTGGCCCGCTACCACGTCGCGCCCGAAAAGGTGCTGCTCGTGACGCAGGAAGGTGGCACGGTGCGGCTGGCCCGCGCCGCCATGCCCGGCGTGCGCATCGGCCTCGAAATCGCCTCCGATGAGTTCGCCTTCGGCCTGAAAGTAGCCAAAACTGAAAAAGTCCACACCGTGGTGCTCGATGCCGACCGCGTGACGCCCGAGCAAAGCGCCCAGGCCCACGCCGCCGGCTTCACGGTGGTGGTGTTCGGCGGCCGCTCGCCCAAGGACCTGCGCCGCGTGCTCGCCACCCAGCCCGATGAGATTGAGGTCGATAACGTGAAGCGCCTGCTGCAGATGCAGGGCCGGGGGCAGTAGCGGCGCGTAGCCACGAGCAGTGAGCCAGTCGGAATAAGCGCCAGGCGGCGGGCCTGCTTTGTCGGCGGGGCCCGTAACGATTGCCGCGCGAGGAAGTATTAGGGGCATCGTGGGGTGCCCAAATGCCGCCCGACGTTACTTTGCGCAATACTTCACCTCCCCCGCGCGTATGAAAAATCGGTTTTCTGCTATTTGGCTGCTGGTCCTCGGCCTAGCTGCTCCTGTCGCTCGGGCGCAGTCGCTCACGTTGCCCCCCGACACCCAGCGCGTGAGCGACGCGCAGTTTCGGGCCAACTTTTTGGCCGATACGCTCTACGCCCGCGCGCATTACACTAAACAGGAGTTTCAGATACCGATGCGCGATGGGGTCCGGCTCTACACGGTCGTATACGCGCCGAAAGATGCCGGCCAGGTACGTTACCCCATCATGCTGAACCGCACGCCATACTCGGCGGGGCCGTATGGGCCGGGCAAATTCCGCCTGCGCATCTGCCCCAACGGCGTGATGTTGCGGGAGGGCTACATTTTTGCCATGCAGGACGTGCGCGGGCGCTACCTCTCCGAAGGTACGTTTGAGGACGTGCGGCCCGCCACCGAGCGCCATGCGACCAGCAAGGACATCGACGAGGGCACCGATACCTTCGATACGATTGAGTTTCTGACGAAAAAAGGGCCCGCTAACAACGGGCGCGTGGGGCAGTGGGGCATTTCGTACCCCGGCTTCTACACCACCACTGGGCTGCTGAGCCGCCACCCAGCCCTGAAAGCGTCTAGTCCCCAGGCTCCGGTCACGAATTGGTTTTGGGACGATGACCACCACAACGGCGCGTTTTTCCTGACGGGCGTGATGAGCTTCTGGGCCAATTTCGGCCAGCCCCGCTCGCAGCCGCAGGCGCACTACCCCGACGGCCCGGCCATGAGCACGCCCGACGGCTACACCTTTTACCAACAGCTGGGCCCGCTGAAAAACGTGGACGCTACCTACTTCCACGGCCAGTACAAGCACTGGAACGACCTGGTGCGGCACCCCAACTACGACGCTTTTTGGCAGGCCCGCGACCCGCGCCCGCACCTGCACGACCTCAAAGCGGCCGTGCTGACGGTGGGCGGCTTCAACGATGCGGAGGACCTGTTCGGCACCCTGCACACCTACGCCGCCATCGAAAAGCAGAACCCCGGCCTCAGCAACCGCTTTGTGTGGGGGCCGTGGGTGCACGGCGGCTGGGCCAACAGCACCGGCGAAATGGTGGGCAACGTGGCCTACGGTCCTTCGCCTTCGGCTTGGTACCAGCAGCACATCGAGGCCCCGTTCTTCAAATCGTACCTGAAAGATGCCAACCCCGGCGCGGCCATGGCCAGCCTGCCCGAAGCTACCGTGTACGAGGGCGGCACCAACCAGTGGCGCACTTTCGACGCCTGGCCGCCCCAACAGGCGCAGGAAAAAACCCTCTACTTCCAGCCCAATGGCAAAATCGGCTTCGAGCAGCCCATCGCCGGCCCCGAGTTCGACCAGTTCCTAAGCGACCCGGCCCACCCCGTGCCCTTTTCCGAAGCCACCGCCGTAGGCATGACCCGCGAGTACATGACCGACGACCAGCGCTTCGCCAGCCGCCGCCCCGACGTGCTCACCTACCAGACCGACGTGCTCACCGCCCCCCTCACCCTGGCCGGTCCCATTCAGGCGCTGCTGCAGGTGGCCACCACCGGCTCCGATGCCGACTGGGTCGTGAAAATCATCGACGTGTACCCCGATAATACCCCCGACAATCCGCGCCTGAATCCCAACGTGCACCTCGGCGGCTACCAGCAAATGGTGCGCTCCGAGGTGATGCGCGGCCGTTTCCGCAACAGCTTCTCGAAGCCCGAGGCCTTCACGCCCGGCCAAATCACCGCCGTACCCTTCACCGTCCAGGACCTCATGCACACCTTTCAGCCCGGCCACCGCCTGATGGTGCAGGTGCAAAGCACCTGGTTCCCCCTCGTGGATAGAAACCCCCAGAAGTACGTCGACAACATCTACAACGCCGACGAGGCCGATTTCCAGGCCGCCACGCACCGGCTGTACCACGCGCCGGCCCACGCCTCCCAATTGGTATTGAAGGTACTGCCGTAGCCCAGACGGCGCGACCGGGAAAACCTCACCCCCGGCCCCACTCCAGGGGAGAGGGGCCGGGGGTGTGGTTACACGGTCGGAGCTTAAATCCCCAGCTTAATCGCCACGGCCCGCAGCGGATCGGTACTATTA
>JANNDE010000310.1:0-4749 GCA_031387395.1 Hymenobacter sp.
TTGCGGTAAAGATGCTTCGCTACGCTCTGCATGACGGCCCTTTTTAATCAGTTCAGCCAGCGTTCGAGCGTAAACTTCATGCTCCACGGCCAGCCCGCGGCGCTCAACTTCGGCCAATGTATCGGCTCCGCACAAATCCACGGTTTGCTGGGCGAGAATGGGGCCGGTATCGAGGCCTTCATCCACCAGGTGCACGGTAATTTTGGTTTCGGGCAGCTTGTTCTCGAACGCCCATTCGTAGGCGTGCAAACCCTGGTGCTGGTGGGTATCAGCCGGATGAATATTAATGATGCGGCCCGCGAACGGCTGAATGAAGGCCGGCGACAAAATCCGCATGTAGCCCGCCAGTACCACTAAATCGGGCTGATACTGCTGGAGCAACTGGGCCGCTTCCGCATCGAAAGCTTCCCGCTTGCGGCCCTGGCTGGGCAGCGAGGCGATAGGGCAGCCCAAGGCGGCGGCGGCTTCCAGGCCAAAGGCATCGGGCTTGTTGCTGAACACGACTACGACTTCGGCTAGGCCGTGCAGCACGCCGGTTTTAGTGGCTTCGAGCAGCGCCAGCATGTTGGAGCCCCGGCCCGAGAGCAAGATGGCCAGGCGGGCTTGGCGGCCGGCCTTACCTAACCCCACCCCCGGCCCCTCCCCGGTGGGGAGGGGAGCCAGGCGGAATTGCTCGAAGGAGGCGAGGAGCTTCATGAGTTTCAGTTGCGCTTCTGGTCTCAATTTACGACGGCGGCGGAGAGGACCGGCGCGGGGCGCTGGGCAATGTCGGTACGGAAATAGGCATCCTGAAACGAGACGCGGGCGCAGGCTTCGTAGGCGCGGACGGTGGCTTCTTCCAGGTCGTGGCCGTGGGCGGTGAGAACGAGGACGCGGCCGCCGTTGGTCACGAGCTCGCCGGCTTCGTTGCGCCTGGTTGCGCCGTGGTAGGCGTGCACGCCGGCTGGCAAATTGTCGAGCCCCGAGATGGGGAAACCGGTGGGAAAACCGGCGGCCGGGTAGCCGCCCGAGGCCAGCACCACGCCCACGAACGCGCCGGGGCGCTGCCGCACGCCCTGTTGGGCGAGGGTACCATCGAGGGTGGCTTCAATCAAATCGAGCAGACTGCTATCCAGGGCGGGCAGCAGCACTTCGGCTTCGGGGTCGCCGAGGCGGGCGTTGTATTCCAGCAGCTTGGGGCCGCTGGGCGTGAGCATGATGCCGAAGTAGAGAAAACCCCGGAATTCGAACTGCTCGTTTTGCAGGCCGCCCAGGGTGGGGTCGATGATGTCGCGGCGGATGGCGGCCAGCACGTTGGCATCGGCGAAGGGCACGGGGCAGTAGGCGCCCATGCCGCCGGTGTTGGGGCCACGGTCGCCGGCCAGCAGCTGCTTGTGGTCCTGCGAGGTAGCCAGCAGGCGGATGGTGCGCCCATCGGTGAGGCCGATGATGCTGATTTCGGGGCCGGTCAGCTTTTCTTCGAGCAGGAAGCTGAACCAGCCCGAATAGCTCGTCTGCAGGTCATCGAAAGCCGCTTCCGCTTCTTCCGGCGACGAGCACACGTACACACCCTTGCCAGCGGCCAGCCCGTCGTATTTCACCACCACGTGCCCACCCAGCTCGGCGGCTTTGGCGCGGGCGGCGGCAATGTTGTCGCTCCGGAACGGCCAGGCCTGGGCCGTGGCCACGCCGTGGCGACGCATGAATTCCTTGCTCCACACCTTCGAGCTTTCCAGCCGCGCCGCCGAACGCGTCGGGCCAAAAACCCGGATATCGGAACCCGCAAAATAATCGGTGATACCAGCCGCTAGTGGCGCTTCGGGGCCAACTACAATCAGCTTGGAGCCATGGGACTGAGCGAAGGCTTTCACCGCCTCAAAATCGAGCGGGTTGATTTCGGGGTGGCTGTTGGGGATGCCGGCATTGCCGGGCAGTACGTGCACCGTGGCCCCGTCGCGGGTCAGCTTTTCGGCCAGGGCGTGCTCGCGCGCGCCGGAGCCGAGGAGGAGAAGGGTTTTATTATTCGACATCGTTCTGGCGTAACCTCACCCCCCGGCCCCCTCTCCTTGGGGAGAGGGGGAGCCGAGACGGCGCGGGTTTAGAGTTGTTTGAATTCCTCGTCGGCGGCGCGCAGCTTGGCTTTGGTGGCGAGGATGTCCTTGCTCAGGCGCTCGCGCAGACGTGGGATGTTCAGGGCGCGGAGAGCGGCCTGGGCGGCGTTGTCGGGGCGCACCACGGTGAGGTTGGGCGTGCCCGAGGGCATGATGACCGACGAGTTCAGGTTCATGGCCAACTCGGCGTAGTCCTTGTAGGGCGGGCACGAAATCACGGGCACGTTCACGTTGGCGGCCAGGGCGCCGCCGAGGCCGTTGCTCAGGCCGGCCACGGCGATGATGACGCCGGGCTCGATGCTATTGTTCCAGATTTCGGCCATGCCGGCAATGGCTTCGCCGTTTTTATGGGCCGAGGTCACGCGCAGCTGGGTGAAGACGTCGTAGCCCTCAAACTGCTGGCGGATTTTCTCGCAGTGCTCCTTGTCGGCGGGCGAGCCCATCACGATGTTGACCCAGGCATCGCGCAGCATACCGGCGGCCACGAGGTTGGCCAGCAGGCGGGCGCGGGCGTCGTGGCGGCCCGAGCCGGGCGTGCCGTCGGCGGCGGTTTCGGCGGTGGGCAGGGCCTCACCCACGATGCGCTCGTAGATATCGAGGTAGCGGCGGCTGGCTTCTTTGGCCACTTCCGGGGTGAGGGCGCGGGGGTACTGGCCGTCCTGCTTGTTGGCGATGAGCCACTGGCGGACGTACTCCTTGTCCATCTGCTCGGCCGTTTCGGGATTGCGGGCGTAGTCCTCGGCACTCCAGAAACGCGACGAATCCGGCGTGTGCATCTCATCGATGAGAATCAGCTCGCCGTTCAGCAGGCCAAACTCATACTTGGTATCGACCAGGATAATGCCCTTTTCGGCCAGCAATTCAGAACCAACCTTGAACAGCGCCAGCGATTTCTCTTTCATCTGGTCGTACAGTACCTGGCTCACCCAGCCCTCGCTCACGAGGTTTTCGGGGGTGATTTCGCGGTCCGACTCCTCCTTCGTGGTGGGGGTTACGATGGGCGCGGGGAACTGCTGGTGCTTGGTCAGGCCATCGGGCACGGTCACGCCCGAGAACGTGCGCTGGCCCTTCTGGTAGCCACGCAGCATCGAGCCGGTGATGTAGTTGCGCACAATCATCTCCACCTTGATGGGTTCGGCTTCCTTCACCAGCATGGCGTTGGCATCAACGAGCTTGAGTACGTGGTTGGGGATGATGTGCGCGGTTTTGGCAAACCAGAAGTTGGCCAGGCCGTTCAGCACCGCGCCTTTGTGCGGGATGGCGGTTTCGAGCACCGAGTCGAACGCGGAGAGGCGGTCCGTCACGATGATGAGGCGGTCGCCGCTGGGGGCGCGGAGGCTATCGCGGACTTTGCCACGGTGCAGGAGCGGGAGTTGGGGAGAGGCGAAGTGGGTGAGGGTATTCATAGTTGTTCTGGTGCTGCCTCACCCCCCCGGCCCCCCTCTCCTTCAGAGAAGGGGGAGCCTGGCGAATGCGGCATTGCAATGTTATGGTTATGGTTAGTAAGATGATGAAGTGTTTGGGCTATTTCGGCTAAAACCTGATTGGTATGTTGGAGAATGGCGGCATTGCTAAAACGAAGCATTTTATAGCCTGCTTCCCGCAGATTGTGCGTGCGGCCCTGGTCGTATTCGGCCTGCCCCGGCTCGTCGTGAACCTCTCCGTCGGCCTCGATAATGAGTCCGGCTTCCAGACAGATAAAGTCCACGATATAGTGCTCAATCGTGTGCTGGCGGCGGAATTTATAGCCTTCCAGTTTCCGGCTCCTCAGTTCCTCCCACAGCTTTTCTTCGGCCGCTGTAGGCTTTTTTCGCATTTCTTGTCCGAAGCCTTTCAATTCCCGATGCCAGCCCCGCTTATCTGCCGTCAGATGCAGCGGCAGTGCCGCATTGCCTCCATAACCAGCTGCCGCCTCCTCCAACATATTCAATGCCTTGTCAGAGTCAGAGTCAGAGGTGGAAGTCAAACCAACCGTCATCAGGCTCCCCCCTCTCTGAAGGAGAGGGGGGCCGGGGGGGTGAGGCCGCCGTTGCGCGATATGCGCCACGATATTCCTAAAAATCCGCAGCCCCTCCCCTTCCTCGCCAGCCCAGCCGGCGCGCCGCCGGCGCGCCCAGTCCGGATGGTTATAAGCCGACAAAAACGCCTCCGGGTGCGGCATCAGCCCAAAAACCTGGCCCGTACTATCCGTCAGCCCGGCACAGTTCAGGGCCGCGCCGTTGGGGTTGAAGGGGTACACGTCGGTCGCGTTGCCGTCGAAATCGGCGTAGGTCAGGCAGTTCAGTCCGGCGGTTTCGATGGCGGCCTGCGTGGCGGCGTCTGGAATCACCAGCCGGCCTTCGCCGTGGCGCACGGGCACTTCCAACTTGTCGATGCCTTTCAGGAAAGGCGTGTTCGACGTGGGGTTCACGCGGAGCGTCACCCACCGGTCTTCGTAGCGGCCGCTGGCGTTGTGCGTCAGGGTCACTTCGGGCGTCACGTTGCCGCCCAGGTTGGGCAGCAGCCCCAGCTTCACCAGCACCTGGAAGCCGTTGCAGATGCCGAATACGAACTTGCCATTGGCGATAAACTGCTTGATGTCGTCGAGCAGCGTGCGGCCGTCAGGGCCATTCTGGCGGTAGCGCAGCTTATTGGCCAGCACCACGCCCGAGCCCAAATC